>JAGVUP010000221.1 GCA_019136215.1 Chloroflexota bacterium | reverse complement strand
ATGTATCGTGGGTTTCCCATCTGTGCCTATCGCCTTTCGTTTGCAGGATGGATTAATTAAACCATGAATGTTGGGTCAGTGGAAGGGTTTGGGGCTTGTTTTTCAACGGTCTCTGAAAGGTAGCTTTATTTTTTTGACTTACAGGAATACTGTTAAAGATCCGTCCGGTTCTGTCTATGTGGTGTTATGGAGAAGGCATTATGGTAGCCCAGACACAGAAAAAGTGAAACAAATTGAATTAACACAATCTGGCGAGGGTTGGCACGATGAATGGTTCCAGATCAATGATGTTACTTTCAATACCGATTATTGGCTGTATTGGCTTGAAATCTATCTGCCGCCGGAAGGTGCTACACGCGAGTTTTGCGGTGTTCAGATAGAGTATGAAAATCCGCCCCTCTTTCCTTTGGCATTGCCGATGATCCAAAGATAAGGGATCATCGGCAAGAATAAACCAAGGGGCGCTCTAAAAAGCGCTCTTTGGTTTTTACTTATTTCAAGTTTATGAATGGGATTCCCTCGCGGACCCTGCTTTTGCGGTCATTAAATTAGTGCCCCAAAAAACGCTTTCTCCTCAATGAACTATTGCGAATGGAGTGAGGCTCCATCCGTACGAGGGGGTGTACACGCCGGGCGGGGTGGGCGGAGTTTGGGGCTGGTGTTAGAATTGCTGCATGGCTGAAGACAGATCCCTGAAATCGCTGGTCAGATGGCTGCGCTGCCTGGCGCTCGCGGTTGCAATCGCGCTGCTGGTTGCGGGCTCTGCTGTGGAGTCCGTCAACCCGCTGGACGGACTGCGCCGCTACACCCGAGGTGTTGAGTTTGATTTCGTCGCGTGGGAAGCAGGCGCGCTTTTCAACAAGGCGGTCACTGCTTCGCTCAAATTTGAGCGTTTTCTTGCGCCTGGAGAACAAACGGAGCTCGTCCAGACCTGGCTGACGCGGACTGAGGAGGTCATCAATCTCGAACAGGACCTGCTCAACGCGCAGAACGCAAGCGACGGAGACCGCGAAGCCCTCACGCTAACGGCTAAAACGCGGCTGGACCAGACAAAACCAGGCTATGAACGCCTTTCGAGGCTGGCGGAAGCGGCGCTGCAGAATCAGACCGAACTGACCCTGGCAAGGGCTGGTTTTGGCGTGGGCGGGCAGGTGCTGCCGCCGGTGCTCTACCAGATCTCAGACCTCCCTTTGAACCTCATCATCTCTCCTCGGACGGAGATCCGCACGGACCTCAGCCTCAGCCTCAAAGCCGGGCTCGACGCGGTCGAAAAAGACGCGATCGAGACCGGTATCTACCAGGATTACGACCTTTCCGCTCTGGTGGAACCGGTCGGGGGGATCGGAGCTTATCCCACAATGGTCACGCGCACCACCAGCCTGAACTGGCTGACGGAGACCATCGCGCATGAGTGGATCCACAATTATCTGACGTTTTTCCCGCTTGGGATCCGGTACGGCGTCAATTCTGAGATGCGGACGATCAACGAAACCACCGCCTCGCTGGCAGGCAAGGAGATCGGGCTGGACCTGATCATCGCCTATTACCCCGAACGGACACCGCGATACTTCCTGCCGATGCCCGCTTACACCACCGTCCTGGCGGAAGGAGCCGAAGCGCTCGACCGCTTTGACTTCCGGGCGGAAATGCGCGAAACGAGAGTAAGCGTGGATGCCTTGCTCGCGGCAGGGCGGGCGGACCAGGCGGAGCGGTACATGGAAGCCCGACGCTTGTTCTTCTGGGAAAACGGCTATCGTCTGCGCAAGATCAACCAGGCTTACTTTGCCTTTTATGGGTCATATAACGACACGCCGGGAGGAGGGGCTGCGGGCGCGGATCCGGTGGGACCTGCCGTGCAGGCACTGCGCGCGCGCTGCACGAGGCTGAACCAATTCCTGGCGGTAATCCGAAAGGTGCGCAATTTTAATCAGCTCCTGGACCTGTTGAATTAATCCCGGCGGGCGATCGATGATCCGGTCTGAACACGGGACCGCGTCTGATTGGAAACGCTTTTCTCATTTATAATGGTTGGAACCAATAAGAAGGGATGTTGAAACCTGCCATGCAATTCGGAACCCCACCTGCCAATCCACTGCTCATTGTCATCTCAGGTCCTTCGGGCATCGGGAAAGACGCCGTGGTTGGGCTGCTGCGAAAAACCAATCCAGACACCCACTTTGTGATCACGATGAACTCTCGTCCGCCCAGACCGGAGGAAGTCGAAGGCAGGGATTACTTTTTTGTCTCACGCGAGACCTTTGAAGCCATGATCGAGGCGGGGGAGCTCCTGGAGCATGCCAAAGTCTATTCGGATTACAAAGGCATTCCAAAATCGCAGGTGCGTGAAGCTTTTGCCTCCGGGAAGGATGTGATCATGCGGCTGGATGTGCAGGGCGCGATGACCATCCGCAAGATATGCCCGGATGCGATCCTGATCTTTCTGACCGCCAGCACCCGCGAAGAATGGGTGAACCGTCTGCTTGAACGCCGAAGCGAAACGCCAGAGGAGCTTGAAATCCGTTTTCAGACGGCGGAAAAGGAATACGCGATGATCGAACAGTTTGATTATCTCGTGATCAATTCCGAAGACCACCTCGACAAAACGATCGAGGACATTCAGGCGATCATCCGCGCGGAGCACATGCGCACGACACCCCGCAAGGTTGATTTATGAGCGAACATTACCCGCCCGAAACCAGCCCCGAAGCTTCGTCCCAGCCTGAAGCGCAGCTTCCGACACCCCCACCGCCAGAAAGAAAGCCTCAGCCCGCAGCCTGGAAGAAGCCGGACTTCCCTTGGGTGACCTACGCCCTCGTGGCTCTGACCGTGCTGGTTTACATTGTTCAACAGGTTATGCGGCGCATCTACGGACTGGACCTGCTTTTCGTGTTTTTTGGAAAGATCAACGCCGGCATCCTCGCGGGGGAACTCTGGCGTTTATTGACACCAGCGCTGCTGCATTCCAGCCTGATTCACCTGATGTTCAATATGTACGCTCTGAGCATGCTCGGACGGCAGATCGAGCCTTTTTATGGCAGAGGGCGTTTCCTTATGCTGTACGTGCTCAGCGCGTTTGGCGGAAATGTGCTTTCGTTTGCCCTGAGCCGCTTCAATTCCCTCGGGGCGTCAACCGCGATTTTTGGGCTGCTTGCCGCTGAAGGCGTCTTTATCTGGCAGAATCGCGGCGTGTTTGGGAAACAAAGCCAAGGAATTTTAATGAACCTGGCGTTCGTGTTGGTGTTAAATCTCTTTATTGGCATTTCACCCGGCAGCAATACGGATAACTGGGGACATCTGGGGGGCTTGCTGGCAGGTTTTTTCTTTGCTTTCATGGCGGGACCGCTGCTGGTGTTCCGGCGGGTTGAAGCCGGCGCAAGGCTGGCGGACAGCCGAACAAAACAGCAGGTCTGGCTGGGAGCTTTGATGGTGTTGGCGGCGTTCGGGGCGATAGCTGCGATTCCGTTTTTTGCGCGCTAAACAGGAATAAAATGAGCCTGATTCAAGAAATCCTGACACTGGATGAAAAAATTTCGGCGCGTCTGGCGCTCAGGGACGAAAAAGGACCCGCCCATTCACTCGGCGCGGTGATTGGGCATAGCTGCGATTCCTGGTATTGGCTGATCGGGCTGGCTCTGGTTTGGTTTTTTGGCAGGGGAACGATCCGCAGTACCGCAATCCTCTGGGCTCTCGCTTTGGGCTGCCTGGCGGTAATCGTGCTTGGTATCAAATTTTTGCTGCGTAGACCTCGACCAGAGGGCGAATGGGGCAGTATCTACCGCGTCACTGATCCGCACTCTTTCCCTTCGGGGCATGCCGCCCGGGCGATGACGATCGCGTTTATGGGGCTGGGGCTTGGAAAGCCGCTGTGGTTTTGCGTTTTGCTCGTTTGGGCAGTGCTGGTCGGCTGGTCGCGCGTGGCGCTGCGTCTGCATTATTTCTCGGACGTCCTGGTGGGGTGGCTGGTTGGCGCCCTGAGCGGAATTTTGGCGCTCAGAATACTGCCCGTGATTTTGCAGAGATTGCTTGGAATTTTCCCATTCCTGACCTGGTTCATACATTAAAGAGGCTGTCCGAATCTCTTCGAACAACCTCTGAAAGATAAGACTTGATCCATGTGAACCACCCGCACACCGGGTGATTATGATGGAATATTCCGTGATCAATCTGATTTGAGAAGCACAGCCTGAGCTTACACCAAAATCATCGCGCTCATCGCGGGGATTGTCAGGTCGGGGATTTGCTGCTGCTGAACAAGGAAGTGGCTGTCGCTCAATTGATCCTGAAGCTCCGCGCCTTCTTCGTAGACGCTGCCTGTGGGGAGGCTGAGCTTTTGAGGCGCGTTGGTATTGTTCAAAACGACCAACACGCTGTCCAACTCGTCCCGGCGCAAAAAAGCCAGCACACCTTCCCGCGCGTAAATCGGCTCGTAGGAGCCTGTGCGCAGGGCGGGTATGGCGTGGCGGATGGTGACAGCTTCCTTGATGGCGTCCCGCAGCCTGAGGTTCCATTCCTCTTCGCGCCAGGGGAAGCTCTTGCGGCAGAGCGGGTCTTTGCCGCCATCCAGCCCGACTTCATCCCCGTAGTACACGCAAGGCGCGCCCGGATACGTCAGCAAAAAGATGTAAGCCAGCTTTAAGCGGTCGGCGTCGCCTTTCATCAGGCTGAGGAAGCGGGGCATATCGTGGCTGTCGAGCAGGTTTAGCTGCGCATAGGCAAATTCCTTGGGGTAGATTTGGAGCAGATCGCTCGTCCGGCGGGCAAAGGCTTCTGCGCTAAGCGTCCGGGGCTCTTCCAAACCCATCATGCCTTTGGCAAGTTCACGGTCGAAAGAATCCCCGCCAAAAAAGCCAACCGCGGCATGGGTGAGCTGGTAATTCATCACTGCGTCGAACTTATCGCCGGAATTGAGCCATTCCTGAGCTTCTGTGGGGACTTCGCCGACAATGTAGGTTTCGGGGTTGGCGGTCTTGACCACTTCGCGGAATTCCTCCCAGAAACCCGGCGTTCTGATTTCGAAGGGTACGTCCAGTCGCCAGCCGTCAATTCCCTGCTCGATCCAGTAGCGGGCAATGTCCATGATGTAGCGCCGGACGATTGGGTTTTCGGTGTTGAATTTCGGCAGCGCGGGCAGATTCCACCAACATTCGTAATTCGGCTTGCCCTGGTAGGCGTTGAGCGGAAAATCGTGAATGTGGAACCAATTCAAGTAAGGGGAATCCGGACCGCTTTCAAGAATGTGGTGGAAGGGGAAGAAGCCTCTGCTGGCATGATTGAAAACACCGTCCAAAACAATGCGGATGCCGCGTTGATGCGCCTCCTTCAGCAGGGTCTGGAAGGCCTGGTTGCCGCCCAGCAGGGGGTCCACTGCGTAATAATCGTGGGCATGGTAACGGTGGTTTGAAGCGGATTGGAAGATCGGGTTGAAGTAGATGGCGTTGATTCCCAGGTCTTCCAGGTAATCGAGCTTTTCATAGACGCCCATCAGATCTCCGCCTTTGTAACCATGGACAGTGGGGAGGCTGTCCCATTTTTCAAAAAGCCCGGGTTTGTTCACACGCGAACTCCAGGCAAAGCGGTCGGGGAAGATCTGGTAAAAGACTGCGTTCTTGACCCAGTCGGGGGTTCGGTTGTTGAAATCCTTCATATTTCCTCAAAAAAGCGCAAAGTATAGTTGATGCACCAACTAATTATACGCAGAAGAAATCTGTTTGCCACAGCTTGTTGAGTTGGAGTTTCTAATCTTCAATCTTGAGCAGATCCTGGCTTTTTGGACTTATTCTTCCTTCAGTGGGGGGTAATCGCCCCAATCCAGGACCTCGCGCGTGCCCGTTTGAGGATGGGCTGCGCCAATGATGCCTTTTTCTTCGAGTTTTTCAATTAAACGCGAAGCGCGTGTGTAGCCAATACGCAATTTCCGCTGCAACATGGAGACGGAGGCGCGTCCTTCCTTGCGGATGACGCGCAGGGCTTCTTCCGTGAGCGGATCTTCGTCCGGGTCCTTTTGGAGTTCCTTCCAAAGCGGTTCCTGGGTGAGGGGGAGGTCGCTC
>JAGVUP010000162.1 GCA_019136215.1 Chloroflexota bacterium | reverse complement strand
TTTTCTTCAACTCACGGCTCAGATAATTGGGTACAATTGCTCAAGTGCAAAGTCAATGATATGCTCTCGATCACTGCCTTTTTCTAAATTCTATCGAAAAGTGAAACAGAACCTTTGTAGTTTTTCTTACAAATTATCCGGAAAATATCTGGTATAATCGCCCCCACGCCAACGTAGCTCAGTCGGTAGAGCAGACGCTTCGTAAGCGCCCGGTCGGGGGTTCGAATCCCTTCGTTGGCTCTTTTGTTTTAATCTGCCTTGTAACCACCATATATTGGGGTTTAATTACTCTGATTAGCGGATGCATTCCGCACCCAAATTCATTAAAGCGTCCGGTCTCAACTATGCTCACACTCCCCAAGTCTCTGCCTTGACGCCGGCGAAACTCTCGCCGCATTTCTCACAAAACCGAGCGGGGTCTGGATTGTCGTGTTCGCATTTCTTGCAGATAATCATAGCTTACCTCTAAATATCTATTATTCCCTTATTCCTCAGCCTTTTTACTTCCTGATTCTCGGGATAACCATCGGGGTACCATCTATTGCGCTCTTCTTCTGGCAACTCCTCCACCCGACGTTCGTGCTCTTCTTGGTTCGATAGAACTATTCGCTCGTACTTATAATCATATTTTTCAGCCATATCTTTTCGCTTAAGTTTTCGATAGACTATAGCGGCTTGTTTGTAATACCAGGGCGGAATAAATGATTCTTCTTTTTCGATTACGGAAATACAACCGAGAATATCTTCGAGAGCCTTTTCATACTGCCCTTCTCTTTTGTGCTGATTGATCATCTCTACGTAATCTGTATAATGCAGTCCTTTGTAAAAGCCTGCCTTCTGGTTCTCAGGCGTGTCAATTCTCCTGGTTTTCTTTATGAGGATGTCATAAGAGCCAAATAGTTTTGGAAGTTCACTCCTATAGGGGCTCCAAAGCTCTCTCGCCAGCTCCATCAGAACAGCATCTTCTTCAAACTCCCGCGAAGCTTGCTCTCCTACAATTGCTCTCAGACTGCGCTCGACACTCTCTGCCATAGGTGTTGTTGAGATGTTATAGCCTATTGAGACCGGAGCTGGGTCGGGGTATTTATATCGAGAGTAAAATTTCACGAATGTTTTTGACGCGCCCGACAAGTCGCCGCGTTTTAATTGCTCAATGGATTCATCGAAAGCTTTTTGTTTTTCAGTCTGCTCTTCGTCCAGATATTTATTTGCGATTAATAACCCTTTTTCGGAGCAAACGTACACATCATTGTACTGCCAGAGAGAAGATATGGTCTCAATGTTAACTTTGTTGATGACTTGTTCTAATAAGTCTTCTTTTTTACCAGTTGGCTTTTCACCATTGCGACGGAGAAGCTCTTTAAGTTGAGCAACTGTAAGATTGAGTTCCGTTTTCTCTTTTGGCGTTGCTTCGCGCAAATATCCTTTAGCGATAAACTGATCAAGGACGGCTTTTGGTTGTTCACCCAACATGGTTTCCCATGCGAGATTCCAACCAGGCGATAATATAGAATATAACGTCCGCGGCTTTACAAAATATGAAAGCAAGCGGAGAAATGATGCTGGCACTTCGCCAGAGGATACGATCGCTTCAGTTTGTTTTCTGGCGATTTGTTTATGTTCGTCGATGTATTCCTGATGAAATCTTTTTAGCTTCTTCAAGGTTTCGGTTGGTTTTACCGAAAAAAGATTAATACCCTTTTCCTCCCATGATACCATTTCTTCCCCGAGGCGCATTGCTTGCTCAAAGAATGATAAAGCGACGATTGGCGCCGGAGGCGGTTCCGCGTCAAGAGCATGCAGCAACGCATTGAATTTTTGTTGCGTTTCGACAGCATGCGGATAAAAATCTTTAGCGCAACTGGGACAAATCCCTGCATTATCTGGGTTCAGGAAGAAGCCAGAATTATTACACAGCTTACAGGTTGCCATTTCCGCCCGTCAATGCCTGAAATATTGTCATGTTTTGACCTCTTGCGTTCATAGAACACGCGTTCTATAATTCCATCACCCTCGATCACAAAAGACCTAACTACCTACTGACAGCCCTGCGGAGGGGACGATGATTTAAGCCAAGTTATTTCGCGTCAAAATTTTCAACCTAATTATCGATCTCGTTGTTTATCGAGAAGCGTCAAAACGCCCTCCATATAAGCGATAGTCCGGAGCTTCTCGCTTTCAGGAAACCTCCGGAAAATAGACAGCACCTGCTCCTCTTGCGCGTAATGCACGCCCATTGGCTGCCCTATCACGCGGCTGAACACCTCGAACGGGGATAGGTTCAGTCCGCGCGCGATTGCGAGTACCGAATCTATACCGGCGTTGCGCTCTCCTCTCACGATTCGCCACAAAGTAGACGAAGACGTATTACCGAGCCTTGCCAGGTCTGCTATAGTCAAACCTCGCTTTTCCAGTTCCGATTGAATCCATTCACCAAACACAATCTTTCTCATGTACCGATAAATTTTGACCTCCAGACAATTATATTAGGGTAACCTACTGTTTACCTCTAGACTATTCTATAATAATCATTGTAATTGCCTATATGAAATTATTGAGTAACAGCAAAGCTATTTATGAGCGAAAAAGCAATCACAATGCAAGTATACAACGTAATGAGCTAATGCCACCTGAACTGCAAGATTGAGTGGATGGTTTGCCAAAGAACTAAAAAAGGTCGGCTCTTTTGTTTCCCCACATCAGATCGTCTCTTCCCTCAAAACCACTACACGGTCTCGCCGATGGTATAACCACCATCCACGGGCAGGATCGCGCCGGTAATAAATTGCGCCTTTGAGGAGCTGAGAAACACCACCGCGTTTGCAATATCTGCAGTAGAGGCGTATCTGCCCAAAGGGATTTTGCGTAGCCGGATTTCCTCCTGCTCTCTTTGCACCGGGTCTTTCATCCGCTGGTCAACCGCTTCGGTTTGGGTAGGTCCTGGAGAAACTACATTCACCCGGATTTGGTGCTTAGCGAGGTCCAGCGCTGCAACACGCGACAGCGTATGTAAAGCTGCTTTTGATACAGAATAATGCAGCCTTCCTCGCTTCAGTTGTAAAGCCGAAGATGAGCCGATGTTCACGATGGCTCCGCTTATCCCATTCGCAACCATGATATCTGCTGCCTCAACCATACAGAAATAAGCGCTCAGCGTGTTGGTATCGAGTGTTTTCATCCATAATTCATGATCAATCGCGTTCCATTCAAGTTTCTCGGAAAACGCTCCGAGGTTATTGACCAACACATCGATCCGCCCCAAATCCTCGCGGACTAAACGGAAAAGATCTCGTATATTTTCCCGGTCCGAAAGGTCACAAGCGCGGATGTGAACCTTCGCGTTTGGTTCGATCTTTGCCTTTGCTTGCGCCAGTTTTTCCTCATGGCGTGCCACCATGATCACTTCCGCACCCAATTGCGCGAATTGCCGGCTGATTTCCAACCCAATCCCCTGACTTGCTCCGGTCACCAGGACAACTTTTCCCGAAAACTCATTTGTCTGCAACATGTCTTTCTTTCTGAATAATACAGGGTCAGCGTTTTCACTGACTCTTCCAAGTATTGTCCTCTACTTTTCCTTCATGATCGCGCGGCTGTCAAGCGAAATCGCGCCTTCTCCCTCCGGATAGACGATCAGAGGATTGATCTCGATCTCCTGTATTTCCGGATTATCCAGGCTGAGTTGGCTGAGGCGCGCGATCGTATCTTTGACGGCTTTGATATCCGCCCTTGCCGATCCTCGGTAGCCCTTTAAAAGTTTGCCAGCCAGTGTCTTTTCGATCATTTCATCGATATCTTCGCCTCTGAGCGGAGCCACCTTGAAACTGATATCCTTCAGCAGCTCCACCATTGTGCCGCCCATGCCAAACATCATCAAAGGACCGAATGTCGGGTCCTTCCGCATCCCGACGATCACCTCCAGCCCTTTTGCAGCCATTTTTTCGATCATCACGCCGCGGATGCGCGCCTGGGGCTCATTCTTCGCGATCCGAAGCATCATCGCGTTGTATTCCTCACGCAGTTGTTCCGCATTCCTGATGTTCAGGGCAATGCCGCCCGAATCGGATTTATGCAGAATGTCTTCGGACACGATTTTCATCACCACCGGATAACCAATTTTTTCAGCAACAGTGACCGCTTCATCAACATTGACTGCCAGGTCTCCCGGCACGTTTTTAATGCCATAAGCTTCCAGCATCATTCTGGTCTCATACTCTCCAACCGAACGCGCATTGCCGGTCAGCGCGAGCGCCTCAGCCATCTTGAGCCGGTCAGCGTCATCCACATGCACGGGATCAAAATCCGAGCGATTCAGATACTTCCTGGCACTGTCCATGGCTTTCAGCACAGGCCCGGGCTCATCCGGAAAAGTGTAAACCGGAACCCCAGCAAGGTTGAGAGCCTGCTCGGATTCGAGCGTGCTGCGCTCTCCCATCAGGCAGGCGAGCAAAGTCTTTTTTGTCTTTTTACTGACCTCAATCCACGCCTTCGCCACGCCGAGCGTGTCCACCAGGGCTTGGGGAACGAGAATGGGCAAAAGCACATCCACGCCATCGTCCTCATCCAGGTTTGAAAGGCTCCAGAGATAATCTTCCGGGCTGACTGAACCGAGCATGTCCACAGGGTTGGAGACCTGCGCGCTCGGGTTGAGCTTCGTTCGCAGTTTTGCCTGGATCTCAGGCGCGATTTTCGCCAATTCAAAGCCATTAAACGCCAGGCTGTCGGCTGCCAAAGCTGCCGCACCGCCCGCGTTGGTGGTCATCGCCACGCGCTTGCCCGCTGGCAGCGGTTGCGTCCCGAGCGCCCACGCCACATTGAAAAGCTGATTGATCGTATCGACTTCTATTACACCAGATTGATCCAAGGCTGCCTGGTAAGCTGCGTATGAGCCAGCCAGTGATCCGGTATGTGAGCTGACCGCCTTCGCGCCGGCATCATTTTTGCCAGCTTTTAGGAAAACGATCGGTTTTTTCCTTGAGACGCGCCTTGCCACCTCCATGAAGCGGGGTCCATCCTGGATGCCCTCCACGTACATGGCAATTACCTTCGCGTTTTCATCTTCCGCGAAGTATTCAAGCATATCCGATTCCGTCACGTCCATTTCATTGCCCAGGCTGGCAAAGTGAGAAAACCCAATTTTTGAATTGATGATGAAATCTATCACCCCACCGCAAATCGCTCCGGATTGGGAAATAAATGCGATAGGTCCGGCAGGTGGAATCCCTCTGATAAAGGTGGAATCCAAGCCGGTGCGCATGTCGATCGTTCCCACACAGTTGGGACCCACCACCCGCATCCCGTAGGAGCGCGCTAATTCTTTGACTGCCAGCTCAACCTTCGCGCCTTCTTCGCCCAGCTCCTTGAAACCGCCAGTGATAATAACGACGGCTTTAACTCCCCGGTCGCCAATGGTTTTTATGGTTTCCATGATCATCGTTACAGGCAGCACCACCACCGCCAATTCGACCGGGTCAGGCACTTCTGCGATGGAAGGATAGACCTTCTTGCCCAATATCTCGGTCGCGTTGGGGTTCACGGGATAAACTTCGCCTTTATAACCATGCGCCAGCAGGTTTTCAAGGATCCCATAGCTGAGCTTTCGCGGGTTGGTCGAGGCGCCCAAAACTGCCACGCCTTTCGCGTTAAAAAATGGGGTGAGGGATGATGGCATGTTTTTCTCCTGTCAAATTGTCACCAGGATTATACCAATTCCCAACCTTTCAGTCATAGAATCCGCCTTTACTCAATGCTTTATAATTCTCTTATCATGTTGGATGAAGTACCCGGGAAATCTGAAGATTCACGCGAACAGGTTGCCGACTTTGTCGCCTGCCGGCACGTTTTCCTGAGCGGTCCTGCCTCTTCAGGAAAAACGAGCGCCGCGTTAAAACGCCTCCTTATCAGGAATACTTGCGGGATACCATCCTGCCTCCATCAAAAAAAGTGAGTATACAGACGATGAGCAGCATCATCCGGCGAATGATCGCTCTCTTTTGGACGCTTATCGCCGGCCATAAGGTTTTCCAGCATCCCTTCGAACCTCCCCGCTTCCTCACGCTCGAAACGGCGCAGTATTACATGGCGCAAATCGTCGATCCGCTCATCGATCGGGGTCACTTTGCCGCAATCACGCTCACCCGCAATCGTCTTTTCAGCCAGTTGCTGGATAATCTTAACAAGTCCGCCATTGTTGGCTTTCCGCATACCACGCTCGCGCGGAGACTCAAAACCGCCTGGAACGGGGATGCATCCCAGCTTGTTGTTTATGATGACGTTCAATTGGCAGTTAACGCCTATGATGACGTTCAATTGGCAGTTAACGCCTTCCGCGCGTACTGCCTGGAGAACAATCTGTTGGATTTCTCGCTGCAGGTTGAGCTCTTCTGCGGCATCCTCTGGCAGAATAATACCTTCCAGAAGTATTTCCAAACCCAATATCAGCATCTTATCTACGACAACGCCGAAGAAGACCCGCCCTATGTGCACGATATCGTCAAATCGTGGACAAAAAATTTGGAATCATCACTTGTCATCATGGATGAAGGCGGAGGTTTACGCAGTTTTCTCGGTGCGGACCCGATCTCAGCCTCTGCCCTCAGCACTACCGCGGACATCGCGCTTCGCTTTGACCAAAACTTTGTCAGCCCGCCTCCCATCCAGGCAGTGATTGAACAAATCAGCTCTACGCCTTTTCAAAAGCTGCCGCTTTCCACGCTCTCAGCAGCGCTGCTCATCCCGCAAGCGCAGCCACGGTTCTTCCCGGAACTGCTCTACAATGTTTGCCAGGAAATCAGCGAACTCGTCCAAAACGGCACTCCCGCGCATGAGATTGCAGTCCTTTCGCCATTTCTGAGCGACCCGCTGGTTTTTGAGCTCTCGCGCCGCCTTGGGAAGGCAGGCATTCCCGTACAGACACTGCGACCCTCCCTCGCCCTGAACGCCAACCCACACGTCCAGACCGTCCTGACGCTGGCGTCGCTCGCTTATCCGGCATGGCAGATGCCGCCCGATCTTTTTCAGACCCAGGCGGCGCTATCGATTGCTATCCCCCGTCTGGATCCTCTGCGTTCGCACCTCCTCCTGAAACAGGCAATCAGCGATGACAACCGTGTAACAACCCTGCCTTTGATTGAGGATCTCCCGGAGGAGATCTCTGTCCGAATTCCGCAAGATGTCGCCCATCGCTATGAAACCCTGCGTTCATGGCTTGCCTCATCAGATCCGGACGAGCCTTTGGATTACTTCATCAGCCGCTTGTTTTCAGACGTTCTTTCCCAGCCTGGGTTTGGTTTTGCCGAAAGCCAGTTAGCCGGGGAAGATACAGCGCGACTCATTGAAAGTTACCAAAAATTCAAACTTCCCCTGTCAGCCGATCCGCAAGCGGACGCGTCATTCCTTGGCAAGGAATACTATCGCTCGCTCCGTCAGGGCTTGCTTTCCGCTCTCTACCTGCCTGATGATGAAATCGTCGGTGAACCGGGCGTGCTCATCAGTCCGGTGATGACTTTTCTAATGCAAAACCGTCCCGTAAGGCACCAATTCTGGCTCAACCTGGGCAGTAAAGGCTGGTACGAAAGGCTCGAGCAGCCTCTCACACATCCCTATGTGCTCAACCGCCAGTGGCAGTCCGGCAAAAAATGGACGACGGATAACGAAGTTGAGCTCGCGCATTTCAACCTGCAGCGGACGCTCAGCGGCTTGCTGCTCCGCTGCAGCGGTCAGGTGCATCTCTGCTCCTCCACCTACAGCGAAGGCGGCACGGAAGAGCGCGGCTTGCTGCTCACCTGGGCACAAAACCTTTTCCGGTCCGCGTTGAGGGAGGATCAGAATGGCTGAAGAAACCCTGCGCGAATCGCAGAAAAAAGTACTCGAATACCGCTCAGGATTTATGGGGATTTCTGCGGTACCCGGCAGCGGAAAGACCTGGACGCTTTCTCATTTGGCAGCCAAGCTGCTGCTCACGGTGGATTTAAAACCAGACCAGGAGATTCTGGTCGTCACCTTTTCTAATTCTGCCGCTGATAACTTTACCAGTCGCATTGGCAGGATCGTCCGCGAGTACGGACTGCTCGAGGGCTACGGCTACCGCGTGCGCACATTGCACAGTCTGGCTGGCGATATCATCCGCGAACGCCCGGAGCTCGCCGGGCTTGGGAATGACTTTCGCATCCTCGACGACAGCGAATCGGATGAAATCCTCGATGATCTTTGTCAGGATCAATTGACCAGTCGTGAAGCTTTCTTTCGCCAACTGCTAAAAGACGATCTCTCTGCCAAACAAGCCGATAAGGAAATGCGTCCGCCGGATGGAGGCATACCCAAACTCCTCAAGGAGCTTGCGGTCAGCTTCATCCGGTCAGCCAAAAATGAAGGCTTGCTGCCCGCGGATTTGGCGCAGCGCCTGCGAACCCGCCCAGTTACGCCGCTTTTCCAGGTGCTCGCGGATCTCTACACCGCCTACCAGGACCGTCTGAAACTGCTCGGGGCGGTGGATTTCGAGGACCTTATCTATTTCGCTTGGAAATGCCTTCGTACCGACAATGAACTGGTTGCCCAACTTGCGCACCGCTGGCCCTTTATTCTGGAAGATGAAGCCCAGGATTCCAGCAAACAGCAGCAAGACATCCTCCGCCTGATAACGGAAAAGTCCGGCAATTGGGTCAGGGTCGGCGACCCAAACCAGGCAATTTACCAGAGCTTTACCACCGCTGACCCGCGCCTCCTCAAGGAATTTCTTTCCCGTCCAGATGTCCTCTCGCTTGACCTGCCTGAATCAGGACGTTCCTGCCAGGCTATTATTGACCTCGCAAACCGCCTCAACCATTGGGTCCAAACCAGCCACCCCAATCTGGACGTCCGCGATTCCCTCAGCTACCCGACCATCATACCGACCGGCGCGAATGACCCGCAACAAAACCCTGCCACACTTCCGGACTCACTGAGCATGATTTCCACACCCTTTTCCTCCGAAGAGGAACTTAACTTCATCGTCAAAGATGTGAAAGCCTGGCTAAATCGCCATCCTGAGGATACAGTTGCCGTGCTTGCCTCCTTAAACAGCCGTGTCAGCGACATCGCCAATGTTTTTAAAGTGCATAAGATCGATTATGTGGACGTACTCATGAACGTCCCGCGTGAAACGCAGGAAACCATTGGCAGCGTCGTCAATCTTCTTAAGCTGATTTTTTACCCGCTCGACCAGAAAGTCGCCGCAAGAGCCATTCGTGTTTTTTACCGTCATCTGCGGGACGATGCTGCGCTGAACAGCGAGGTTGCCACCGCCCTGGCTTGGTTCAATCAGCTCGATCGACTGGAGGACTTTTTCTATCCAAACGAAGAGGACACTCTAACCTCCTTCCACGATAGGGAAGAAGCAGCCGCGAGTCTGCTCGCGGATTTCCGCGCTGCGGTCTTGCGTTGGCATCAGGCTGTTTACCTTCCCTTTGACCAATTGATGCTGGTCATCGCCCAGGACCTCCCGCTTGAGGCTTTTGAACTGGCGACTGTCCACAAAGCCTCGGCATACATCAAAACGCAGATGGACAGCCACCCGGAATGGTCCCCGCTGGATTTCATCGGAATTCTCACCGACATCGCCAAAAATGAACGCAAGTTTTTCAGCGTCACCCAAACTGAAGACACCTTTAACCCTGATCTCTACAAAGGTAAGGTGATTCTCTGCACCTGCCACAAAGCCAAGGGGCTGGAGTGGGACAAGGTCTTTCTCACCTCTGTTAATAATTACGACTTTCCGTCCGGTGCGGACACTGATGCTTTCATCAGCGAAAAGTGGTTCATCGCTGACAGGCGGAATCTTCAAGCAGAAATATTGGCTGAGCTCGCGTCAGTAATTTCCAGCGATGCGCCACCGGCTTATCCGGGCATTGGAAAGCTGGAAGACCGCAACAAAGTTATTCGCGACCGTTTGCGCTTGTTCTACGTCGGAATCACCCGCGCGAAATCCTCGCTGACGATTTCCTATAACACAGGGCGCGGCAGCGGAAAGCCCGCGCTCGCCTATCAGGCGCTGTTGGAAGGAAGCCATCATGTCTGAGATACTTCCAAGAGGCTTTGTATTCTCTCAGAGCAACCTTCAGGCATTTCAGAATTGCCGTTTCAGCTTTATGCTCCGCTATATCCGTAAGTTGCCCTGGCCTTCGCCTCTCTCCGCACGCAGTGCTTCTTTTGAATTGGATCAGGCTGCCGGTTCAATGCTCCATTCGCTCATCCATCAATACTTCCTGGGCATTGATGCAGAGTTGTTGCGTTCATGCGCGGAAGCCTTTCCCGATGCCCGCGTCTCCCGCTGGCTTGAGCGCTTCCTTGCCAGCCCTTACTCGGAGATTCTCCCAAACCAATATCCGGAACACAGCCAGCAGATTGCGCTGGGCGGCAATCTGCTGCTTGCCAAGTTTGACTTGCTCCATCTTGATGATGACGCGATTCAGATCTGCGACTGGAAAACTTCCCGCATCCTGTTGAATCGCGTTCGCCTCCAAAACCGCATCCAGACGATGGTCTACGCCCTCGTGGCAGTCAGCGCGAACGATTCTAAGACCCGACCTGTCAGCATGTACTATTGGGAAGCCGATTTTCCCGACAATCCCATCATCTTTGAGTTCTCACCGCAACAACTCATCGATTTTCGCAAAACCATCACCAACCTGATTCACACCATAAAGTCGCTATCCCCAGATGAATTCATCCGCACAACCAACTTAAATCATTGCTCTTATTGTGAATATCAAACCTACTGCTCCAGAGTCGGAATACCGAAGGATGAGCAGGCTTACCAGGACTGGTTGGAAATCGGGCTCCTGGAAAATTAATGAATCAGCGCCAAAGAGGCGCTAATTTCTTTCATTCGCTTATAATTATAAAAAAATGGGCAGAACAGGGCTCGAACCTGCGACCTCATCTGTGTAAAAGATGCGCTCTGACCAACTGAGCTATCCGCCCGCGAAAACCTATTATAATCGAAAAATGAGAATCATTCGATTCAAAACAAATAACTCAGAACCCCAATATGGCTGGATCCGCGAAGGCAGGGTCGGCGCTATTCAGGGCGATCCCTTTGGAGAATTTCGCCGATTCGAAGAGGCGTGGGATCTTTCCGAGGTCAGCCTTCTGCTCCCCTGCCTCCCTACGAAGATCATCGCGGTCGGCAGTAACTATCCGGAACATGCCGCGGAAATGCAAACGGAGGTTCCCGCTTATCCGCTGCTTTTTTTGAAACCGCCTTCCTCCCTCATCACAAACGGAGATAAGATCATCCTCCCTCCCCAGAGCAAGCAGGTCGAACATGAGGCTGAATTGGCGGTTGTGGTCGGCAGGCGCTCCCGCTGGCTCACACAAGACAACGCACTTTCGGCTGTATTTGGCTATACCATCGCCAACGACGTAACCGCCCGCGACCTCCAGAGGGCGGACGGACAGTGGTCCCGGGCGAAAGGTTTCGATACCTTCTGTCCGGTTGGTCCCTGGATCGAAACCGAGTTTGACCCAACAGACGCGATCATCACCTGCCATGTCAACAACATTTTGCGTCAGATGAGTTCGACCCGCGAGATGGTTTTTAGCGTGCAGAAGCTTATGATGTACGCCAGTTCCATTATGACGCTCGAACCCGGCGACCTCATCCTCACGGGCCAGGTTGGAGACCAGGTGAGCGTGCACATTGATGGTATCGGAACGCTCGTAAATCCCGTTGCAGCTCAAGAGTAGTTTATGCCTTGGTTCATCGCAAGTCTCACGCTTTCGTTGCCAGGCTGCCATAGCCTGAAGGAAAAGCGTTCCATCCTTTCTCCTTTACTTTCGCGACTGAAAAGACACAATCTTTCCGTCATCGAAGCCTCCCATCAGGATAGCTGGCAAACTGCCGTGCTCCAAATCGCGAAACTCGGGCAATCCCGCGCTCAGTTGGACCGTGACCTTTCGCTGCTTCTTTCTTCAATTGAAAACGACTTCCGCGATATTACGCTTGCGGATGTTCAGCATGAACTTTATTTTTGACAGGTAAATTTGAATACAATTAACCTTCATCAACTCGAAAAAATCCTTTACCACGTTGAAAAACCGGGTCGTTACGTTGGCGGAGAACACAACCAGGTCCTCAAAGATTGGGAATCCGTTCAAACGCGCGTCTGTCTTGTTTTTCCGGATATTTACGACATCGGACAGCCCAATCTGGGTTTGGCTATCTTGTACGACATCCTCAACAAGCAGCCCGACATCCTCGCGGAACGTTCCTTCGCTCCCTGGCACGACCTCGAAGCCCGGCTCAGGCAGGATCATATACCGCTCTTTTCGCTTGAATCCAAGCATCCGCTCAGTGATTTTGACGTCGTTGGCATCAGCCTGCCCTATGAGTCTCTCTACACCAACGCCCTCAACGTTCTGGACCTCGCTGGCATCCCACTGCTGGCAGCTCAACGCACAGAGGCGCATCCTCTTATCATCGCGGGTGGTCAGGCATGCTTTAATCCGGAACCAATGGCTGATTTTATCGATGCCTTCGTCATCGGCGAAGCAGAAGAGGTGG
>JAGVUP010000036.1 GCA_019136215.1 Chloroflexota bacterium | reverse complement strand
ACGCCGATATCTGAAGAATGGCGTTGATGCTGTGGCGAACGCAGTTGCTACCACTTTGGGTCCCAAGGGACGCAATGTCGCCCTCGACCGCAAATACGGTTCCCCCACCATCACGCACGACGGCGTGACCGTGGCGAAAGAAATCGAACTCGAAGACCCCTACGAGAATATGGGCGCGCAGCTTCTGAAGGAAGCCGCCACCAAGACAAACGATATTGCTGGTGATGGCACCACCACCTCCACCGTCCTCGCCCACGCGATCGTCAGCGAAGGGCTCAAGAACCTCGCTGCCGGCGCCAACCCCATGCTGCTGAAGCGCGGTATCGAAGCTGCCGCCAAGGCTGTTTCGGAATCGATCCTGAACCAGGCGATCGACATCACCACCAAAGCTGAGATCGGCAATGTTGCCACGATCTCCGCTCAGGACGAGCAAATCGGCGCACTGATCGCGGACGTGATGGACAAAGTCGGCAAAGACGGCGTTATCACCGTTGAGGAATCCAAGGCTCTCGAGTTTGAGACCGAATGACCCCGAGCACATGCAGGCTGAGATCCAGGACCCCTACATTTTGATCTACGACAAGAAGATCTCCGCAGCCAACGACATTGTCCCGCTGCTCGAGAAGATGGTCCAGGTCGGCAAGCGCGACATCGTCATCATTGCTGAAGACGTTGACGGCGAAGCCATCGCGGCGCTCGTGCTCAACAAGATCCGCGGCGTCCTGAACGTTGTGGCAGTCAAAGCCCCCGGCTTCGGCGACCGCCGCAAGGCAATGCTGCAGGATATCGCCATCCTGACCAACGCGTCCGTCATCTCGGAAGAGACTGGACGCAAGCTTGAAAACGCGACCATCGAAGACCTCGGTCGCGCTGAGAAGATCACCATCGACAAGGACAATACCACCATCGTCGGCGGCAAGGGCGACACCAATGCCATTAAGGGACGCATTGAGCAGATCCGCGTTGAGATCGACAACACCACCAGCGATTACGACCGCGAAAAGCTTCAGGAACGCCTGGCGAAGCTCTCCGGCGGCGTTGCCATCATCCGCGTTGGCGCAGCCACTGAAACCGAGCTGAAAGAAAAGAAACACCGCGTGGAAGATGCGCTTTCCGCTACCCGCGCTGCTGTTGAAGAAGGTATCGTTCCTGGCGGCGGCGTGGCGCTCGTGAACGCTGTGGAAGTCCTCAAGGACATCACACTTGACCAGGAAGACGCCCAGATCGGTGTCAACATCGTCCGTAACGCCCTGACCATTCCGATGAAGAAAATCGTCGAGAACGCCGGCAAGGACGGCTCGGTTGTCGTGGAAAATGTCCGCCAGCGCCAGGCTGATCAGAAGAACAAGCACCTCGGTTTCAATGTGCTGACCGAAGAGTACGGCGACATGGTCAAACTTGGCGTCATCGACCCCGCCAAGGTCACCCGCGGCGCGCTCGAAAACGCCGCATCCATTGCTGCGATGATCCTCACCACTGAGGCGCTCATCACCGATATCCCCGCTCCGGAACCTGCCGCTCCGGCTATGCCCCAGGGCGGTGGGATGTACTAAACCGAAATAAAGGATTTTGAATCAAAAAGCTGGCTTACACTGCCAGCTTTTTGATTCCTTTAATGTGCCTTAGAGACTACCAGGCAGATAAAAAGAGCGGTTGTTAAACCGCTCGTTCACAAAATATGGATTCCTAAAGATGCGTGGGCGTATAATCCAAAGTCTCAATCAGCTCCATCAAGCGATTTCTCAGCGTGGGGTAAGAAAGCCCGTAGACTTCTTCCATGCGATTAAGCTTGCCTTCGCAACTGACAAAGGTGAGAAGGAAAATACGCTGCTCATCACTGAGCCTCTGCAGCGGATCCGCCTCAGGAACAAATTCTCCTTCAACGGTGACGTCGCACTCCGGGCAGTAATAAGCCAAGACATTCATAGGACCCTGACAAACTGGACAGCTAATCGGCAATTTTTTCATAAAACCTCCATTTTTATACTAATATTTTATAAGTTTTACATTTCGGTGTCAAGCATCTTAAGGGAGCAAACTCAATTTACTGAAAGAAAAACCCCGTGTTTGGGCACGGGATTTTTTGGTTTCGGGGGTTTGATTAAGCCAGCGCCATCTCGACGACTTTGGCGAAGGCTTTCGGATCGCGCACAGCCAGATCAGCCAGCATTTTGCGGTTGAGGATAACCTCAGATCTGCGCATGGCGGCAATCAGACGGCTGTAGGTGGTGCCATTCAGGCGGGCTGCAGCGTTGATGCGTGCAATCCAGAGCCGGCGCAAATCGCGCTTGCGATTGCGGCGGTCGTTATAGGCATACCACTGCGCGTGCAGGAAAGCTTCGTTCGCACGTTTAAACAAATGATTGTAGGAACCCTCATAACCGCGGTTATGGGCGATCAGCCGCTGATGACGGCGTCGGCGATAGGGTCCACTCTTTACTCTTGCCATAATTCATTACTCCTTTGCGGTCCCCTGGGCGTCAGATTTTCCATCTCGTTACTACACCCAGCAGCCACACTAAAACGGTTGCGACAGGACAGTCCTTAGTCCTTTTTGCTCATATAGGGCGCTAAACGCTTGATATGCTTGACCAGTCCGTTGGAATTGACGGCGACTGTTTCGGCGAGCAGATACTTGGTCCGCTTGGAAGTGTTGCGGCGCAAGTGACCCTTGCCGATCTTGGTCCGTACGACCTTACCGGTACCGGTTGTGCGGAAGCGTTTGGACGTAGCCTTATGAGTTTTCAATTTGTATTTTCCACTACTCTGTTTACGTGGCACGATCAAACTCCTCTAAGAAAATCCAACGGCTGTAAGGTGCCCAGCCGTTGGTTAATAAACCAAAAGCAGATTATACCAGAAAATTGCCGCTGTCAACGGCTTTTTGCAGATAGTTTGCTGGGTTTTGGTCGAATCCCGCAGACGCCTAATTCTTTTTTGGCGTGAGCATCATGAACATCGTCCGCCCTTCCATGTTGGGCGGTTGCTCGATATCGGACACGTCCTTCAGTTCCTCGGCGATTTCGCGCAGGTCTTCCAGCGCCAGTTCGGGATAGGTGATCTCGCGCCCTCTGAAGCGAATGGTAACGCGCACTTTCATGCCGTCTTCCAGCCACCGTCGGGCATCGCGCACTTTGAAACCCTGGTGATGGTCACTGGTTTTGGGGCGCAGGCGGATCTCTTTGATCTCGATTTTTGTCTGGGCTTTGCGGGCTTCGCGTTCCTTTTTTTCTTTGTCGTAAAGGAACTTACTGTAGTTGATGATCTTGACCACAGGCGGATTGGCATTGGGGGCGATCTCTACCAGGTCGTATCCAGCGTCATTGGCGCGGCTAAGAGCCGTTTCGATCGGGACGATCCCAACATTCTCACCGTTTTGGTCAACCAGGCGAACGGTTTCGCTGTGGATTCGTTCATTAATGCGATATTCTTGTTTACTGCTGATCTTCTTATTCTCCTTACTTTTGCTGTCAGGGACAGGTAAATATTATTCGGCGTACTGCTTACCTATAATACCATATGCCTTTGAAAGACGTCAATAAAATGCCATGGTCAGTTTGGCCATGGTCAGTTTTGCCATTTGTTTGGCTTTTGATACTACAATTGGTGCTGGAGGAATGATAACTATGGACTTAAATAAAAATTTGGAAAAATATGCAGACCTGCTCGTTCGGATCGGGCTCAATCTTCACGAAGGCGACAATCTCACCATCCGCCTCAGCGAATACGCGCTGCCCTTGGCGCGCCTGATCGCCAGGAAAGCCTATCAGGCAGGAGTTGGCGACATTCAACTTGTGTTCAATGACGACGCGATCACCCTCAGCCGTTTTCTCGAAGCTCGCGATGAGAGTTTTGAGACCTATCCCGAATACCAGGTGGATTTCGCTGAAAAGCTGTTCCTGGATAATCACCACGTGCTCAACCTGCACGCCCCCAACCCCGACCTGCTTAAACCCGCCGATCCCGCCCGCATTGCCCAATGGCAGAAAGTCGCCGGCATGGCGAACAAGCGCTTGATGAAATATACAATGCAGAACAAAGTCAAATGGTGCGTGGCGGCAGTCGCCTGCCCGGCGTGGGCTGACGCGGCTTTTCCGGGCATGCCCGAGCAAGACGCTGTTCAGAAGCTGTGGGACAACATCTTCATGACCACGCGCGTAGACCAGGCTGACCCCATTGCCGCCTGGGAAGCGCACGACCAGCAGCTCAAAGCGCACCGCAACTTCCTGAACAAAGCCCGCTTCGACCGCGTGCACTATAAAGGTCCCGGAACGGACCTGATGGTGGGGCTGGTAAAAGATCACATTTGGGAAGGCGGCTCGGGCTTCAGCGCCGCGGGCGACCGCTTCTTCGCAAACATCCCGACCGAAGAGGTCTTCAGCATGCCCGATGCTGACCGCGTGGAAGGCACCCTGCGCGCCACCATGCCGCTTTCACTGCGCGGGCAAATCGTGGATGACTTCCACTTCACCTTCAAGGACGGCAAGGTTGTGGATTTTGACGCCGGCGTGGGCAAGCAGATCCTGGCTGACCTGCTGAAGATGGACGAGGGCGCGACCCGCCTGGGCGAAATCGCCCTGGTCGCGGATAATTCTCCCATCAGCAACACTGGCATCCTCTTCAAGAATACCCTCTTCGACGAGAATGCCTCCTGCCACTTTGCTTTAGGCGCTGCCTACAGCGAAAATCTCGAAGGCGCGGCCGAACGCAGCGAAGAGGAAAACCGCAAACTGGGCATGAACGACTCTGTGATCCACGTGGACTTTATGGTCGGCAGTAAAGAAGTCACGGTCACCGGCATAAAGGCAGACGGAAGCGAAACCGTTCTGTTGAAAGACGGCGAGTGGATGATTTAGGACCACGACAAAATCAGAAAGCTAAAAAAACGCCCCGCCTTTGCGACGGGGCGTTTTGGATGGAAAGTGTCACTCTTTTTCGTAGGGCTCGCCTTCGGCGGCGGGCGCCTGCCCCTTGCCGATGAAGCCAGCCAAAACGATCATGGTGATGAGATAGGGAGCCATCGCCATGAATTGCGGCGGAATGGCGCTGCCCAAAAGCGAAAGCTTGGAACCAATAGCATCGGCAAAGCCGAAGAGCATCCCCGCGCCGATCGCGCCGACAGGCATCCAGTTGCCGAAGATCATGGCTGCCAGCCCAATGAAGCCCTTGCCCGCCGTCATGCCTTCGTCGAACCTGCCGACCGAGCCGAGCGTGAAGAAGGAGCCGGCAATCCCCGCCACGAGCCCGCTCAGGATGACACCCATGTAGCGGGTGCGGATAACGTTGATTCCGAGCGTGTCTGCCGCTTTGGGGTGTTCACCCACGGAGCGCAGCCTGAGCCCCCAGCGGGTTTCGAAAAGCGCAAGCTGGAGCACGATCAGGATCACAAACATCAGATAAACGAAGATGTTTTGGTTGAAGAGGATCGGTCCGATCAGCGGAATGCTCGCCAGCCCCGGTATGGGCACGCGCGGAAACAGCTTGGGCGTGTTGAGCAGCGGAGTATGTTGGAGGAATTTTTGCGAAATAAAAGCCGTTAACCCCGCCGAAAAAATATTGATGACTGTGCCGGAGATGGTTTGGTTGACTTTATATTTAATGGAAAGAACGCCCAGGATCAGCGCAAGGAGGATGGAGGAAAGGATGCCGCCCAGCAAGCCCAGCCAGGGGTTCTTGGTGACGCTGCCCACGATCGCCGCGACCATGGATGCCATCAGCATCATGCCTTCAATCGAGATATTGACGATGCCTGAACGTTCCGCGAGGATGCCCGAAAAGGCGCCAAGGGTGATCGGCACCGCCAGCAAAACTGCGCTGGAGAGCATCCCTGCAAGGTTGAGCTGTTTGTCTGCCGCCTGCCAGACCAAAAAACCGAAAATCAGGAAGAGCGCGCAAATCCCAACCATCAGGTTTGTCCATCTGCCGAAGCCCCTGATAAGCTGATAAATCCCAATCAAAAGCGCGGCAATCGCAAGTACGGTCAGGGTGATTTTTGAAGGCAGAATCCAATCCGCCATGAAACCCTGATCGATCCCTCCCGGGGTCATCACGAATCTCGTGAGGGCTCCACTGGCGGTTTTTAATGCAAAGATGAAGTAGATCAGCAGACCGATGAGCACTTCCACGATCCCGACCACCAGCTTTCTGGTGGACGAAACCTCTACTACCCGTTTGTGTTCAATAACGCGGGAATTCGTTGTCATGATTGACCTCCCCAACCGCTCAGGAAGACCTGCTGTTCTTCCTGTTTTGGCTTTCGCAGATGATAGATGGAACGAATGATGGCTGGAGCCGCCACGAACATCAGAATGATCGCCTGGATAACGTCCACGATGTCAATTGGGATGGAGGAGACCACCATCATCCGCGTTGCGCCGTTGCGCAGGGTGCCGAAGAGAATGGAAGCAAGCACCACGCCGACGGGATGGGTGTTGCCGATCAGCGCCAGGGCAATGCTGTCGAAGCCGTAGCCCGAGGAAAGCCCGAGCGCCATGCTGCGGTTGACTGCCAGGCACGATGATCGACTTGGTCGTGCTCAGCCCGGCATAGCGCGCAGCCCGCGGGTTCGTGCCGACGGTGCGCAGGTTTAAGCCCCAGGTAGTTTTGAAGAGCAGCCACCAGATCAGGTACGCCACCAGTAAGGCGATAAAGAATCCGAGGTGGAACCGAATCGGAGCTGGAAAGAACTGCGGGATTTCCGCTGTCTTTTGAATCAACGGGCTGATTGGCATGCCACCGGAACCCTCACGCGTCATCGGACCCGAAAGCAGCCATTCCGTCAGCCGGAAAGCGATCCAATTCATCATGATCGTGTTGATCACTTCATGCCCGCCGGTTTTGGCTTTTAGTAAGCCCGGCACGAAGCCCCAAAGCGCCCCTCCGAGCGCGCCTGCCAGGAATGCCAGCGGCATGTGGATCCACGCGGGCAATCCTGTGACCGTGTAGCCAACCCAGGTCGCGCAGGCGGCTCCGATAAAGAGCTGCCCTTCCACGCCAATGTTAAACAATCCCGACCTGAAGCCCAGCGCCACAGCCAGCCCCGCGAAAATGTAGGGCGTTGACTGTACCAGGCTTTCCAGGAACGGGTTAAAAGCCTGCCTGATCTCCCTGACATCGTCCCCGCCGACCGCCTTGACCATGCGCACCGGATCGCCAATAGCGCTGGTAAACAGCGCTTTGTAGGCGGTGCCAACCTCGTTGAATATGGCTGAAAAGCCTTTCCCCACCGATTCGCTGAAAGCCGCGTAGACCGACTGGCTCGTCACCGCTATCAGCAGCGCGCCGATCACCAGACCGGTAAAAATCGCCAACAGCGGGATGCCTGCCTTGCCCAAAAATGGCTTCCTGCTTTGTTCATCTTTCGGTTGACCCTCATTGATCTCTTTGAGGATCTCCAGCCCAAGATCTTTCTTTTTCTCGCTCATGCCATCACCATCCAAATTCCCTAAAAGGTCACTTCCACAGCCGCAGCCTCGCCAGGCTGAGGAGGTTCTTCTGGGACTACGCCCGCCATCAATAAGCCGATATATTCCTTGGAAATGCCCTTGTTTTCAACGACCTTGATGATCTTGCCCCGGTACATCACGGCAATCCGGTCGGATAACTCCATGATTTCGTCCAACTCCGGCGAAACCAGCAATACCCCGCAGCCTTCATCGCGCTTCTGGACGATGCGTTTGTGGATGTATTCGATCGAACCCACGTCCAGACCGCGGGTTGGCTGCGAAGCCACCAGGAACTTGATTGGGCGCGAGAGCTCCCGCGCGATGATCACCTTCTGTTGGTTCCCGCCCGAGAGTGACCCTACAGGGGTGAGGGCACTCGGTGTGCGGATGTCAAAGTCCTCAATCAGTTTCTCCGCGTTTTTCAGGATCACCGGGTACTGCAAGACCACCCCTTTGGCGAAAGGCGCCTGGTAGTAGGAACAGAGTACCAGGTTTTCGGTGATGGGGAAGGGCAAAACCAGCCCATCGGACTGGCGGTCTTCGGGAACATGCGCGATGCCGAGCTCGGTGATTTGTCTTGGTGAGAAGTGGGTCACATCCTCTCCCAAAAGCGTAATCTTGCCGGATAGCGACTTTTGCAGCCCTGTAACGGTGTTTACCAGCTCAGTCTGACCGTTCCCCTGCACGCCTGCAATGCCGACGACCTCCCCAGAATAGACTTCGAGTGAGACCTCATCGACGACGACATTTTGGAATTTGTCCACCACGGTCAGGGCTTCGATCGCGCAGACCAGGTCCCCTGGGCGGCTCTCGGTGCGGTCGACTTCGAGCGTGACCTCCCGACCAACCATCATGGCTGCCAGGGACTGTTTGTCTGCCTGGGCGGGGGTGGTTTCGCCCACCATCGCTCCGCGCCGAATCACCATCACCCGGTCGGCGATTTCAAGCACCTCGCGCAGCTTGTGCGTGATGAAAATGATCGATTTCCCCTGCTCGACCAGCGAACGCATGATCTTGAATAGTTCGTCCGCTTCCTGCGGGGTCAGCACCGCGGTAGGTTCATCAAAAATGAGGATTTCCGCCTCGCGGTAGAGCAACTTGATGATCTCAACCCGCTGCTGAACCCCGACCGGCAGATCCCGGACGTAGTACTCAGGGTTCACCTCGAGGTTGTAGTGATTTGAGATTTCCAGGATGCGGTCAGCCGCCTTCTTGCGGTCCAGAAAACCGGCTTGCTTCACCGCCTCATTACCGAGCATGACGTTCTCCGTCACCGTGAAGACCGGGATGAGCATGAAGTGCTGATGCACCATGCCGATCCCCTGGTTGATCGCGTCTGTCGGAGAGTTGATCGTCACCTTCTCACCGTTCACCAGGATTTCCCCCTCGTCCGGTTGATAAAGACCGTAGAGAATGTTCATCAGGGTTGATTTGCCAGCGCCATTTTCCCCCAGAAGGGCTAATATTTCGCCCTTATTCAGGGTGAGATCGATATGGTCGTTGGCTAAAACCCCCGGGAACCGCTTGGTAATCCCTTTTAATTCAAGAATTGGGGTCATAATTAGGCACCGTTCCGTTCTCTTTTTTTTCAATATTACCACAGGCTCTGATAAGAAGCCGCTCGATTTGAGAGCCGCATCGCCCTTATGAAGGTTTTGCTGCTGCGCTTTCGGGGATTATTCTGTTTGATTGAAGTCCCACCGAGCTTAAAATCGAGGGGAGTGAACTCCCACCGTACATCAAAGTCTATGGAGGAGATGCTGTTGAAAACCATGCAGAAATGAAAGCGTTTGAAGCCGCCCCCAAAACAAAGAATTATCATCCGCGCGGATGTCCCGCGCTTTTGCTAAAAAAGGACGTTGGAAAGATCAGCCCGATATTGGCGCACGCTTGGGTAGGCATCCCCCAGGACTTCCAATAAAGCCAGATAAATCTCGTGGAGTTGCCCATCGTGGAAGCGTTTATCCTGCCTGAGGATGTCCAAAAAACCGTCCAGGGCGATCTCGATTTTGCCGTTGCGCGCC
>JAGVUP010000046.1 GCA_019136215.1 Chloroflexota bacterium | reverse complement strand
GGGGATAGTCGGAATTTATCAGCGCCGTAAAAAGGATGTCGATCAAATTGAGGGTCGATATTCTGCTCGACATGCCGCCGAGCCGGTTCCAAGATTCGGTTGAATCAACATACAGGTTATACATGCAAAGGTCCACCAGTTCATTTTGTTTGACGGAAGTTATCGAAACCGTGCTGCTGCCAACCCTGACGAGCTCTCTGGCGACCTCGAGCATTTCCGTGGTTTTTCCGGTGTAGGAGATAATGAAGGCGAGCGTGTCTTCGGTGTAGGCTTTGGCGTTCATCATCATCGTGATGCGGTCTCCGTAGGCGCCGCTTGGAATGCTGAGACGCATGCATTTAATCTGGGCGTCCAGCGCAACAATGTGCGAAGGTCCCATCCCATAAAAATCAATACGCTTTGCTTTTGCCATCGCGGCGACCACAGCCGCGATGTCTTTTGTGGTATTGGTGCTGATGGTATCCAGGATCGATTTTGCGTTCTGATTGGCGACTTTCGCGACGATATCATCCAATGATGGGCGGTTTTGAGGATGGAATTCTGGTTGTAGAGCATGAGTTCATGGGAAAGGTGCAGCCGAAAATCGATGTAACTTTCTTCCCCGACTTTCTTGCAAAGGCGCTTAACCGTGGCAGTGGACGTGCAGGTCAGGTCAGCGAGTTCCACGATGCCAATGTTGACAATATCATTGAGATTCGCGAATATGTATTCGACGATGTGCCGTTCGGAGGGAGTCAGGTCTTTGACCTCGCGCATCCTGGTAAGCAGATTCATGGACAGCCTCAAATTCCCGGCATGTGCCTGAAGCGGGCATGCCTGGAAGAATAATAACCCATGCGCTATTTTATTGCCAGTATGCTGAGATCTTCTATCGCTTGTTCGATGATCGGGGCGTAGTCGCTTTCCCGCAAAAGCGATTCTGCCTGTTCGAGGTAGCTCCGGGCAGCGTTTTCGTCCTTGGCAAACCAGGAAAGCTTGGCGAGCCGATACAGCCGGATCCCTTTTTGGACGGGGTTAGCCGTGTTTTTAAGTTTTGCAATCAGTGTTTGACGATAAGCGGGATTCTTCTCCAGATAAACCTGGTTGATCTCTTCCCCTTCTTCAAGCATGGACTTATACTCTTCCACTTCATCCGCCTTCACCGCGTGCAGGAAAGACTTCAGTCTGTTGAAGCTCTCTTTGGCTTCTTCAACATTCCCTGTGCCCGCAAAAAAGGACATTCGCTTTTGGAGGAAATCGACTTTCTCACGCGGCAGCAGCTTCTGGGCATCCAAGGCTTTGATTGTTTCCAGGATTTCCGCATCGCGACCGAGGCGCATCAGCGCATCGAGCTTCATCAAGCGGATTTCATTCTTCCGAAAGACCCACCCAAGCCGGCGGTTGTTTTGCAGTCTTTCAAGATACAAAGCCGGGTTTGCGTACTGGATCTGCGCCAGCTCTTTTTCGGCGGATGTCCGTAGCGCCAGAGTCAGCCGGATAAGCAGAAAAGACAGCAGAGCCATGACAACAAAGCCGATGATAGGAAGTTTATAAGCCACGAGAAAATTGTAAAAATTATCCATACCCATTTGAGGCTTGATTGCAAAAGAAAACGGGAGCTTGGTTTTGCAAGCTCCCGTTTTCAGACATAGGTTTACATATTGTGGTTGCGAAATACCGTTTCCGTATAATCGGCATACACTTCGTGCATGTATTCCTTGGGTACTTCGGTAACGTTGGGCGAGACGAAGATATTCATCTTGTGCCCGAGTTTCTGCAGACGCAGCGCCGTTTCAGAGGCAATCGCCTGGGCAACGCAGATAGCGGAAATCGTCGAGGACGCGCCGACTTTCTGGTAGTATCCGGGGATGACCACAAGGGCGTCTTCCAGCGGGCTGCAGTTATCAATGAGTACATCCGCCACATCACCCAACTTCTTTCCGGAAGAGTGGTTTGCTTTGGCAGACTTGTAGTTCTCACCGCAGGTAACCGTGATGACCTTGAGACCTTTCGCTTTGGCGTATAGCGCCGCTTCGATCGGAGCAGCATTCAGCCCGCCGTGTGAAAAGACGATCATCGCCTCCCCTTCCTGGAAGTTGTAGCTCTGAAGGAAATTCTTGATGTAGCCTTCCTGCCGTTCAAGCCAGAGTAGTTCGCGCGCACCGCCTGGTCCGATGACGTTATTCCACATCAAACGCGGATCCATCACGGGATGCCAGCCGACCACGCCGCCATACCGCGGGAAAACATCCTGCACCGGCAGAACGCTGTGTCCGCTGCCAAACAGGTGGACGAGCTTGCCAGAGTCGATGACTTCCGCGCAGATATCAGCAGCGGCGCTGATGTTTTCTGTCTGTTCAACAGAAATCTTTTCGATTACTTGCTTAAGTTTAGCGATGTACTCTAATTCGATCATATTGACTTACTCCTAAAAAAATTATGCGAACGCTCCAATGCCGGGAATGAAGCCAATCACGGTCACGATGACTGCCAGGACGAGGATCAGACCCATGATCGCGATAGGTTTCCAGTTCTTTTTGGCGTAGAGATAATAAACAAGCAGCGTTAAGGCAAGAGGGACAATCTTCGGGAAAACGTTGTTGAGCAAGTTATCCAGATTGAAGACTGAAATCACGCCGTCCGTGTAGGTTTGGGTCGCTGCATCGAAGACCTGGGTTGTGGTCTTGATGTCGATGTTGAGGGAGGCGTTCACGAAAGTGGCTGTCAGTCCACCGACAACGATGAGACCAAGAACCGTGACAGCTTCCATGATTTTATCCAACTGACCCGTTGCCATGAACTGCTGCACGCCTTCCAAACCTGCCTTGTAGCCGGTGCGGAAGATCTTCCAACTGAGCAGATAGGTGCCCAGCGGGTAAACCAGCATGTAGAGCACAGGTCCCACCCAGGCTGCATCTGTCATCGATTGCGAGATCGTCAGACAAATGGTGAGCAAGAGCGGGATGATGGTGGCAACCCACAGGGAGTCACCGATGGCAGAGGTCGGGCCGATCAGGGCAACTTTTGCTTCCTGAATGGATTCGGGCGTGCCAACGCCGTTGGCGAGCTGCTCTTCCATACCAATGGCGATACCGTTACAGACCGAACCAACCTGAGATTCTGTGTTAAACAGGGTAATATGTCGTTTCAGACCAGCGGCTCTCTCTTCTTTGGAATCATAGAGCTCTTCAATGACCGGAGACATGGATTGACCAAAAGCCATGCCAAGCATGGTTTCAGCCTGTTGGGAGCAACCGTTCCAGAAGAACCACTGATTGAAGGAATTGCGTAAAGTTTTTGCGCTCACTGTCTTAGCCATTTTAGATCGCCTCCTGCCGGTTACCCACCGCGTAAACAATGAACGCGACGATGATACCGACAACTGCAACAGCCATGGTGTTTAGTCCAAAGTAAGTGACAAGAACAAATCCAGCCAGGAAGATTGCCCAGTGGATGTTCTTTTTGACCAGGAAGCTGAGGATGATGCCCATACCGAGAGCAGCCATCATGCTGCCAAAGGTTGAGATACCCGTAATAAACCAGCCGGGGATGTTCAAACCGCTGGAGGAACCCGCAACGTTAATGGCTGCGAGGATCGCAAGAGCGGGCACGAAGCGCGCCAGGAAACCAATCGCCTGACCGCCCAACACGTTCGGCATCCACATCTTGCGGGTCTCGCCTTGTTCAGCCAGGCGTTCCGCCCAGCGGTTGAGGAAGACATCCAAAGAATAATGGATACCCCACATGGTGCCGCCGACCACACCGCCCAAACCGGCGCCAGTGAAGGCGAGACCGATCAGGGCTGGGGTTGAAGCCACAGTACCTTTAAGTGCGAGAGCGGTGGCTGTGCCGATGTAGGTGGCGTAGGAAAGATCCCATGCAACAGCACCGCCGGGAGTGACGTTGGCGAGATACGCAATCTGAAGGGGAACCCCAACTAACATCGCGGTCTGCACATCACCCATAATCAGACCCACTACGAAAGACGCAACGAGCGGTCGACCAAGACAGTACCAACCGATCGTATTGCCTACGATGGATCCAATTGCGCCGAGATAGATAAACAGCGCAATCAGTACCATTTGTAAAACTGACATACAAATACCTCCTTAGAAAATGAAATGATTTTTGATAAAAAAAGAAGAAGTAAAAAAACTTCTTCTCGTCCTGCTAAATTGGTCGCAAAGTATTCTGAGCCTCAGCCCAGGTCTTCGCGGGGGCATTGGGGACTGTCTGGACAATCAGGTTAATGCCCTGTTGGGTCAGCTCATTGAATAGTTCAACGTCTTCATCACTGGCAAAGAAGACACTCCCGCCCTCACGCGAAAAATTGTACTTGGAAAGCGGGGTCTTTGCGGCGTTCCCGATATAGACCGTATCCAGAAAAGAAAGCTCTTCCATAAACTTACGCAGATCCTGGGGCCACCTGGTCACAAAAAGACGGTTGTGCGCTGTTTCTTGCGCGAGTATTTTCCGGGCTTCCTCAGAAGAAACGATCGCTTTTTTGTATACCGCAGGGATGCCCATCAGCATGATGGATTGGAGGGTCTTGTTGACAACCAGCTTGTCGTCAATGGCAACGATTTCCTTGATGTTAAGTGCCTTGCACCACGCCATCACAATCTGTCCGTGGATCAGACGGTCATCAATACGTAAGAAGTTTTTTCCCATAACAAAAGTATAGATTAAGAATCGGGATTTCCAAAAGAATTGACAAAATCCGGCAATAATTAACAGCCTCTTTCCTTTAAAATACGATTGTTTGTGGAGATTTCTCAATGAACATCGAAAAGTCCGCCCTTGTTTTGCACTGTCCGTGTAGCTGCTTTCGTCCAGGGACATTATTGTTGCAGTACAATAACGCAAGATCGCTCGAAAGGCTTCCAAAGGTAAATGTGTATGCTTAAAATCATTGTTCCCATCAAACAAGTGCCCGAGACAGGGAATGTCCGCATGGACCCCGAGACCGGTACCATGGTGCGCGAGGGAGTCGTTAGTATCGTGAACCCCCTGGACCTCTATTCCATCGAAACCGCCCTCATGCTCAAAGAACAATTTGGCGCGCATGTGACCGTCCTCACGATGGGACCGCTTAATGCCGTCAAGGCGCTGAAGGAAGCCATTTCCATGGGCTGTGATGACGGAGTCATACTCTCCGACCGTGCCTTTGCCGGGTCGGACACATGGGCGACGGCTTACGCGCTGAGCAGCGCCATCCGCCATTTTGGAGATTTTGACCTGGTCCTGACCGGGGAACGCGCCACAGATGGCGACACCGGTCAGGTTGGTCCGAACATTGCTGCTGCCCTGGATCTTCCCCTCGCGACCTACGTGCGCAAAGTGAATACGCTTGACCCGGAGGGCAAGACCATCACTGTTGAACGCTCGGTGGAAGAAGGCGTCGAAACTCTTCAAATGCCCCTGCCCTGCCTGCTGACGGTCGTAAAGGAGATCAGTTATCCGCGTCTGCCCACCCTGCGCGGCAAGAAACGGGCAAAAACTGTTGAGATACCGGTGCTCACAGCCGGCGAACTGGAGCTCAAACCAGAATTCCTTGGTCTCAAAGGTTCGCCAACCAGAGTCGTGAGCACCAAATCGCCGAAGGTCACCCGAAATGGTCGGATTGTAACGATCAAAGAGGACAAAGACGTAGGCGCGGCAGTGGACGCGCTGATAGCCCTCCTGGAAGAAAGGCAATTGATATGAGTGAGCGATATTCGAATGTCTGGACCATTGCCGAAGCCCGCGACGGCAAACTGAAGTCGGTTTCGTATGAGCTTTTAGCCAGGGGCAGAAGCCTGGCAGATGCCAGCGGCGAGAAGCTCGTCTCGGTTTTGATCGGCGCGAATGTCAGTGATGCCGAACTCCGCACTCTGATTGACCACGGCGCGGACCTGGTGCTGAGCGTGCAGGATGACGCTCTGGATGCTTTCATCGTGGAGACCTACAGCAATGTGCTCATGGACCTGGTGAGGCAGTTTCGTCCCAATATCATCCTCGCGGCTGCCACCAATAACGGGCGCACGCTGATGCCGCATGTCGCCATGCGCCTCCATACTGGCTTGACGGCGGATTGTACCGACCTGCAGGTGGACATGAACACCGGCGACCTGCTCCAAACCCGCCCTGCGATCGGCGGCAACATCCTCGCGACCATCAAGACCCCCAACCACCGCCCGCAAATGGCTACGGTGAGACCGCGTTCCACCCAGGCTCTGCCCGCGGATGCCAGGCGCGCCGGGGATGTCCAGCAGATAAACCTGAAACCTGAATTAGTGGATAAACGCGTGAGGCTGCTTGCCTTTGAAGCGGAGGCGGCTGACGAAAGCAATCTGCAGGACAGCGATGTGATCGTTTCGGGTGGGAGAGGCATGAAAAAAGCGGATAACTTCCGCCTTCTCCACGACTTGGCAAAGCGATTGAACGGAAAGGTCGGCGCCTCGCGCGACGCGGTCGACCGGGGCTGGGCTAAGTATTCCCAGCAGGTCGGCTTGAGCGGAAAGACCGTAGTCGGGGATGCCTTTCAGGTGCTGCCTGAGCTGATCGCCCGGCTTGAGGAGAGAAAATCATGACCAAGTACAACCCTGTTACCCCTCAAATCGCAGACGCCCTCCGGCAGATTGTCGGCGCCTCGAACGTCATCCTGGATGAAGAGAAACTGGAAGCCTACTCCCACGATGAAACGCCAAAAGACCAGTTTTCGGGGATGCCTGAAGTGATCGTGACCCCCACGGGCACGCAGCAAGTCGCGGATATCATGAAACTCGCAAACGCGCACCTTATTCCGGTAACCCCGCGCGGCGCTGGTTCCGGGCTTTCGGGTGGAGCGATCCCACTGCACGGCGGGATACTGATGACCATCAATGCCATCGTTGCTGATGCCGGTTTGTTCTTTGCGGGCTATCCGATGAGCCTGGAGTCCTGCCAGATTGGTGGGAATATCGCTGAGAATGCCGGCGGCGGCAAGGCGATCAAATACGGCGTGACCGACCGCTACATCACCGGTATGGAAGTGGTCACACCTACCGGGGATATCCTCAAACTCGGCGGGAAGGTCGTCAAGGACGTCTCCGGTTACGACCTGAAGCGCCTCTACATCGGCTCTGAAGGGACGCTGGGGGTCGTGACCAGCGCGACGATTAAGCTCATGCCGCTGCCGAAAGCGAAAACCGATCTGCTGGTGCTGTTTCCCGATGTGCAGAGCGCGATCGAGGTCGTGCCGATGATCGTCAGCAAGCTCGGCATCGTCCCGACATCGGTCGAGTTTATGGACCGCCTCTCCGTGGAGACCTCCTGCAAATACCTGAATGAGCATCTTACCTACGAAAATTGCGGATCGATGCTTCTTATCGAGGTGGATGGAACCACCCAGGATCAGGTCGATGGCGAAGCGGAAACGATTGGCGATTTGTGCATGGAAAACAAAGCCATTGAGGTCTATGTTGCGGATAATTACACCACGCAGGAGAGAGTCTGGGCGGTGCGCCGCAATATTGCGGAGGCTTTCAAGCTCTACTCCCCCCATCAGAGTCTGGAAGATATTGTGGTTCCCATTGCGCAGATTCCAGCGCTCATGGAAGAAATCGCGAAGCTTTCCGCGGAATTTCAGATTTCCATGCCGTCCTACGGACACGCGGGCGACGGCAATTTGCATACCACCCTGATCAAACCGCCCGAGATGCCCCTCGACCAGTGGTACAGGCTGGAGGATCAAGTTGTGCGGAGGCTTTACGCGGTGGTGATGGCGCTCGGCGGGAAATTGAGCGGTGAACACGGCATCGGCATCAAGCGCAAGGATTACTACCAGGAAATTGCCGACCCGCGCGAGATCGCGCTGATGCGGTTGCTCAAAAAAGCCCTCGACCCCAACAACATCCTGAACCCGGGGAAAGTCTTCGATCTGGATTGAATTGGTTTAAGACTCAGGGCTATTGCTCCAACCGCAATAGCCCTCTTCCAATTTACCCTGTTCTTTCTTGAAGAACTAAACCAACTATTCAGATGCAATCGCCTGGTTTCTCTGCGGTTGGATTTGAGGTTGGATTTGACAGATTGACCTTTTAGTTATATACTTCTAATTCCGATGCGGGGTAGAGCAGAGGTAGCTCGTCGGGCTCATAACCCGGAGGTCAGTGGTTCGAATCCGCTCCCCGCTATTGAGGAGGAACCAGAGTATGCAATACTCTGGTTTTTTGTTAGCCGCGCGTACAGAGGTTGCCAAGATTTTAGAATCGGAGGATTTAATAATGAACCACTGTTCGCCGGGCTCAAAAAACTCACATACATCAATTCTGTTGTCAAAAGCTATCGATGGTTTCCTCACTTTCAAGATAGCAGAGGGCTTAAGCAAGCGTACGATCGACTCTTATGAGCATATCTTAAGGCATTGGCTGGATCAAATTGGAGATCGCAAAGTTGCTCAAATCAAAACTTCAGATCTGATTTCCTTTCTGGCATGGATGAGAACTGATTACAAACCCAGAAGATGGAATGGAAATACTGAACCGCTATCTGCTAAATCTTTAAGAAATGTTTATGTATCCCTTCGAGCTTTCTTTTCATGGCTTGAAAGAGAGTTTGGATTAGAGAATCCCGCAAAGACCATTCCACCTCCTAAGTATCCTCAACATGTTATTCAAACATTCTCCAAGGAAGACATTGAAAAACTAATTAAGTCCTGTCTCTATTCAAGAGAAGCTCAACCCAATAACCGTAGGAGCTTTGTTATGCGTAGACCAACAGCCAACCGTGATCAGGCTTTGATCATGTTTTTATTGGATACAGGCTTGCGTGCATCTGAATTATGTTCTTTATTGGTTGGTGATGTTGATTTAAAAACCGGACAAGTCAGTGTTCGACATGGTGTTTCTGGAGGTGCAAAGGGAGGTAAAGGTAGGGTAACTTACCTGGGAAAAACAAGCAAGAAAGCTCTATGGCGTTATCTGGCAAATCGAGAAGAAGTTGATGACCCTGAAACTCAGCTTTTTTTAAATAACGCATCCCGTGCATTTAACCGAAATAGTCTTAGGATCATGATCAGACGCTTAGGTGACAGGGCTGGTATTCCCCATGTGCATCCGCATAAATTCAGACACACTTTTGCAATCACTTACTTGAGATCGGGCGGTGATGTGTTTACCTTACAGCTTTTGCTTGGACACAGTTCACTCGATATGGTTCGTCATTATGCACAAGTTGCGCAAAGTGATGTTGCTACGGCGCATCGCAAGGCAAGTCCAGTTGACAATTGGAGGCTATAAGCATCGCACTTAATTGATCAGTTTTTCAGCAATCATCAATAGTGCTTTACCTAACTTCTCTTTCTCCAGACCGTCCAGGTAATTTTCTAATCTACGGTCTGGAGGTTGACTTGTATTGTCAACTAATCCGGTGATACGCGTTTTGACATCTGATGATAACAAAGGGGCGTATATTCCGTCTGTGATTTCAAGGTTCTCATGCATAAGATTCATTGAGACAGCTTTGTAATCTGCTAGGGTTTTCGCATGCAAAAGACCGTATACAGCGTTGCCATGCCGAAATTTATGCGGAGATTTGTATTCAATTTGTGCTCTGGCAAAGAGAACTTTCATCCTTCGACCGAGTGCATGCGCTCTGTTATTACCGGGCTTGTTTTGGGAAATGCTTTGCTCACCCCACAAATGGTGGATTGGTGCATACCAACATGCATCATCAGGTAATGTCTCACGAATAATGCTATCCCACCGTTTTATTGGCTCAATTAAATCTGGAGCATTATAAAGAAAAGTTGTCGCCTTCTTACCGTTCTTTGTTTTGACCCCAAGCTCTGGCCATTGGTAGACCGTGAGGTTCTCCAGATCAATTGCAGAGCATGGAAGGGTGACAAAAGCAGTAGCACGCATTCCAGATAAAAAAAGGAAAGCAGCAGCTGCCTGATCCCGTAATAATGCCAAATCGTTTTGCGGGGCTGGTGGCATTACAAGCTTTCTGACGTCTTCTTCAGTTACAAACACATTCACTTGCAGTTTCTGTGGTTGTCTGGGCAGTCGTAAGGTTTCAATCCAATCTAATGTAACAGTGTTTAATTCACGGGGATATGTCCTTTTAGCCCAAAGAAAAAATCTTTTGCTTGTGTCGAGTATTTTCTTCCGTGTCGACTGAGCCAGGTCTTTACTATTGTCCTTTTGGACTTGCTTAGATAAGTATTTAGGAAATGTGGGACGTATCACCGGTGCTTTTGAGAAATCGTGATCATCTGCCCAAAGCAACAAGTGTCTGAGGTAGAAACGATACCGTTCAACAGAGCTTATTCCCAGCTGCATTACTTCCTTCAAATATAAGAGATACTTGGATACTTTAAGAAAGTTTTGACGTTCAATCATCTCGGATTCCTCGGTTAATGATGTTTTTGCAAACCGGACAATACCCTTTTATACGTTTTACTTTCTCATTGACAAATGTATATTGCGGAGATTCAATTATTCTGGCTTGATTACAGTGCATGCAATAACCCTGGCCCTCTGTCAATCTCTGTAATTTTTTATCTGGCTTTTGACTAACCACCCAAGCTCTGAACGATTCTCCGTTTATCCATAAACGCCCACTATTATCCTTTTCATGTGGAGCACCTGCAGAAAGCCAACCACGTAAAGTGTTATAAGGCATATCCAAAGCCGAAGCCAACTCGTTTAGCGTATACAACATTGGTAAGAGTCCAGGCGCACGGATTATCACTTTATGTGGGATTTTTATTTTTGTTATCGACATTTTTTTCAATCTCACTTATTTCTTTTCATTCCAAGGTTAAATCAAGCTTCAACCATTTAAACAATTAATTTTAAAATTTTGCCAATGATTGAGAGCAAGGTTTTTTATTCATGCACAGCCTGCTGTTCAATTATTTTTATTTCAATCCGGATGGCAGTTGGCATTGCCCACGGGAGTTTCACCCCTGTTCAACCAGGACAGCTCTACCCATTGCCTGCGGCGGGTCTACGCTCGGACTGTGGCTATAGAGGAGTATCATTATGCCCTTCACTTCATAGTTGATTTGCC
>JAGVUP010000067.1 GCA_019136215.1 Chloroflexota bacterium | reverse complement strand
TGTATGTTGATTCAACCGAATCTTGGAACCGGCTCGGCGGCATGTCGAGCAGAATATCGACCCTCAATTTGATCGACATCCTTTTTACGGCGCTGATAAATTCCGACTATCCCCGCTATACCCGGAACATGAACAAAAACATGGTCGATAACGTCGTCAGATCCGGATAGGGCTTTCCAACATCTTCGCGCAGGCTTACCCGGATTTTTTCCCTTCCCGCAAAAGCTTCTTATTCCGTTTGTTCCATATAGTGATGAAGACGGAGAACAATACGCCCGCTATCGCCAGGAGGATGTAGATGACCCCGCCCCAGATTTTGCCTTGCTGGAATTCTTTGACCGCTTCGATGATCGCGAGCACGAGAATAACAGCGCTGGCAATGTAGCAGGAAAAAACGACCGGATCCGAAACGGTACGGACTTCGTTAGAGCCTTTTGGCTGCAATTGTTTGCTCGCGAAATGAAAACACCCTCTGTATACCATGAATCATCCCCGCTTGCCAGAATTTCCCCAAGACTTCATTCCTAACTGACATTGAAAAGGAATGGTTGAGTGCATTGAAGCAAAAGATACATCCCATTCTGCCACAATCGGCTATAATAAGGGCAATCTCAATCTTGAATGGAGGTAGAGCATGGCAAGTAAAGATAAAGCAGGAAAAGAAGAACGCAAGAAACCCAAATTGACCATCAAAGAAAAGCGCAAAGCGAAAGACGAGAAGAAAAAATCCAACACCGTCACCAATATCAGCGCCTGATCCCATCCGTATTAGCAAAGTGAGGTTGTCCAGAAAGGACAGCCTCTTTTTGTTTACAAGAACGCTGTTTACTTGTCTTTTCTTGCAATCTTCTATCCTAAATCTTTTCCATGCGCGGAATGCGATCTCATATTCAAAATCCCGGTGAACACTATTCCGATCGCTTCGCGGGGCGATAAGGACCGTATTTGCGGAAGTGGGCGGGGTCGACCCGCGAGAGGCGGTCAGTGGCGGGACTGAGGAGGTAATCGAACCCATCCCGATGCAGGATGGGAATTCGGCGACGGCGCTTTTTGAAGACCGCGCGCATGTCTTCAGAGAGAAAGTAGTAGCTGTCGTATTCCTTGGGATATTCGTAGAGCAATTGATCGTAGAGGTCGATGAACTCTTTTCGATAAGCGCTTGTTACAAGGTCGAGGTTGCTGATAACCCAGCAGACCTGCTCAAAATCCCAGTTGTAGGTCAGCCCGATGAAGCGGTCATCGGTGGTAATGTAGGGGGAAAAAGGGAACTGACGGCAGCTAAGTGTGCGGAAGTCGCGCTCGCAGTGTTCGGGACCGCGGCAAGCCATCAGGTGCATATAAGCGGGCGTCTCCGCTTTCATTTTCGGCACGTCGATGGGATCTTTTGGGCATTCATCGCCGCGTAAACGGTGCCAGAGCCTGGTGTTGGGTTTGAGGTATGCCCATTCTTCTTTGAGGGCGACCGGAACTGCCACGCAGATGTCGCAGCAAAAGGGTTTGCCCGAGGGGTTATAGGGCGCGCATAGCTTTCCGCAATCCGCCTCCGTGATGGGAACACTGAAACTGGCATAAAGTGCAGCGATATCAAGGTCCGGGTGATAGGTCATAGCTGTTTTTGGATTGCCCGCGCGGAGCGCTACTGGTTTGCATTTTCGCGCGCTTTTTGATAGTGCTGGCGCAGGCAGTTGAAGGTCTCGGCGCTGATATAGTGCTCAATGCGGCAGGCATCCTTGAACGCGGTTTCCTCGCTGACTCCCATCCAGATAAAGATCTCCGCCAGGCTGTTATGCCGTCTGTAGGTCTCCTCCGCGATCAAGCGTCCTTTGGGAGTGAGGGAGATGTTTTTCTTCTCGTCCAGTTCCAGGTAGCCATCGCCCGAGAGGCGTTTGATCTGTTGGCTGATCGTTGGGCGGGAAAATTGCATGTGGCGGGCAATATCGATAGCACGCACGGAGCCTTTAGTTTTCTCGAGGATGAGAATGGTTTCCAGGTACATTTCAGCAGATTCTTGGAGGTTCATGCGCTTTTCTCCTTGAGGGTATCGAACCGTTGTATTGATTTTAGCATGGATCACGCTTGACAGAACAAGTAGGGTGGTTTAAGATTCCTACACGTTAGGAATTCCTAACATTTATTAGCGCCAGACGCTGTATTTTGGAGAATAAGAGGCATTTCAGATGAAGACTTTGCGCGATGTTGGTATTGGAGAATCAGCACGGGTGGTAAAGGTCCACGGACAGGGGAGCATTCGCCGGCGGGTGATGGATATGGGCATTACCAAAAACGTGGAGATTTTCGTGCGCAAAGTAGCCCCATTAGGCGATCCCATCGAAGTCAATTTGCGCGGTTATGAACTGAGCCTGCGAAAGGACGATGCCGAAATCATTGAAGTTCTCTAAACAATCCTCTTCTATATTAATAGACAGGTTGCCATGTCCGTCAAGATAGCCGTTGCCGGAAATCCGAACTCCGGAAAAACCACCCTCTTTAATGCCCTTACCGGTTCAAACCAGTATGTCGGTAATTGGCCCGGCGTGACCGTGGAGAGGAAGGAAGGCGTGCTGACAGGGCATCCGGATGTGGTTCTCGTGGACCTGCCTGGGATCTATTCGCTCTCCACCAACTCCATTGAAGAAGAATTGGCGCGGGACTATCTGCTCGAGTCCAATCCGGACGCCATCATCAATATCGTCGACGGCACGAACCTGGAACGGAATCTCTACCTGACGACACAGCTCGCTGAATTGGGCATCCCGATGGTTCTGGCAATCAACATGATGGATGAAGTCGAGAAAAGCGGGGTCAAGATTGACAGCAAGGCTCTCGGGAACGCTTTTGGCGTGCCTGTTGTGGAAATCTCCGCTCTGCGGGAAACGCAAATTGATGAGCTCGCCAGAGTCGCCGTGCAAACCGCCCTTACTAAGGGGCATTTGCACCCAAAACACCGTTTCAGCGGCGGGGTTGAGCACGCGCTGGGGCACATCGAGGAGGTCGCCCTGCATGATCATCCCGAGCACAAGCAGCGTTGGTATGCCGTGAAGCTCTTTGAGAGAAATGAACTTGTGGAGGCGGAGCTGGGCATCCCTGCGGACCTGAAGGCGCACATCGAGCAGGATATCCGCCACATTGAGCAGGAGTACGATGACGAATCCGACAGCATCATCGCTTCTGAGCGCTATGATTTCATTGAGAGCGTACTGGAGCGAGTAACCGCGCGCAAGAAGGCGGGAGCACTCTCGCCTTCGGATCAGATTGATCGCATTGTAACCAACCGCTGGCTGGCGCTTCCGATCTTCGCTGTGATCATGTTCGCGGTCTATTATGTTTCGGTCAATACAGTCGGTTCTCACCTGAGCGACTGGATCAAAACCCATTTGTTCGGGCAGATCATCCTATCCGCGGTCAGCGGAAAACTGGCGGAGTGGGGCGTGGCAGCCTGGCTGCGCGGGCTTTTGGTGGACGGTATCCTGGCGGGTGTGGGCTCTGTGCTGAGCTTTTTGCCTCAGATGGTAGTTTTGTTCCTCTTCCTTAGCTTGCTGGAATACAGCGGCTACATGGCAAGAGTGGCTTTCATCATGGACCGCATGTTCCGGAAATTCGGACTTTCTGGGAAAAGTTTTATTCCGATGCTGATTGGCAGCGGATGCGGCGTGCCGGCGATAATGGCGGCACGGACGATCGAGAACGAGAACGACCGGCGCATGACGGTCATCACCACTTCGTTCATCCCCTGCGGGGCTAAGTTGCCCGTGATCGCGATGATCGCGGAAGCGTTTTTTGGCGGCAGGGGCTGGGTGGCATTTGGGGCTTACTTCTTGGGCATCGCCGCGGTGGTCATTTCGGGAATCATCCTTAAAAAGACCCCCCTCTTCAAAGGAGAGGCAGCGCCTTTTGTGATGGAGTTGCCCGCGTACCGCCTGCCATCGCTCAAAAGCATCCTGATCACCACTTGGGACAGAGTTTCCTCCTTTGTGAAGAAAGCCTCCACCATCATCCTCCTGGCAGCGATTCTGCTCTGGTTCGTGACCTATTTCGGGTGGGTGGACGGACGATTCCAGATGCTGGAAAGAGCGCAGATCGATAATAGCATTGTGGCGGCGTTCGGGAATCTAATTGCCTGGTTCTTTAAGCCGCTCGGGTGGGGGGAATGGCGCCCCGTGGTGGCAGCGTTGAGTGGGCTGGTGGCAAAAGAGACCGTCGTCACCAGTTTTGGAATCTTTTACGGCTTTTCGGAAGCGGCTGAAGCCGGGCATAACGCCTGGGCAGGTCTGCGGGCGAACTTTACGCCCCTGACAGGCGCGTCCTTCCTGGTCTTTGTGCTGCTTTCAGCGCCGTGCATTGCGGCAATCAGCTCCATCCGGCAGGAAATGAACAGCTCCAAATGGACCGCGTTCGCGGTCGGCTATATGAGTCTCGTGGGGTATATGACTGCATTGGTGATCTTCCAGATCGGGACCTGGCTGCAAACAGGGTTTAGCTTTTGGACGGGAATTGCCCTGGGGTACATCGCGCTGGTGCTCTGGCTGATGTTGAGACCAGCGCCCACAGCAGAACGGGCACCCAGGATAGCAAAAAAAGAGGCATAAGCACGCGATGGTTCCAACGATTATCATCAGCGCCGTCCTTGCGGTCATCGTGGGCTTGATCGTCTACCGGTTAATTTGCAATGCCCGGTCCGGTAAGAGTAATTGCGCGGATTGCACGTATGCAGGTTCCTGCGTCGCGGCAAAGATCCTGCCCAAAAGATCTGAACGGGGCAGCCAGACGCAGCAGGAGTCTGCGCGTCAAGAATAAGTCCCAATCCCGCCGCAAGTACCAAATTGTCCTCTCCATAAAGATGAGACACTAGCCCCCCTGTACGGATGGGGCTTGCTCCATCCGCCTCCATCGGCGGGATGAGGACGGTTTTCAGTCTGGAAAATGATGGTTCGGATCGTCCTCAACAACGCCCTGCAGGTACTAAATTGCCCTCTTCATAAGGATAAGGTGCCAGCCCCCCTGTACGGATGTAACTGTACGGATGGGGCATGTGCCCGCAGGGTATCGCTCCATCCGCTTCCATCGGCGGGTTGAGGACGGTCAAATGAGCGGAAAATCCAGACCGATTTGTCCTCAACCACGCCCTACGAAAAATGCCGCGCCTTCGTGGCGGATTGGGGACGGTCAATTGGATTCAAAATATCAGACCTTGTCGTCCCCAACCACACCCAATCGCGGACCAACTTGCCATCTTCGGATGGATGAGGCTCCTGCCCGCGCTGTACAGATGGGGTTGTACGGATGGGGCTCGCTCCATCCGCTTCCATCGGCGGGTTGAGGATGGTCATAAGGGTGCAAAATGATGGTTCGGATTGTCCTCAACTGCGCCCTTCGAAAAATTATCGCACCTTTGAATTGGTTTGAATCCAAGGGCGCAATTGGAGGCACTATACCCCTTATCATGCAGAGACCTTGGCATGCCTCCAATTCACCATTATGCCATTTGCTTTCAGCAGTCCGCCCGTGTACGCTTGCTTCCCGTTCTCCATGGCAACGGAAACCGCGCCATGGTTTTGGGGCGGATTCTGCGGCGAAAAAATTTTGACATTCTCTCGAAAGGCGCTCCTTTACGCTCATGCCATCACGGGAAGAGCAATTCTGCCATCAGGATAAGGTCTTCGGAATTAGAACCGGTAAAGCATATGCTCTGCCCTTCTTTTACGAATACCAGCGAGTAGACCGGAATGCTTTCGTCCCAGGATTGCGTGTCGGTATTCCAACCGCCTTTGTATAGCCCTGCCGTGTGCGTGCCTTTCAGGAGAATCTCTTTCAGACTTTCTGATCCTATAAGCACCATCACCTCTTTTTCCATGACAGTCATTGTGATTTTTTCATCATTCGGACCTATCCATGTGACCTCTGCCCAGTCGCCGCGAACTTTCTCGTTACCTTCAGCCTGATAAAAAAGGTAGTGATCATCTGCCAGGGTAAAAACCTTGGGGAGGGGAGCCGGCAGGAACACGCCATTTTCCGCTGCCTGGGAGATCGGGACAGCGATCGGCTTCACCAGCGCAGTTTGATCAGCCTTGGGGTATTCCTGGCTGACTATGACCCCCTGTTCTCCGATCTTAATGACCAGGTCGCGCAGTTTTGCCCGCACGGAAGACACCGAGAAAAGTATTGCAAGGATCAGACCCAGCATCGCCAGGGAAAAACCAAACCGAAGTCGCGCCTTGCCTGAGGCTAACATTGCTGCAGACTGGCGGTCGCTTTCTTCGAGTCTTTTTTTCAGGCTGGCGCTAAAGGTTTGTTCGGGCTCTTGCCTGAGAGAGTACATAAAATCATCTTTCATGGTTTTCCTCCATTTGCTTGCGCAAGGATTCAACAGTTCTAAAAAGCCGCGTTCCTACGTTGGATTCAGTGAGATGAAGAAATCCGGCAATTTCACGGTTATTCAGCCCCGCACCATATTTAAGTGCAACCAATTCCTGATCTTTTTCCGGAAGCATGGCAATCAGACGCCTTAGCAGGATTTTCGTGTCTTCACTGTCACGATCGAAACCATCGCTGTGCTGAGTTCCCTGCTCAAAAGGCACCAAGCTGGAGAGTCTTTTCCGGCTTTCCCGCAAATACTCCCTGAAAACATTGCGGGCGATGCCAAACATCCAAGTCTGTGCCGATGCCAGGTCTGAGCGGTAGCGCG
>JAGVUP010000016.1 GCA_019136215.1 Chloroflexota bacterium | reverse complement strand
GCCAGGGCGAGCGCCTGTTTCCAGATAAGCTCCCGGCGCTTTTCGGAATCGAGGATAATGCCCTGCGCCTGCAGATAAAGCGGATAATCGGCAGGGGTCTGGAGCACTTTTTCGGCTTCCTGTGCGAAGCGCAATCCGCGCGTCACCCGCCCGGACCGGAGCTTTGCGTACGCGAACGGCACGACCGCCTCGCCAAGCATCGCCACCAGCCAGCGGATAGGGCGCGAAAAGCTCACGCCGCTGTCATTCCAGCGCATGGATTTAGTGAAGCGCAGGTTCGCGATGACTTCCGGCAGAGCTTCAGCCAAAATTTCAACTGCCGGCTTGCCTGCTTCGTACATCTCAACGACCACGTAGCGCCCATTTTCGAAGTCCCGAACCTGGAGTTGATCCGCGCTAACCCCGCGACTGCGGGCAAAGCCTTCGGCTGTCTTGGTCGGTTTGCCTTCAGCGTCAAAGGCGCGGTCTGCGGGGGGACCTTTCACCTCGACTTTCCTGTCCGCCTGACGGGTCTGGAGGGCTTTCACCTGCGCGACCAAACGCCGCGGGGTGCCTTGGACGCTGAGGTCTTCATACCCGAGCCGCGCTTCCGCGAGCAGATTGCGCATAAGCGTGTTTAGGTTGCTGACCGCGGCATCCAGATCTGCGGTTGGCAGCTCCTCGCAGCCAATTTCAAACAGGAGATCCGCGCGTTCAGCGCTGATTTCAGGCAGGTTTTCTTTTTCGAGTGTCAGCGCGGGTTGTTCGCCTTTCATCCAGGGGAAACCCATTTCTTTCCGCTGGTCGTAGTAGGTCTCGGCGACCCTGCGGGAAAGCTCGCGCATTTTGCCAAAAAGCGTCTGCCGTTCTGTGAAACCGACTGCCCCGCGCGCGTCCAGAACGTTGAATGTATGGGAACATTTAATGACATTGTCGTAAGCCGGCAGCACCAAGCCCCTTGCCAGCGCGTTTTCCGCCTCCTGAGTGAACAGAGTAAACATCTGCCTCAGGTTGGGCACATCGGCAACTTCATAGTAGTAAGTGGAATGTTCGCGTTCCGCCACCTGGTACACATCGCCGTAGGAGCGGCTTTCGTTCCAGCGGATAAGCTTGAAATCGCGTACTTTCTGCAGGCTCATGGCAATGCGCTCAAGCCCATAAGTGATCTCGACCGCGGGCACGTCCAAAACGATCCCGCCCGCCTGCTGGAAGTAGGTGAACTGAGTGATTTCCTGACCGTCCAGCCAGACTTCCCATCCGAGACCCCAGGCAGAAAGCGCCGGCGATTCCCAGTTATCTTCCACAAAGCGGATATCATGCTCCGCCGGATCAATACCCAGGGCAAGCAGCGAATTAAGATAGAGTTCCTGAGGATTGCCCGGATCGGGCTTGAGGATGACCTGGAATTGGGTATGCTGCTGAAGGCGGTTTGGGTTGATCCCGTAGCGCCCGTCGTCCGGTCGGACCGAAGGTTCCACGTACGCGACACGCCAGGGCTCCGGACCGAGCACCCGCAAAAAAGTGGCGGGGTTCATCGTGCCGGCGCCGACCTGGGAGTAGTAAGGCTGCCAAATCAGGCACCCCTGCCCCGCCCAGTAGATCTGGAGTTTGAAAATGATCGATTGAAAATCTGATGCTGTGCTCATCGCGAAACCTCATGGTTGATTTAACAAATTGATTATACATCAGCCAGACTGCCCTGCCAGAAAATTTTTTGTTTTCTATCTCCCGCATTGATTTGGAAAAAATACGCGATGCTTGCTTGTCCAATCGCATGGAATAAAACTCCTCACAGTCCCTCCCTGACGGATGGATCAGGCACCTATCCGTACGGTGGGATATGTCCCCGCGAAACAAGGTATAGCTCCCACCGCTTATTGTAGGCGGAATTGGGGACGACAAGGTCTGATATTTTGAATCCATTTGACCGTCCCCAATCCACCACAAAGGCGCGGCATTTTTCGTAGGGCGTGGTTGAGGACAAATCGGTCTGGATTTTCCGCTCATTTAACCGTCCTCAACCCGCCATCAAGTCAAATCCATTCCGGCGAATTGGTAGCGGGAGAGGCACCCAAAAAATGAGGGGTTCGCCACTTCCAATTCTTTCATCAATTGATCCAAAATCGCGATATTTTTTGTAGGGCGCGATTGGGGACCACAAGATCTGATATTTTGAATCCAATTGACTGTCCCCAATCCGCCGTCGAGGGACCTTGTCATGCTCATTCTGGCGAATTGGAAGCGGGACAGGCAACCGAAGGACAGCGGTTTCAACGCTTCCAATTGCGCCCGGCGGCAAAAATTTCGTGGATCATATTGGATGCATTTTATATTGTTAGGTGCGAATCTATTGTGGGCGTGGTTGAGGACAAATCGGTCTGGATTTTCCGCTCATTTGACCGTCCTCAACCCGCCGTGGAACATCCGCACAAGTTGCTCATTTCCTTTAGGAAGCGGAAGGAGCAATACTCTACGGGCACATCCCCCATCCGTACTGCGGGGGTATGTACCCGCAGAGCAGGGTATCACTCCCGCCGATTTTCTGCTTTTTTCGTTAACTGCTGAATGTAATATTGCAGGTCGGGATTGGGGACGAAGAACCTACAAATAAATACCCGTTAATCCGTCCCCAATCCGCCGTCAAGTTCATTCCGGCGAATTGGAAGCGGGACAGGCAACCAAGAGATAGTTTTTTCAACGCTTCCAATTGCGCCCTACCGGCGGCAAACATTCGCAGATCATATTGGATGCATTTTATATTGTTGGGTGCGAATCTATTGTAGGGCGTGGTTGAGGACAAATCGGTCTGGATTTTCCGCTCATTTGACTGTCCTCAACCTGCCGATGGAAGCGGATGGAGCGATACCCTGCGGGCACATGCCCCATCCGTACAATCCCATCTGTACAGCGCGGGCAGGAGCCTCATCCTTCCGAAGATGGCAAGTTGGTCCCCGCGAGCGCAATTGGGGACGACAATGTCTGATGTTTTGAATCCAATTGACCGTCCCCAATCCACCACAAAGGCGCGGCATTTTTCGTAGAACATCCGCACAAGTTGCTCATTTCCTTTAGTTGCTATCCGAAAGACTGTCTTCAATATAAATGTCCATCAGGCTTCCTCCTGGAATAGAATAATCCAACAGCCAACCATTACACTTGTTGTAGTCAACGAGCGCTGACTGATCATACTTATAGGGTACACCTGTCTGTGTGGCTCCAAACATAAACCCGGAACTTCCAATCCCGCCGCTGAATTCATTTTGTTGAGCAAATAATGTGGATGCGTTCTCAGCGATATTGTAAAGGTATACATTTCCCGTTCTGCCAGGCACAATGAATAAGTTAAATCCGGTATTGTCAAAAAAGACAGCGCCTGGCTCTGGCAACGTGCCTAAATCTGTAATTAGTCCGGAAATGGGGTCTACTGAATGAAGTGTTGTATCCTTGTTCTCAGGCAGATACTGTCTTGTGAAATACAGGTTCCCATCCGAAGGCGAAAAACCAATATTCTTTATCTGCATGTGTTGAACTAATGCTTTTTTCCCGCTTCCATCCGTATTAATGATATTTAATGTAACGCCTGTTTGGGATTCAGTATTGACATAAGCGAGTTGGGTTCCATCCGGAGACCACTTGATGTCTATGCCACTTGCAGTTGTTATAGCGTTATCTTCCCCGCTTTGCAGGTCGTAGATATGAAGAGCCTGATCTATCCCGGAATAAGCGACGCGTTGCCCGTCTGGGGAGAAAGCGCCCCAATTTCCTTGTTCCGTAATAACTTGCCGGTCGGTACCGTCAATATTGTAAAGGGTCAAGCCGTTAACGCCGCTTTCAGCGATTGGTTCAGTAAAGAGCAATTTACCGTGCAGGTGAGCCTCATCTTTTTCAAATACCGGAAATGGCTCCAGCAACAAACAGCCTGGATTGGCAGAGCTCGGATCTCGTTCCTGTGTTGTTGTGCCTGAAGGAGACCATTGAGATGAAAAAACTGTTTGCTTCCCATAATATACCGGATTGCGTAAATGAACTTCGATTTTTCCTTCCGGAAGAAGGTCAATGAAGGGTGTAAGGGTGAGTACGCCATTCTCGTTGTTTGTTGAAACCCAATTGGTTTGAGCATTCGAAATGCTGATATCGAGACCAGCAAACCCTTCCGGCACAAGGAATTTGAATTCAAGATTTCCTTGATTTGTTCTTCGAACGGATTGGATTGTGATTTCGTCCTTTCCAAGTTGAATTTTTTGATTCAGCCGCAGCTCAGATCCGGCATCTTTTATTTGTACTGAATCAAACTCGAATCTTGTTTCCACAGAGTTAGATTCCCTTGAAAACCATTGTGCTTCCCATAGAATCGTTATCGGAAAGGCAATGCCGTCGGTATCAGTTTCCACCATCCACGGGTAGTTTCCTGCGTCAATCTGTGAGGATAGCATTTCCATTATTTCTTTGCGATTTGCAGGCTCAAAATCGTGAAGTCTGTTTTGCTCAGAATCAAAGATGATTGGTTTGCTTGTTGAGAATGATCCGAGCCACTCGGTTTCAGTGTCCTGATTGGGAATTACTCCAGCGAAAATGTATCCATTTTGGGTTTGTATCACTTTCTCGATCTGCAGAACAGCCGTTTCTGAAAGAGTTGACGGTAAGTCGACCAGTTTCTGGGTGATTGTAGTTGGTGTTGCTTCTGAAACCTCAGCTTGAGCATCTTCTATCACCGGCATGGCAATATCTTCCAACTTTACATCAACCAATGAGAATGGGATACTCCAGTTTTCTGGTACTCTTCCGGCTTGGGTTTCTGGCAGGCAAGGGAACTCCAGAGAAGCTTTGGTCGTGTTTTCAGGCAGCGCAGCAAATGTGTTTCTGCTGCCGATTGTTTCGATCTTCTCACCAGTTTCGGTTAGTATGTATGGATCCGACTGGCAGCCAAAAGCTTGGTTTTCATCATTACTGTAAGCATCTCCAGGAGCGCCGATAATTCTGTAACTGATTACGGTTTTTGAATTGGTGGCTGTTACAGAAGTTAATTCCAAAGTAATCCCATTTTGAGTTTGACTTACAGGTTCTTCCAAAACTCTCACATTTGACCCTGAAGAAACGAGCCCCACACCCGGAGCATAACCGAACCATTTTTGTAGTTGCGCCCATACATTTTTGGGTCCAATGATCAAGACAACTGCCAGAATTGTCAGTATCGCCAGTCCTGGCAACGCCCGGGTGAAGATAGTTCGAACCGATGGTTTATTTTCATAGGCTTGAAAACTTCTTTGCAAAGAAGTTTTGAACTCCTTTCTCGGAAACTGAGGAAGGTAAGACTTTTCTATTTCCTTTTCAAATTCAGGAATGTTCATTTTTCCTCCAATGTGTTTCTTAACAGGATTATTAGCTTGTAATATTGTTTTTTTACAGTCGATACGTTTCGTCGGAGTACAGTTGCCATTTCTTTGAACGTCAATTGGGCGACAAAACGAAGGGCTAACAAGTCCTGCTCTTCTTTCGATAATCTCTTAATTTCCATTTGAATCCGTCTGGAAAGTTCGGAGTTTATCGCGTTGGATAACAAATCTTCATCTTCACTTTGTAACCAATTGGGGGCTTCCGCGCTATACTGCTTGGAATGTCTAAAATAATCCATGGATAAGTTGTGCGCAATCTTGAATATCCACGGGGCGAACTTATCCTGATCTCTGAGGGCAGAATACGATTGATATGCTTTTACAAAGGTTTGTGAAGTAAGATCTTCAGCCTCACGCGCGTTCTTTACCTTCAGCAGAATGTACCAATAGACCTTATCGACAAATTCCAGATATCTGCTTTCGAATGAAATCATTGATGCCCTGCTTTTCTTACATTTTTCATAAGCATATTCTCCTGCTTACTCGGACCCAAAAGTTCTTCCGTACTCAAGCTTTTCATGTTTATTAATACTGACGCATTCTCAGGGATTTAGTTACTTTTTACCTTCTCTGATAAACCAGGCGAGTGCACAACTCGCGATTCTCAGCATGGAAAAATAGATATGATCCCATTTCGAATCGATAAAAGTTATTGTCTTCGCAACGACCTTTCAATAAGTTTTTTCACAGTTCCACTTTTAATATAAGGCGTTTTGCGCTTGCGCGCGAATAAATGATATGTAGAACCCTGAATACAGATTTAGATAGGTTCCAGTGTTCGATTGCGGTGTCGTAAGTTTCATATCCGTTTATTGTATATTTTAAAGATGATTCATAATGAGAAATGCTGAGTTTGGGAGGTCAGTTAAAGTAGGGCAGAGGCGGCGTACAAAGAGCCAGCGGGATTATTACCCCGCCATACGGATGGCGTTTTCGATCTGCTATATCGGTAGAGCCAAAAACTGGCGAAACAATCCATCGATTTGAAGGCATTCTTACTAGTCTCTGAAACCACTAATCGAAATATGGCTGGACGCGAAACAATTGTCCAGCCATGCCTGCGGAGGTATCTATAAGTGCTATAATTTTCTTTACGAAATAACGTTGGAGACAACATGGCAAAACGCAAGCTCAAGCGGCAGCTTTCCCTTCTTCAGGTCATCATGCTCGGCACTGCCGGCACCATTGCCGCGGAAATTTTCGTCCTGACCGGGCATGTCGCGAAGTTAGCTGGTCCCGAATCCGTTCTCGCGCTGGCTCTCGGCGGGGTGCTCACCCTCAGCATCGCCCTCAACTACTGTGAACTCGCGACTACTTTCCCAGTGTCAGGAGGCGCGATGACCTACGTGAGCGAGGCTTTTGGCAAAGGTTGGCTGATGTTCCTCGTGGGTTCACTGGACTGCCTATCGAGTACATTTTATGCCGCCCTTTCCGCGGTCGGTTTTGCCATCTCACTCTCCATCTTTATCCCCAATCTGCCCATTGTACCGGTCGCCATTGCTGTCATTATCATCATCGGAGCGATGCACATCCGCGGGGTAACCAGCGTTGGCAATCTGCAGATAGCGTTGGGCGCCTTCCTGCTGATTGTTTTTGGCATCTTCATTTATAAAGGGTTCTTCAGCGAAGGCGGCTTCTCGATGGAAACTTTCCTTTCGGGGCGCCGGATTTTTGAAAACCAAAGCGCCATCGCGCATATTGGGCGCATGCTTTCCGCTATTGCCCTGGCATACAACGCCTACGTTGGCTTTGAGGTCATCGCTGACGACGCCGAAGAGGTCACCCAACCCAGCAAGAATATCCCGATCGGCATTCTTATCAGCCTGCTGCTCACCACGGTCATCTATTCTTCTGTCACGATGGTGACCGTTGGCACGGTGCCGATCGCGCAACTGGCGGGATCCGACACCGCCCTGACCGATGCCGCTTCGCGCTTCTGGCCGGGCATCGGCGTGCCGATCATGGGTATCACTGGCATCGTCGCCACGCTCACCTCAGTCAATTCCGCCATGCTCTCCGCCACGCGTGAAGCCTTCTCACTCAGCCGTGAACGCGTCTGGCCCCGGCAGCTCTCGCGCCTGAGCCACTGGCGCACGCCCTGGGTGGCAGTCGTGATGGTGGCTGCAGCCAGCGCGCTCGTCGCGGCAATCGGGCTGGTGGACTTCCTCAGCTTCATCTCAAGCGCAGGCTACATGTTCGTCCTCTTTTGGGCGACACTGGCAATGCCGAAACTGCGCAAAAAGTTCCCGGACATTGAACGCCCGTTCAAGGTGCCCCTGTATCCTGTCACGGTGATCGCTGCCGCCTGCGCCGGCTTGCTGATCATATCTTTCGCAAACCCGAAGGCGCTGCTCTTTTTGGGCATCGTTCTGGCGGTTTTGAGTGTGGCGTATTTGATCTCAAAGCAGATCAAAGCCCGTCAGGACCTCACCGCCCACCTCGAGTCTCTGGAAGGGGGAGGGCGCGTTCTGGTTGCTGCGAAGCGGGTCAGTACCGCCCGCAGTCTCGTCAATCTGGCTGCGCAGCTTGTGGACCAGCAGGAAGATACCGCGGTCTGCCTGTTCACCGTGGTCAAAACGCCCATCAGCCTCGACTCCTCCGACGTGCCCGCGTTGGTGGACGCCAAGAAAAAGGAGCAGCAGAGCTTCCTTGAGGCAATCACCCCGATCGCCATCAAACATAATGTTGCTGTCTATTCCAAGCTGAAAGCCGCGTTTCGGGTGGAAGAAGGTATATTCTCGGAGCTCAGCCGTCACAAGGATGTCAATCTGGTGATGCTGGGCTATCCGCAGGATCACTCCAAAGTGGAGCGTCCCAACAATGTCCTCAAGGAAGTCATGATGATGGCGAATCGCAACGTTGCTGTCCTGAGGGATAGCGGTTTGCCTGACCCCATCCGGCGCATCCTCGTGCCGGTTGGCAGCGGTCCCAACGCGCGCCTCGCCTTGCAGATGGCGCGGGATATCATCCTGCCTGATGACACCGGTGAAATCGTCGCCCTGAGGCTTGTCCGCGGAGAAGTGGACGAAGAACGCCTCGAGGACGAAGAGCTGCAAGTGCATGAGATCGTGGAACAGGAAGTGGACGGCATCAGCAGCGTTTTTAAATTCAAGGTTCGCACGACGGACTCGATCGCGGACGGTATCCTGGCGGAATGTCAGGAAGGCGGTTATGACTTGATGATCATCGGCGCGGCAGAAGAAGTGCTCGCGCCCGAACAGATCTTCGGCAGGCTGGATGACTATCTGATGGAGGTCGTGCCCTGCTCGATGATGGTAGTCCGGCGCTACCAGACCGGTGGCGCGCTTTGGATGCGCAAGCAAATCAAACGCATCGAGCAGCGGACATAGCTAATGCCAACGCTGGTTTAGCCGCTCCGATGGCGGGCTTCGCGGAGAACGGATGCCATCTCATCCTTGAGCATGCTTACGCCAACAATAGTGTTTTGTTATCCTTGTACCCAACAGCTTGAGCGTCTGTTGAGATATTCTTTCAGTCTGGCAGTTTTCCGTTACAATTGATAGGAGGCAGCACGTTTTGAGCCTTCCGGAGGAAACCTATGGATCCAATTACACTCATCCTGATCGCGCTGGCGGTCGTCTTTCTGGTCATCGTTGGCATCGTGTTATTCCGCGCGAGCCGTTTTGCCATCCAGCTTCCCGAGGACAATCCCATCCCTTTGGATCGGGTTGACGGTGAGGAAGTCGCCAGGCATATCGGTCTGGCTATTCAAATGAAGACTATCAGCAATGCCGACCCTGACAAGGTTGACCCCTTGCCGTTTGAAGGGCTGCGCAACCTGTTGAAGGTGCTCTATCCACAGGTGGAGGACAACCTCACCCGTGAAGTCATCAATGATGGCGCTTTGCTCTACACCTGGCAGGGCAC
>JAGVUP010000136.1 GCA_019136215.1 Chloroflexota bacterium | reverse complement strand
CATGAACCGGTTTGCCAAGATTGTCGCGACTTTAGGTCCGAGCAGCTCGGATGAAGCAGTGCTGGTTGAAATGGTGAAGGCGGGGATGGACGTCTGCCGCTTGAACTTTTCGCATGGGTCTCATGAAGATCACGGCAAAAAGATCGCCTTGATACGCAAAATCTCCAAAGATCTTGGCAAACCTGTACCTATCCTGATGGACCTTCAGGGTCCAAAACTGCGCATTGGAGATCTCCCCGGAGGTGTGATCTCGCTCCGCTCCGGGCAGGAGGTGGCTCTAAGCTCCAGCAGCGACCCGCAGAATCTGCCCGAAGGGGTGGTTTTTATTCCTTTCGACGTGCCAAAACTGCATGAAGCGCTCATCCCTGGCAACCATATCCTGCTGGATGACGGGCAGCTCGAATTTGAAGTCCTGCGTTTGGATGGAGAAAACATCTTCGCACGGGTCATCCTTGGTGGAAAACTTAAATCCCACAAAGGCGTCAACCTCCCCGGTTCAAACCTCGATATTCCCGTCCTCACTCCCAAGGACCTCGAAGATTTAAAATTTGGGCTTGAAGCTGGTGTAGACCTTGTGGCTATTTCTTTCGTCAAGCGGACTTCCGATATCGAAATGGTGCGCGAGACTATGCGCAATTTTGTCGGAAATCAGTTGGTATTACCCCCTATCGTTGCCAAACTGGAACGTCCGGAAGCCATCGCCAACCTTGAAGAAATCATCAAGGTGACAGATGGCGTCATGGTTGCCCGCGGAGACCTGGGCGTGGAGATGTCTCCGGCAGTCGTGCCGTCAGTGCAAAAAGAGATCATCAAAATGGCGAACAACTACGGCAAGTTCGTCATCACTGCTACACAGATGCTTGAGTCGATGATCAACAATCCCCGTCCCACCCGTGCTGAAGCTGCCGATGTCGCCAACGCGGTATTCGACGGCACCGACGCAGTCATGCTCTCCGCGGAATCTGCCGCCGGTAAATATCCGGTGCAGAGCATCCGCATGATGGCGAGCATCATCCAGGAGTCCGAAAGCCACGCAGCGGAATGGGGATACCACAATATCCTGCACCACGATATTTCTAACGACGATGCCACCATCATTTCTCACGCCGCCCGCAACATGGCGCAGGACAAAGACGTCGCAGCAATTGTAGTCTTCACACTGTCCGGCAAATCGGCACTCCTTATCAGCAAAACCAAACCAAGTGTTCCGATTTTCGCCTTCACTCCCGATGCCCATACCTACCAGTGGCTGGGCATTTGCTGGGGCATCAGACCCTGCCTGGTTCCCCATGCAGACACACTTGAGACGATGGTCACCCACGTTGAGACCGCGCTTAGCGCCGCCTTCACCCTAAAACAGGGCGATCAGGTGGTCATCGTATCCGGTTTCCCGGTAGGCGCTTTCTCAAGCCCGAACCTTGCGATGCTCTACACGCTTAAAGGCTGAAGCAGTACGTTTTACAAAGAAACAAAACAATCAAGTTCCACATAACAAAACCGGTCCAGAAGACCGGTTTTGTTATGTTTTATAGCGCCAATTTTCTAATAGAGCGAAGCGTTGATTGCCTCAAGCGATTCGCGGGTTGGGCGCAAGCGATCCGCCTTGATGCGGTTGAGCGGTTCGTCGGGAAGATCGTAGCACTCATTGATTGTCGGGGGGACTTCCGAGAAGTAGATCAAACCAGTCGCGAAGTAATGGCTCTTATAGGACTCTGTCAGCAGGTCCAGTGCTGCTGATCGATCGGTGGGATCGTATTCCTTGTCGATCTTCTTCAGCACCAGGAAAGACCCGTCCTCCAATTCGATTTCGCGGTAAGTGCCTTCTTCAAAGTTCTCGATCTGCATGTCTTCGCGGTTCTTGAAATGCATGATCCCCTGGAGGGGAGCTTCATTCTCGCGCCCCCAGGAATAAGACTGCAGCGCCTTGTCCTGGTTGTTAAAAGTGACGCAAGGGCTGATAACATCAATCACAGCGATACCGTTCTGAGATAATGCCGCCTTGATCAGTTCTTTCATCTGTTTCACGTCACCCGAGAAAGCCCGCGCCACGAAAGACGCGCCGCTGATGAGAGCTTCCATGCACATGTCAAGCGGTGGCAGCAGGTTGACGCCCTGATGCTTCAAAACGAGACCCTGGTCAGAGGTAGCGGAGAACTGCCCCTTGGTCAGACCGTAACAGCCGTTGTTCTCAATGATGTAGACCATCGGAACGTTCCGGCGAATAACGTGCTTAAAGTGCCCCATGCCGATGCTCGCGGTGTCGCCATCGCCGGAAATACCGATGATCTTGATGGAAGTATCGCCGAAGCTCGCGCCGGTTGCCAGAGTGGGCATGCGTCCGTGTAAGCCATTGAAGCCGAAGGAACGGTTCAAGAAGTAGTTCGGGCTCTTACTCGAGCAGCCGATCCCACTGATTTTCATTATTTTTTCCGGGGCAATTCCGAGTTCCCAAACAGCCGCCTGTATCTGGTTGGAAATGGCGTTATGACCGCAGCCGGGGCAAAGTGTGGAAGGTTTTCCTTTATAGTCCGCCAGCGCAAGACCCAATTGGTTTAACTCAACGGTTTTTTCCATTACGTTTCTCCTTTAAGTAGATACTTTCAGCCGTCCATGCCGCGGTCAGAGGCAGACCGCCAATCTCAGAGATCGAGATCAGTTTTTCAGAATATTCAGAAATTTCCAGCGAGAGAATTTGTTTCAGTTGACCATCGCGGTTGAGTTCAACCACATAGTTGCGCGCATGGCTGGCGATGAACTCACGGACAGCGATACTCGCAGGCAGCGCACGCACACGCATGTAATCTGCCTGAATGCCCATCTCTGCCAGGAGGTCCTGCGCTTCGATCATCGCGTCGTGGGTGGAACCCATGCCGATGATGCCGATTTCCGCGTCGCTTTTGGCTCTGCGGATAATGGGTCTGGGTAAATCCCTCACGACCCCATCCAGCTTCAAGCCGATCCTCCGCAATATCTTGTTCCAGTTCTGCGGGTCTTCGCTGTAATTGCCGTATTCATCATGACCCGTGCCGCGGGTGAAGTAAGCCGCCTTCGGGCTCTGGTTGCCGATCACGGTGCGGTAAGGAATGCCATCGCCGTCGAGGTCTTTGTAGCGTCCCCAATCCTTGAACTCTTCGAGCTTGTCTTCCCAAACGATCTTGCCGCGTTCGATAGGTTGACTGGGATACTCAAAGCGCTTGGTCACCCAGGTGTTCATACCGAGGTCGAGGTCCGAGAGGACGAAGATCGGTGTCTGGTATTTTTCAGCGATATCGAGTGAACGCCAGCCGAATTCAAAGCACTCCGTGACCGTACCGGGAATAAGGATGACATGTTTGGTGTCGCCATGCCCGAGGGTATAGAGCATCGAGAGGTCGCCTTGCGCGGTGCGGGTGGGCAAACCCGTGCTCGGTCCGACGCGCTGAACATCCCAAATGACCATCGGGGTCTCGGTGAAATAAGCCAGTCCGATGTTCTCGGTCATCAGGCTGATGCCGGGACCGGAAGTGGAGGTCATCGCCCGCAAGCCTGCCCAGCCAGCCCCAAGGGTGGCGCCGGCAGCCGCAAGCTCATCCTCGACCTGCAAAATGACGCAAGTGTTCTTGCCAGTTTTCGGGTCTTTGCGCAGCTTGCCAACCTGCCCAATGGCTGATTCAACCAGGCTCGTCGCGGGAGTGATCGGGTACCAGGCGCAGAATTGCAAACCACCATAAAGTGCGCCAAGTGCGCCGGCGTTGTTGCCGTCTGTCAGGATGTAATCGCTGAGTTCCGGCAATTGCTCCAGGTAGAATCTATCTTTCTTCTCGATGTTCTTGAGGGCGTATTGATAGCCAAGGTTCACGATGTTGAAGTTAGATTCAGCAATCGCCGGCTTTCCGCTGAACTGATGATCGATCGTGGCTTTTAATACGTTTTCAGGGATGCCCATCACCTGCCCCACAATACCTACATAGAGCATGTTCTCCAGGTAGTTGGTCATGTTGCGGGGAGCATCTACCGTCTTCATCAAAGCCTTGATCGGCATCGGGTAAACAATGATGTCTTTCTCTATCTGCGGTAACTCCAGGTGGTCTGCGTAGAACAGCACACCGCCATCTTTGAGGTAGTCTATGTCCTTTTGGATGGTGACCTGGTTCATCGCAATAACCACATCATCGTGGGCTATCCGACCAGTGTAGCCCCGGGCGGAAGCCCGGATCACAAACCAGGTCGGCAAGCCTTTGATATTGGATGGGAAAACATTTTTCCCAGAGGTCATGATCCCCATACGGAACAACGCCCGGTAAAGGATGTTGTTCGCGGTTGCACTGCCGGATCCATTGATCGTGCAGATAGTCATACAGACTTCATTGACAATCCGTTCGCTGCCATGCGGCGACTTTTGCGTGGTATCTAATATCACAACAATCTCTCCTTTTACTCAAATCTTTGTCTAAGATCTGCTTTTTTGTAAGTTTTCATCAATTCAAAATGCGTTACCAGAGCTTTATACCCCTTCTCATAAGCCTTGCTCGTGATCGCGTCCAGCATCTGGCGGTGGTAACTCCACACGCTCTCGAGATACTCATGATTACGGTAGTAATGGATATTGGATGCCTGGTAAAGATTCCAGTAGGTTTCGAGGATACTGATCAGAACACGGTTGTTCAGGGGGCGATAGATCGCAAGATGAAAGTTGCGATGCTCATGAATGGGCATCACCACCGGATTTTGGTTGATCTTCCAATTGGCGCTTTCAACCAACTTTTCCAGTTCCTGGATGTGGCTCTTCTCGAGCAAAGCGCAGGCTTCGTACCAATAGGCAATTTCCAACTGACGCCGCAGTGAAGAGTATTCCTGAAAGAGTTCCTCGTCCCCTCTCAGCCCATAACTCATAGCGAGTGTCAGGGGTCGGGTGAGGCTAAATTTATTTTTCTGGATGCCGGTACGCGTGCGAACTTCCACAAAACCGAGCTGCTTGGGAACTTCAAGCTGTTCGCGCAGGCTGGAAATGGAAATATTCAGTTGCGCACTTAATTCAGCTATACTGGGAATAGGCTCGTCCTTCCGGACCGCGTCTGCGATGTACTTGAGAACAGGACTGAGCTCGTTTTTCATATTAATCCGATTAATAATATTAATCTCAGCCTATTCTACTCACCTCTCGTAAATAGGTCAAGGTTTTTCGAATCTGTTGTGAATGCTGTTTTTTTTGAATTGTTTTTTCACCCTATGCGGAAAACACAAGATGCTTTGAATAGTAAAAAGGGTTATTCTTTCTGATATGATCGATCATTTATACGCAATTGCCATGCCCAGCGAGGGTTGAAACTTGCCCGTCCGCAATGTATACTTAGCAAACATTTGATTAAACATTGAGGAAACCATGAAGATTGATTTTCAGGAAACTACCGATGACCTTGCGAAACGGATCGACATCCACAGCCGCTACGGCTCCAATGACATTGACGCCTGGATGCTGGATGTGCTCAAACTCCAACCCGGGATAAAAATCCTGGATGTCGGCTGCGGCTCCGGCAAACAGTGTTTCTCCTTTTTCCACCACCTCAACGGTAACGCTGAAATCACCGGCACGGATGTTTCTGAGTCACTGCTGGATGATGCCCGCGAAAAGAACAAAACCATTGACAACGCTATCGATTTCAGGAACCTGGACTTCAACCAGCCTTTTGCCCTGCCCTCAAACCACTTCGACCTGGTCTCGGTCTGCTTCGCAATCTATTACGCGCAGGATATCCTCTTCACGCTGAGCGAAATGCGCCGCGTGCTCAAACCCGGCGGGCGTCTCTTCTCCACCGGTCCCATGCCAGCGAATAAACAGGTCTTCTACGATATCATTCGTGAAGCCACTGGCAAGCCCATTCCTCCGATGCCAGGCAGCTCGCGCTATGCCTCCGAAATTTACAGCGCCATGCAAAAGCTCTTCAGCAAGACCGAGCAGCATATCTTCGAAAACCCCCTGACCTTCGACTTTGTGGAACCCTTCATGGTCTACACCCGCGCGTCCATGTCCGAAGACCGCCGCTTGTGGAATTCACTCTTTGAGACTCACGAGGAATTCGAGTCGGTCATGCGGCAAATCGAAACCGTCGCCAAAAAACGCCTCGAATCAGATGGTAAACTGGTCATGACAAAGGTTGTCGGCGGATTCATCGCTACAAAGTAGGTAAATATGCGCAATATGACGGACAATCAAAAGAATCCGGAATTGCAGCAGCTTGTCAGCGAACACCGCGCCAGCATGCGCCAGCTCGGTCTCTCCGAGTCGCAATTTGAACTCGGGCAGTTCGAAACCCGCCGTTTCCCGGACGCCCGTCAGGAAATCCTCGAGGTTATGCTCAAACTCAAGCGCCAGTACCAGCCCGAAATTGTTTTCGTGCACACTGCCCAGGACATCCACCAGGATCATCAGACCATCACTCAGGAAGCCACGCGCGCTTTCCGCGGCACGACCGTCCTGGGTTTTGACGTCCTGCGCAGCAGTTATGGCTTCTTCCCTCACTTCCTCGCGGAGGTCTCGGAGCAAGCCGTCGAGAATAAAATCGCGGCGTTGAAGAAATACGCGACCTACGCGAGCCGCTACTATTTCTCTCCGGAGATCATCCGCGCCACTGCCATCCGCCACGGCGCGCTTGCCGAGCGCCCCTTTGCTGAGGGCTTCGACATCATCCGCATTGTCGGAGCATTCGGATAGACCAAACTCTCTCCAAAAACAAAAGAGGCTGTCCCAAAAGAAAGATGACGGCCTCAAAAGTTTAATATCATGGGGGGTATGAAAAGACAAGTCTTCAAAAGTTATCAAAAGGAACAGAGCCTGCTGTTCCCACCCAATATCAGTGAGATGATACTAGAAAGACATTTGGTTCGAGTTGTAAATAAAATGATCAACAGAGTGAATCGGAGCATTCTGTAGGCACAATACAAAGGGGGATGAACCAGTGATCTTTTTTCTATGCTTTCGCTTACATCACCTACTTTTAGCTTTATAATCATTGAGACAGCCATGTCTGTCTTTTGAGAGTTCCAGCTTGTAGGATCATATTCCATGCTATGGCAAAAGATCTTTTAATTACTCTTGACTTAAAATGCAAAGCTTGCTATACTTTTTATGCAAAGCTGGCTTTACATTATCAACAAGGAGGTCGCCATCAAAACCAGAATTCGCGAACTGCGAAAACAACACAAATTGACCCAGGAAGAACTTGCGCTTGCGGTCGGGACCACCCGTCAGACCATCACCTCAATAGAGGTGGAAAAATACACCGCCTCGCTGGTTCTCGCCTACAGGATCGCCCGTTATTTTGGGCTTAGTATCGAAGAAGTATTTGATTTTTCAGAAGTGGAGCATGAATAAATATGGAAAAATATCGCCAGGAAATTCAAAATCAAGTCAGAATCGGCGGGATCATTATCGCCCTGACAATTGCCCTTTTTAGTACCCTACATGTCTTTTTGTACCCCAAAATCACCAACCCGGCCACGACAACACTGGTCGGCTACGTGGAAGGCGTGATCTTGGGTCTTGTTGCTGTCCTGATCATTCAAATGTTCGTTCGCGGAAAAGCGTTGAAAGACGAAACCGCGCTTCGCAAGCTTTACAACGATGAGCATGACGAACGCAAGCAACTCATCCAACAAAAAGCCGGCGAACCCCTAATGGCTATCACCGGCGCCATCATCACTACAGCAGGAGCAGTCTGTGTCTATTTCAACACCACCGTCTCCTACACCCTCATGGGAGCTGGTCTATTCGTCATCCTTGTCGGCATCCTGGCAAAGATCTGGTTTACCAGGAAGTATTGAGAATAATAAGTTCGAGGCTGTTCCAAAAGAAAGGTGACAGCCTCAAAAGTTTAACAGCCAGTGAGAGGTTGGGATCAGAGCAAGGGCGGAGGGTTCGTTCCAAGAGATCGGTGGACGTGGAAGCGGGATTTGGGAGATTGACGCAAAACTGGGAATTTCGAAGGTTTATATCGAGAGGATTGGAGAATGTGAGTGCAGAGTGGGGAATCCTGAGTGTAGCGCACAACATTGCCAGGGTAGCAGTGGCATAGCAGCATTCTTTCTATAATTTATACAAGCAATGAGGCTGCCCTTTTTAGACAGCCTCTATTGCAATAACTGTAAAAATGGGCTCAGACGGTTAGAGGTTCGCCACCTTGGCGTTAATATCTGATTTTCTTGAACGCGGGGATTTGTACGGACGCACGTTGGGAGAATCGAATGGGAACCATAGAATCT
>JAGVUP010000217.1 GCA_019136215.1 Chloroflexota bacterium | reverse complement strand
AAAAAAGGCGATAAAATCGACTTTGGCGTGGGCATCCTGGTCAGAGTGAAAATTGGCGATAAAGTAGCTGAAAAGCAGCCGCTTTTTGAGATTCACGCGAACGACGAAGAAAAAGTCAGTCAGGTTTTGGACAGACTGCGAAAAGCAGTTGAAATCGTGGATGAACCGGTTGAGGCGCCCCCAAACTTTTGGGATGTTATAGGTCTGAATGAATAAGAAAAACCCGGTTCGCCGGGTTTTTTATTGGATGTGGAGATGAATTAATGTTAAAGGAACGCAGGGATATTCGAAACGTGGCAATTATTGCGCATGTAGATCATGGCAAAACGACCCTGATCGACTCGATGCTTAAGCAGGCAAAAGTATTTCGGGAAAACCAAAAAGTGCAGGAACGGATCATGGATTCAAATGATCTGGAACGGGAAAGAGGAATTACCATTCTTGCCAAAAACACCGCTATCACACTGCCTGATAACCAGACGGGAGAGTTGGTAAAAATCAACATCGTTGATACGCCCGGTCACGCTGATTTCGGCGGTGAGGTGGAACGCATCATGAACATGGTGGATGGCGTGCTCCTGCTGGTGGACGCGGTTGAGGGACCCAAGCCTCAAACGCGTTTTGTGCTCAAACAGGCAATTGCCAAGAATTTACCGACAATTGTGGTGATCAATAAACTCGACCGGCGTGATGCGAACGCTGATCAGGCGCTGAATGCGACTTTTGATCTCTTTGTGGAGCTTGGCGCAAGCAGCGAATTGCTGGAGTTTCCCATTATTTATGCTGATGGTTTGGATGGCAAAGCAGGTACGTCAGAAAAACTCGAGAACAACCTTGCGCCTTTGTTTGAATGTATTCTCAGGCATATTCCCGGACCATTGGCGGATTTGGAAGCGCCGTTCCAGATGCTGGTGACCAACCTAGGCTATGATGAATACAGCGGCGTCACCGCTACTGGACGTATTCATGCTGGTTCCCTGAAGGCTGGCGGACAAATGACGCGCATCAAGCTGGATGGAAGCCTCGAAAGGATCCAGGCGAAATATCTGTTTACCTATCAGGGCTTAAGCAAGGCGGCTATAGAAAAAGCTGAAGCCGGTGAAATAGTAACGATTGGCGGATTGAAGGATATCCAAATCGGTGAGACACTCGCGGATCCTGAGCATGCTGTGGCATTGCCAGCTATCCATGTGCAGCAACCAACTGTCCAAATGACCATTGGTGTGAACACGTCGCCATTCAGCGGCAGAGAAGGCAAGTGGGGTACCACCCGAAAGCTTTGGGAACGTCTGAACGAGGAGTTGCGGACTAATATCGCACTGCGGGTCGCCCAAACCGAGCAAAAAGACACGTTTTTAGTTTCGGGCAGGGGTGAACTGCATCTCGGCATCTTGATCGAGACGATGCGGAGGGAAGGTTATGAATTCCAGGTAAGCCGACCGGAAGCCATCATCGTTGAAGATGAATCCGGACGAAAAATGGAACCCTTTGAAGAAGTTCATATTGATGTGGACAGTGAAAGCGTTGGTATCGTGGTGGAGATGCTGGGGCAGCGAAAGGGGAAGATGACCAACATGACGAATAATCCTGATGGGACCGTGCATCTGATTTATTCGATGCCGACCCGTGGATTGCTTGGTTTTCGCTACAAATTCCTGAACGCAACGCGCGGAAAAGGCATCCTGAATAGCTTTTATGTGGGCGTGCGTCCCTTGGAAGGAGCGATTGAAAGCAGGAATTCCAGCTCTATTGTTGCTAGAGAGGGTGGAGTTTCTTCAACTTATGGTTTAAAGAACGCAGAACCAAGAGGTACGCTGTTTATCGGGCAGGGAGTGGAAGTATACGAAGGGATGATAGTAGGAGAAACACCGCGTGCTCAGGATCTCGCGATCAATATCGCAAAGAAAAAGCATCTCACCAATATGCGCCAATCCATCCGGGATTTGGACGAGAGACTTGACCCGCCAAGACAGATGAGCCTCGATGAGATGATCGAATACCTAGGAGCCGATGAGCTGCTCGAAGTAACGCCAGAGAACTTGCGGTTGAGAAAACGCATCCTGGATACGCACGAGCGCCTGCGCAGCGAAAAGACTGGCGAAATCGATGACGATTAGGGGCTAGCATTTATTTTTATAAGGGAAATGCGTGTAGCTTATAGCGATTTTCTGGCAGACCAAAGTTGGGAAGGCGTATAGAGAATAAGTCCCCTGCGTATGGTTGAGTAGAAAGTTCTTTTGCGGACAAGTCAACCGAAGCGCTCGTAATAAAAAGTGTTCTCAAATCCGCGCCGCCAAAGCTCACGGAGGTGGGGCGGGAAACTGGCAGTAGGATTTCAGCGAGCTCAAACCCTTCAGGTGAAAGCTGGATAACACGGCTGCCATCCCACAAAGCTGTCCAAATATTCCCGTCCGAATCGATCGTCAGCCCATCGGGAGTGCCAGTTGGCGGGGTGTAGAAGATTTCTCTGCGCGTGAGCGCATTATTAACGGTTGTGTAGCGGTAGATATGGCGGTCAAACGAATCTGTGTGATAGAAAAAACACCCGTCCTGGCTCCAGCCGATTCCATTCGAAATCGATAGACCGTCAATTACGGTTGTAAAGCATAGGTCTTGATCGAGAGAGTAAAGTCTGGATGTTCCGGCGGGACCCTTTGACCCCACCCAAAAAGCGCCATCGGGCGATATCTTTCCATCGTTGAACATATTACCGCTGCCAAGGGGAATTACATTACAAAAGTTTTGTGGGGGAGGATCGCCTGGTTGATAGAAGGCGAAACCAAATTCAGTCGCGAGCAGTAGACGCTCCGATTTGGTCAGAGCAACGCAGCCTACCTTCTGTCCGATAGAGTGGACTTCTACTTCAAGCGTATAGGGACAAAATCCATATAGCAAGCCCAGGTCTATATCGACCCAGAATAGCTTCGCGCGGTCAGTGTCCCAAATCGGTGATTCCCCGAGTACGTTCCGACAGGTAACAGTGGGTTTCTCAAGCGTATAGGTTATCATAACCACATTTTACCTAATAGTGTCCTAATAGTGTCGAGGTTTGTCATTCCATCCTAGCAGTGTTAAAATATCAAAAATGGAACAGCCGGAGCAAGATGAGCATAGTGCAAAAACCCAACACTAAAATAGACTTTGTACCAAAAATATTCCGAAGCAAATTCTGCGATTGGATGGGTTTGACAGGTTTGATGTTGCTCGGTGCGATCATTGGATTGCTTATCAGCATATTTCTGCCGACAATTTATGAAGCGAGATCAAAACTCACCACGAATCTGGAAGTTGTCACGGGAACTAACGTTTCAGAGATCATGGTAGACGCACAGGTGGATATTGTCGGAACTCTAATTTTCCACCCTGACGTTGTCGAGCAGACGATTAAAAAACTTGAAACAAGGGGATTGACATACACATACAGTGAACTGATCCATAAAACGCGGATTGAGCGGCAATTAATGAGCAATATCATTAAGGTAAGAGACCATGAACCGGAAAAAGCAGCATGGATCGCAACTGCGTGGGCAGAATCAGCATACGAGCGGTTGAGTGAAGCCTATCCGCACGCTCTCGCACTTACAGAAGCTAAGGCAAGCCAAATGATGCTCAAAAGCTGCCTCTCAGATATTGAGAAACAATCACTGCCGTTCTGTCAATCCCTCTCAGTAGACGAAGCGCAACAAATTATAAGTGAAACCGAAAACATTATCTTAAGGGAAAGCCCGCTAAGCCTTGGGTTGACAGGTGAGCTCAACGTCAGCCAATACCAGCTGGCACCAGTTCCAGAATATCCGGTGGCATTTCATCGTCCTATCTTGATACTTGTCGGAGCGCTTGCAGGTTTGGTAACTGCGCTGGTTATCGGAGAAATTGAGATGAAAGAAAGCGAACGTGAATAAGTTCCGAAAAGAATTTTCAAAGTTTAACTGGAAGCTATTCCTTTTGACGCTGCCTGTAACCAGTTTTCCGCTGCTTGCAAAAGCGTTTGGGGGTACGATGGTAGCGCCTTTGGCTTTTTTGCCAATGCTTGCGTTGCTCCTTACAGTAGTAATACCGGAATTTTTGAAAAATAGAACTCTTCCTAGGCAGTTTCAACCAATTTATTTTTTCTTTTTGTTCGCACTTTTTTCAACTTTTCTGGCGTATATGCGGGAATTGCCCAGTTTTAGGGATGTACCAGTTTTGAGGAATGCTGCTGAAGGATTTATTACGCTTTTATTCGGCTTTGGTTTTTATCTGTCTACCATTTATCTACTGAAGGACGAGCAGCAATTTCGCGAAGCCATGCAATGGATGAATGCGGGAGGAGCTGTCATTATCGTAATTGTGCTGGCGCAGTTCATAGCGTTTAAAGCATTCGGATCATTTCCAAAATTTTTAATATGGATTCAAAAAGCCTTTTCTGCGTCGGGAATGTTGTATGAGAGACGGGGAAACGGTCTAGCCTATGAACCTTCGTGGCTAGCACATCAGCTTAACATTCTCTACATCCCACTTTGGCTGGGATTCACAGTGCGGAAGGAAACTGTCTATCCGATGCATTTGTTTGGAAAGGTTTCTTTTGAAAATCTTTTGCTTGCAGGTGGAATTTTGAGTATGTTTCTGAGTTTTTCGCGGATTGGGTGGCTGGCAATTATCGCGATTTTCATGGTACTCTTTGTCCGTGCATCTAACAGGATAGCAAACAGCGTGTTAGAAAAGCGTGAAGCAAACTCTGTCAAAGGAATGAATAAAAATCAGCGTATTGTTGCGAAAATTTCTCTTTGGGTTTCAGTCCTGTTGGTGATGATTGTTTTTATATCGATAGCTGGTGTGATCATGTGGCGGCTGGAACCCCGCATGGCTAACTTATTTAATTTTACGTTACTGCGGCAATACGGAATCATGGGGTGGGCGAGTCGGCTCAGCATTGCTGAGCGATTTACGTATTGGCAAGCTGCTTTCAACGTTTATCTGAAGTTTCCATGGTTTGGCAGCGGTCTGGGAGTGTCGGGTTATTATTTCCCGGAAACAATCCCCAGTTTCGGTTACCAGCTTCCTGAGACATTGAGAGCTCTGCTTTACGAAAGTTTCATTCCCAATGCCAAAAACTTATGGGTCAGGTTGCTCGCAGAGACGGGTATTGTAGGTTTTTCCATTTTTACAGCATGGTTGGTTCTGCATTGGCGCACCGCAAGAGAACTGGAAAGAATAAATGAATCCGGACTGCTCAGTACGATTAGTCTTGCAGGGCAGCTCTTGATTATCGCTCTGCTCTTCGAAGGCTTCAGCCTGGATACCTTCGGACTGCCATATTATTGGGTGGGGCTTGGGCTGATCGTTGCAGCTTGGCGGGTCAGATTCACTGCGCCGATTTCGAGCTCACCCCAAAAGTCGGACTAAACGCGGAATTCATCAAGCTCCAAAGATAATCATTTTTTGTTTCTTCACCCAGAGGGAGGCTTTTTTGTCGTTCCCGGATTTGCTTCAGGTGATAAAAGACAGCTTCGATCGTGCTTTCATCCACGCTGCAGTTGGAAAGCAGTTCCGCCATATGCCTTGCGAGTTCCGGCGTGACTTGCGCATTGGCATCCCAAGCGGTTTTGAAAGATGGGCAGCAAGACAACCCGAGCAGGATCGGGTAGGTCTTTTTACGGGTAATGAGATCGGTCAGGTTGGATTTACCGGTCGCGATAGTGTCCCCCCAGATACCCAGATAGTCATCCTGGATCTGAAAAGCCAGCCCGGCATGATCGCCAATTTCCGCGAGGATGGCATCAACCGTCTCATCAGCCCCCGCGAGAATTGCGCCTATTCGGATAGATGCGGAAATTAGGCAGGAAGTTTTGAGATGGATCATTTCCAAGTAGTCGTCAACGGAGACATTGGATTCATCTTCAAAGTGGATGTCCATGTACTGACCGCGCAAAACGCCCAATGATGCCTGGCGGAAAACAGCATAAGCGCGCTTGAAATCACCAGGTTTGACAAACGGTTCCACCTCAAAGAAAATATCGTGCGCCATCGTGGAAAGAAAATCGCCTGTGTTCAATGATTGTGCGAGACCGTATTGGCGCCAGAGGCATACCCGTCCGTGGCGGGTTTCTCCTTCGTCTTCGATATCGTCATGCACCAGCGTGTAATTGTGCAACACTTCCATAGCGACAGCGGCGGGGATCAATTCCTGCGGGTTGCCCCCAAAGAGGTGACTGGAAGCAAGCAAAAGCATCGGGCGCAAACGTTTGCCGGTTTTGGGAGCTGGATCGTTCCAACCAAAATGGTAACTGACCATTTCGCGCAGACCGATAAGGTTGCAAGCACAAGTTCTTTCAGGATAGTCTCAAATTCTTCTTTAAGAACAGAAAAATCAGTCATAATCGTTCCAGACCTTCCAAAAATTCAATATTCCAATCTTTCAGGGACGGTATTCCGCAGGCAGCCATTTCAGCCCGCAGTTCGTAGCTGATCGTTTCGATTTCACGGATCAATTCAAGCTCACCGAGATTAGCAGCAAGCAAGAATTTTCGTGCGAAGCCGCCCAGTCTGGCGCCGAGAGCAAGCGATTTGGCAAGGTCGCTGCCATTTTGTAACCCGCCAGAGGCGATAATCAGCGGATTTCCTGAGAGTTTTCTATACTCGTAGAGATTGGAAGCTGTAGGAATGCCCGCGTCCAAAAAAAGCTCGTCTGGTAAGGAAAGCCCCGCTTCACTGAGGCGGTGCATTTCCACCTTAGCCCAGGAGGTGCCACCCGCGCCGGCAACATCAATGCCGGCTACTCCCGCCTCCAAAAGCTGTTGGGCGGTATGCAGATCAATACCCCAGCCAACTTCCTTCACAAGCATCGGCACGGGGAGCAGACGACAAATTTCAGCAATTTTGGGGATTAATCCGGAAGAATCATGGTCGCCTTCCGGTTGGAGGGCTTCCTGATGCGGATTGAGATGCAGGTAAAGCGCGTCCGCCTGGAGCATGTCGACCGCTTTTTGGCATTCCTCGATGCCATAGCCGTAGTTAAGCTGCACTGCTCCGAGATTGGCAAAAAGAAGCGCGGTGGGCGCAAACTCGCGTATGTTGAATGACGGCGCGAGTTCTGGATCCTCTATGGCAATGCGCTGCGAACCGACGCCCATGGCAATGCCGCAATGTTCTGCCGCGAGTGCCAACCGACGATTGAAAGCCGTACCCTCTGGGGTTCCTCCCGTCATGGATGAGATCAAGATCGGC
>JAGVUP010000026.1 GCA_019136215.1 Chloroflexota bacterium | reverse complement strand
AAAAAGACCGAATAAAATGAGGATAACAAGCCTCAGATGAACCGCTGATCCGGTTCACAACCGGACTTGATAGGGTTCCTGTCGAAAATGCTGCTTTATTTCAACGGTCTCTTTTAAAGACGCTTTCTTCATTTGACCCGACACCCGTATTGTTACCAAGGAGGCTCTTATGCAACGTAAAATCTTCAAAACATTCTCTTTAGCAACAGCTATATTGTTATTGCTGGGGCTGGGCATTACCGGACGCGAGGCTCACGCTGAGGAACCAATGTTGCACATAGTGAATACTACCGAAGACCTCAGAGACTTTGCGCAGAATGGCGTTTGCAGCGCGGGTGAAGCATCCTACGGACCCTGCTCGCTGCGCGCCGCTATCTATGAGGCAGCGCGTCGCACCTCTGGGAAGGTCACCATTGAAGTTCCCCCTGGGGTGTACAAATTGACACTGACAGGACCGGATGATGAGGAAGATCATTATGGCGATTTGGACTTTCCGGATCTCGACGATGGTGAAGCAACTGATATCACGATTATTGGCACCGGGGAATGGGATAATCCTTCGGTTATCGACGCCAATTTTATCGATCGGGTCATGCAGATCGGGCAAAGGCAAAAAATTCGTCTGGAACACCTGGTGTTGAAGAACGGATTACCAATGATTGATGACGATCGTCGTGGCGGAGGACTGAAGATTCTTAATGCCACCGTAACATTATATCACGTCCGGCTGACCAATAACGAAGCCCTGAAGACTTCCAAATATGATTCTATTGGTGGCGGGATCATGAGTTACAATTCGCGACTGAGCCTGTTGTATTGCGAGCTCGACCATAATAAAGCCGATGCTGGATCTGCCTATGCAGGAGGCTTTGACTATGGGATAACAAGTATCCGGGCATCGACCATCCACCACAACACTGTTAATTTAGAATTAACGTCTCACATTTATCCGGGCACCGACATGCTCATAATTAACAGCACCATATCCGATAACCAGGGCGGACGTTCCAACATTGAAACTCGTGAAGGTAAATCATTAACAATCCAAAATTCAACAATAATTTCCAGAGGCGAGCTTGGTATCGTAAATAATCAGTCAGGCAATTTGGCTTTGCTATTCAACATCCTCCAGGTTATCCCAACCCCGGGCGTTGGATCAGGTGGTGAGGTCTGTTATTTGTCTGAAGGCAATGAACCTTCCCATGGCGGCAACTTTTTCTCTGATGATTCCTGCGGTCCCACTACCGCTGACGCGGTCATTCCGTATTCAGGCATGTCCCTTGGACCGCTGGCTAATTACGGCGGCTGGACGCCCACGATATCCCTGCGTCCGGCCTCGCCGGCTGTTGATTTTGGTAGCGGTAAATGCCCAGGTCTTGTTTATGGTCAAACGTTGGCGGAGGACCAGCGCGATAAAGACCGAGACTCTCGGTGTGATTCGGGCTCATTTGAGCTGCAGCCGGGTGAGAACCCAACAGTCGTGTATTTGCCGCTGATCATAAAATAGCAATCGTATTCCGGCTCAGACGCTGGGGTCATAAAATCAACAAGAGTTCCCGCAGGCTTGAAATCCTCTGCAACGGGAACTCTTGGTTGTGCCGTTTATCGTACAATCATTGGCAGGAACAGAGAATTCAACCGCTGACCTTTGAATACTGCCCCGCCAGTAGTTCCCGCATAAAGTGTTGAAGGCGTCTGCGGATCGATCGCCAGCGCGCTCATGTTGGTTTCTGTCAGACCGCTGTTGATTGCGCTCCAGGTCTCTCCCCCGTTCACGCTCATAAAGACGCCGCTGCTGGAAGTTCCGGCGTAAAGTGTAGCAGGCGTATGCGGATCGATCGCCAGCGCACTAATGTATCGGTCGGTTAGTCCGTTGTTCATTTGGCTCCAGTTTGCCCCCCCATCGGCGCTCTTGAAGACGCCACCACCGCGAGTTCCCGCATAAAGCGTATCAGGATCCTGTGGATCAACCGCCAGCGCAAAGATGTTGACCTTCAATTCATTGTTGGCTGGGGTCTAGGACGTTCCCGCGTTGGTGCTCTTGAAGACGCCTCTATAAGTTCCGGCGTAAAGCGTATCAGGATCCTGCGGGTAGATCGCCAATGAATAAACATAAAATGTCCCTGCCAGACCGTCGCTGGATGGACTCCAGGACCCGCCGCAATTTGTACTCTTATGCAAGAAAGAACCTTCCAAAGATCCGGCGTAAAGAGTACAGGGCGACCCCGGATCGATCGCCAGCGAAAGAATTTTCATCGATGTCAACCCTTCGTTGACTGCATTCCAGGAGTTTCCTCTGTTGGTGCTCTTGAAGACGCCGCCCTCATAAGTCCCTGCGTAGAGCGTTGAAGGCGTCTGCGGGTCAATCGCCAGCGAATAAACGTTCAGGTTAGTTAGTCCGTTGTTAATCGCGCTCCAGTTCGCTCCTCCATCGGCGCTCTTGAAAATGCCGCCACCGTAAGTTCCCGCGTAAAGCGTCGAAGGCATTTGCGGATCGATCACTAAAGCCAGGACTCTGCCCCCCTCAATCCCGTCCCCTGTCCTCTCCCAGATTATTTCTTCTGCCGCCTGTACCTCAGAATACGGCAAACATATTGCCAGGATGACAGCGAATAATATAGCGGTAAGCCTCTTTCTCATTTCTACTCCGATCAAATTATCTTGCTTAGAGATGATAGAAATTATACATTATCCAGTCCATGCTTAACAACCGCGGAAACCATACAGGCTTATTTTTTGAGTATTACCCGGCTTGCGGTTACAATTCAACTGTGAAAACAAATCCTTTGAGGTGTGCATGCTGAGTGTTATCCCCATCGCGGAGGCTTTAAGCCTCGTTCTCGAGAAGTTTAGCCGCGGGGCTGCGAGCCTTGAAACGGTCAGCCTGGAGTATGCATCGGGGAAATTCCTCGGGGCGGATATTACTGCTGAGGAGGACCTGCCCGCGTTCAATCGCTCCACTGTAGACGGCTTCGCGGTGCGCAGCGCCGACCTGCTGGGCTGCTCTGATTCCATCCCCGCGATTTTGGAAAAGACCGGTGAGTCAGTGATGGGTAAAGCATGCGTAATCCCACTGACGCCCGGAAGTTGTGTCTACGTTCCGACCGGAGGAGCGGTTCCGCCTGAAGCGGACGCGGTGGTGATGCTGGAATACAGCGAGGATTTTGGCGGCGGACAGTTCGCATTCTACAAATCCGCCGCTTCGGGAGCCAACCTTATTCTGCGGGGGGAAGATCTGAGGAAAGGCGAAACCATCCTGAAATCAGGAAAGAGGCTTGGCGCAGCGGACATCGGGACATTAGCCGCGCTGGGGAAAACCCAGGTGCCGGTCTTTAAACGTCCGCTGGTGGGCATCATTTCAACCGGCGATGAGCTGGTTCCGCCCGGGGAGAGCCTGAGACCTGGGCAAATCCGCGACGTAAACTCAGAGATGTTAAAAGCCGCGGTTGGGCAGCATAACGCTATCGCCATCAGTAAGGGCATCGTGCGGGATGAGTACGCGGCTCTCAGGAATGCCTGCAGCGAACTGATTCTAGAAGTGGATGTCTTGTTGGTCTCAGGGGGCACTTCCGTGGGAGAAAAAGACAATATGCCCAGGATCGTGGCAGACCTCGGTGAAATACTCGTGCATGGATTGGCGGTAAAGCCTGGCAAGCCCACGATCATTGGCGAGGTGAACGGTAAAGCCGTGTTCGGTCTGCCTGGGAATCCAGTGGCAGCGTTTTTTATCTTTGATTACCTGGTCAAACCGCTGCTATTGGCGATGCAGGGCGCTAAGGTTGAGAGGGAGCAGGTGGAAGCGCGGCTCACGCGCGCGGTGTCCTCCAACCACGGCAGGGAGGAATTCATTCTCGTACGTTTGGATGGAAACAGCGCGGAACCTGTTCCGAGTAAATCCGGATTGATCAGCACAGTTTCCCGTGCCAACGCTTATTTCATTATCCCCAGAGACCAGGAAGGTCTGCCCAAAGGCGCCCTGGTCAAGGTTACCCGATTGTGAGGTTTTATGGCTTTCACCTACTTGTCAAATTATCCCCTCGAAGAAGCCCGTGAGCTTTACCTGAACGCGCTGAACCAGGCGGGTCTGAAGCCGCAGGTGGAAAGTGTTCCCACCAGCAGTGCGAATGGACGCGTCACCGCGGAGGCGGTCTACGCGCGTATTTGCGCCCCACATTATAACGCCTGCGCGATGGACGGCATCGCGCTGGAAGCCAGCCTGACGAATGGCGCCAGCGAGACCCGACCGGTAACTCTGCTCGAGGGTTCCTTCCGGTGGGTGAACACAGGCGATCCGCTGCCAAAAGACGCTGACTGCGTGGTGATGGTCGAAGACGTCATCGAGGCTGAAGGGGGCGTGCAGCTTTTTGGTGCTGCCACACCCTGGCAGCATGTGCGCCAGATCGGCGAGGATATCGCTGCCGGCGACATGGTCGTCCCGAGTTTCACTCAGCTCAGACCTTCCGCTTTAGGCGCGCTGTTGGCTGCGGGCGTGCTGGAAATCCCGGTCATCCGCAAACCAGTAGTCGGAATCATTCCTACCGGAAACGAGTTGGTCCAGCCGAGTTCCGACCCGAAACAGGGGGATATCATTGAATTTAATTCAACGATATTCTCGAGCATGATGCAGGAATGGGGCTGCGAGGCGAAGGTCTATCCGGTGGCTGTCGACAAGCCCGAAGTTATTATCAGCCGCTTGCAGGGAGCCATTGCAGAATGCGACATGGTGCTGCTGAACGCCGGCTCCTCTGCCGGGCAGAAGGATTACTCGGTTGAGGCGATCCAAGCGGTCGGCTCGGTTGTGCTGCACGGCGTGGCGATCAAACCGGGAAAACCCACCATCCTGGGCATGACGCAAAAAGACGGACAGGTCATTCCCCTGATTGGACTGCCGGGCTACCCGGTCTCGGGTATTTTAGTGCTCGAACAATTGATCAAACCTGTAGTATCGCTCATGTCCAAGCGTCAGGAGCAAGAGCCGGAGTTTGTGGAAGCGGTTGTTTCCCGGCGGCTGGTTTCTTCGCTGAAGTACCTGGAATTTATCCGCGCCCGGCTTGGCAAAGTCGGGGGGCAGGTGGTGGCTGTGCCGCTTAACCGCGGGGCGGGAGTGGTCAGCTCCTTCGTCAAAGCCGATGGGATCATTCACGTTCCGCAGAACACGGAAGGATATGAGGCTGGTGAGAAGGTAAGGGTCGAGCTGCTGCGCCCGATGGAGGAAATCGAGCAGACCCTGGTGATTACCGGCAGTCACGATCCCTTGATTGATGAGGCGATCGATATCATGCGGCGGAAATGGACGGATAGTTTTGTGGCGTCTTCGCATGTGGGCAGCATGGGCGGGATCATGGCGGTGAAACGGGGCGAAGCCCACCTGGGGGGCGTGCATCTGCTGGATGAAGCCAGCGGCGGATATAACCGCTCTTATGTTCGGAAATACATTCCCGAAGGCGGTGTAAGGTTGCTGCGTTGCGTGCAGCGCAGCCAGGGTTTGATGGTTGCCAGGGGTAACCCGCTCGGTATCCGCGGCATAGAGGATCTTGCCAACCTGCGATACGTGAACCGCCAAAAGGGCAGCGGCACGCGCATTCTCCTGGATTACCTGCTCAAGCAGCGCTCCTTGGATTCAAAACAAATCAAAGGCTATGAGCGCGAGGAACTGACGCACACGGCAGTTGCCGCGGCGGTGGCAGCGGGAACCGCAGACGCCGGAATGGGCATTTTGGCAGCAGCGAGGATCTATGACCTGGAATTTATCCCGATTTGCGAGGAAGAATACGACCTGCTGATTGCGGAAGAAAGCCTGAATAACCCGCAGTTCCAGCGTTTCATGCAGGCGCTTCAGAGTGAGGAACTAAAACAGCGCCTGGAAGCGATGGGCGGCTACAAGCTCGACCGACCCGGCGAGATGATTGAATTGTAAGAACGAAAGGAAATCAAAATGACTGAGGCGATTCGTGTGGCGCTGTTGATTTCGAGCGATAAAGGCGCAAAAGGCGAGCGTGAGGACTTAAGCGGTCCCGCGATCGCGGAAAAACTGCAGGGCTTGGCTGAAGTTGTGGCTACGGCTATCGTGGCGGACAATAAAGACCTTATTCTCGAAAAATTAATTTACTTTGCGGATAGATTAAAGGTTGATATCGTCTTTACAAGCGGAGGAACAGGTTTAGCCCCGCGCGACGTAACGCCCGAAGCGACACTTCTGGCTTGCGAACGCATCGTGCCGGGGATCACAGACGCGATGCGCCTGAAGAGCTTTGAGGTGACCCTGGATGTATTCCTGCCGGTAATAGAACACGCGGTCGAAACCCTGCGGGGTGAAGCATATGAATGTGCCAGGTGACAACACCCCCATAATACTCAATAAATAAGGTAAAATGTAACGGCACTGATTAACATGGATGTCAGATGAAACACTGGAGTCTAATCAAATTAATACTGAATATATGCCTAGGCGTGAGACATGCCTGTACCCCGCAGGGGTAAACACGCAACCAACTGACACCTGCCCCATTTATCGGGGTTCGAAGTTATATGTTGAATTACCGTGCCCAGTCTGGAAACCGGCATGATCAGAGAATAAAAAAAATGCCCCCGAAAAAAATGCCCCCGGCGTGACTCGCCTGTACCCCGCAGGAGCAAACACGCAATCAACTGACACCTGCTCCATTTATTGGGGTTCGAAGTCACTTTCACAATACATCAAAAGGAAATGCCCCCGGCGTGACTCGCCTGTACCCCGCAGGGGCAAACACGCAACTAACTAACACCTGCCCCATTGATTGGGGTTCGAAGTTATATGTTGAATTACCGTGCCCAGTCTGGAAACCGGCACGATCAGAGAATGAAAAAGTGCCCCCGGCGTGACTCGCCTGTACCCCGCAGGGGCAAACACGCAATCAACTGACACCTGCTCCATTTATTGGGGTTCGAAGTCACTTTCACAATACATCAAAAGGAAATGCCCCCGGCGTGACTCGAACACGCAACCAACTGATTCGAAGTCAGGTACTCTATCCATTGAGCTACGGGGGCATGCGAGAACATTATAACGCATCGGCATAGGTTTAACGCAAGGTCCGTTTATTTCAGGTTGTAATAGTTGTAAATCGCGCTGGAAATGTTGGCAAAAAGCAGATTCGCCCTGTCGAAGATAACCTGCACGGGGTGATGAATGAACATCGAAAGAACGTAATTTCCGCCTGGGGTGTAGATGATGGCACAGTCTGCCATCGTATGCACGTAGCCATCCTGAACTTCATTCGCCCAGCCGTGTTTATGCGCCACCTGTACTCCCGCAGGGACACCGGCTTCAAACAGAACACCAATTTTGTTGCGCGCGAGGTATGTGACCATCATCTGGCATTCCTGCTGGGTGATTGCGCCATCAAACGCCAGCGGAATCGATCCGCCGTAGTCTTGGGCGCAGTAATAGATATCCTCGAGCAGCAAGCCCATATCCAGCGGAGTGGTTTGACCGTAGCGGTCGGGGTCGGTGTCGTAATCGGCGCTCTGGTTGGCGGGTGTGGAGAAATCCTTCAGCAGTGGAGAGCCAAGTCCAAAAAATCCTCCCCAAAAGGTATTTTGCAAGCCAAGTATTCGGGCGTCATCTGTGATGCGCAGGGGGGCGAGGTTGGGTTCAATGACCTTTTTCGCAACCGAGTCAGTCGATTCATTGCTCGACATCTCCACCATTGCCTCGATTTCCTTCAAAATCTGCGGATCGTAGGGCTCTTCGAGGTTTTTGAATAGCGTAATGAGGGTCGGGATTTTGATTGTGCTCCAGGCAGAATAAGCAACATTGACCGGATAGTCAGTTTCGCCGACTTTACTGTGGGCGAAATGTAAAACGAACCCGGTCTGGAGGTCCTTGAAATAGAGCTCCACCAAGCCGTCAAACGCGGATTGGTCTATCAAATCGGTGAGCATGTATTCCAGGATCTCG
>JAGVUP010000044.1 GCA_019136215.1 Chloroflexota bacterium | reverse complement strand
TCCTCATCTAGTTTTGTCAGATTTCATCAGCCAGTTACAACCGGATCGGGTCGTGCTCATGCATGACGGCGGTGAGAACCGCCAGAACACGATCGAAGCCCTTGATCTGATTTTGCACGAGCTGATCATGCAAGGGTACGACATTCAGCCTTTCTGCACTGCCAACGGACAAGCAGTGATCGGCTATTAATCCCACCACATTCAGCGCCCATTGTTAACGTAAGTTTAACCCAGTGTAGGATTTTGCTTAACGATTACTTTTCGGGCTTTTCTTGCTTGCTTTTTCATAATTATCTTGTATACTAAGGGTTGTTAGGCGCTTGGGTGCCCCCCTCACCCAGGTGCCTAACCTTTTTAATCCCCTGGATGTAAAATTAGGATATGGAAACTGTAGGTTCTGGTTATGTTTTCTTCGAATGCCGCAATTCCCTCTGCGGGCTACGCTTTCCGTTGGATGCCACACGCTTTGAAGGACGCTACTGTCCGCGCTGCGGTACGCCGCTTGAGAGAAACGAGGCGGGAGTCCCCCCAAAAAAGCCGCCCTCTTCACCAAAGCCTGCGTTCCAACTCATCGGCGCATTGGATAATATCCGCTCCGTGTACAATGTCGGGGCGATTTTCCGCGCCGCGGACGGCACTGGGGTAGCGGAACTGCTGCTTGGCGGCATCACACCAAGCCCCGTTGAACAGCCCGCAATCAGCAAAACTGCGTTAGGCGCGGAAAAAAGTGTGCCATGGCATTCCTGTCCGAATCTTCCTGCAACGCTTTTGGCGCTTAAAGCGGAAGGCGCCATGATCCTCGCACTGGAATTTGTCCCTGGCGCCCGCGCTCTGGAAGATTTTCAGTTTGACCATCCTCTGCCAGAACAGGTGATCCTTGTGTCAGGCAGTGAGCCGGCAGGAGTAGATCCAGCGATTCTGAGGCTTGCGGATCAGGTCCTCTACATTCCGATGTCCGGGCAGAAGAGTTCATTGAATGTCTCGGTCGCATTTGGGATCGCCGCTTATCATCTATCAGGGCTGACTCTTAAATAAAAGAACTCCGGTCGCGAACCGGAGCTCTCTGAGTATTCCTCATCTCAGGGTTGGATAATCGTCCCCGCAGGAATGGTGGTGTTTTTTGGGATCACGACAATGCCGTCACGAACCTTATAAAGCGCATGATCGACTTCGTGGTTCACAGGGAAGGGCTTGATGATCACATTATCTCCGATGCTGGCGTTCTTATCGATAATCGCGCCCTGTATCTTACAGTTGCACCCGATCCCAAGCGGTGCGCCGTTTGACTGGCTGCCGTACCAGTCAGCGCCCATAACGATCGTATCCCTGATTTCCGTGCCGCACCCGATGACACTGCGCAGCCCGATCAGAGAATGTTCGAGGACTGCGTCTTGTATCGTGCAGCCTTCCGCCAGGAGTACGTTCTTGCAGGTTGTCCCGGTTACTCGTGAACCTGGTAAAAAGCGCGGGTGGGTGAATATCGGATTGCCCGGATCAAAGAAATCAAATTGCGGATTATCTTCGGTCAGTTCCAAATTGGTCTCATAAAAGGTGCGGATCGTTCCGATGTCGCGCCAGTAGCCTTCAAAACTGTAACCAAAAACGCGTTTGCCAATGTGAATCAGGTGCGGAATGATGTCTCCGCCAAAGTCGTCCAGTTGATGGTCGGTGTAGTCGCGCCGCAGCACGTCCGCCAGCAGTTCCGTGTTGAAGATGTAAATTCCCATCGAGCCGAGATAGGGCGATTCGGGGTCATCACGGCTGACCAATCTGGAAAGCAGTTCAGGGTCTTTGGGCTTTTCGGCAAAATCGGTAACGCGTCCGTCCTCATCGCGTTTAAGGATGCCGAAGCGGAAAGCGTCCTCTTTGAGCACCGGCTGCACCGCAACGGTCACATCCGCATTATTGGCAACGTGGAATTCGACTAATTTGGAATAATCCATGCGGTATAGATGGTCGCCTGCCAAAATCAATACGTACTTCGACCGAGTGGTGCGGATTTCCTGGATCTGCTTGCGCACCGCGTCCGCGGTACCCTGGTACCAGTCTGTATTTTCGACTGTTTGTTCCGCAGCCCAAATCTGCACCCATCCGCCGTGAAAATTGTCAAAGCTGTAGGTGCGGGTAATGTGGCGGTGCAGGGAAACCGAAAGGAATTGCGTCAGAACCGAAATCTTAAAGATGCCCGAATTGATACAATTGCTAATTGGTATGTCAATTAATCGATACTTCCCGGCAATTGGTACTGCCGGTTTTGCCCGCTCCTTTGTGAGCGGATAGAGCCGTTTGCCCTGACCCCCACCCAAAATGACAGCAAGTACATCGTCAAGTTTAGCCATGTTATCCCTTTCAGCACAACCCGTGCTCGTCTTTATGTAGTTGTTAATTCTTCAATACTATTTACTGCCCTGCCTCTATTTTACTAGTTATTTTTGCGACCGTGCGCAGGATTTCACGGGCAGATTCAATTGTGACAGATGTGCTCGCTCCGAGCATAGCCGCCAATTCGTTCACGCGCGCCTCGCCCTGCAAGGCTTCCACTTTTGTAAGGGTGCGCCCCTGGTCACTGTGCTTGCTGACGTGGTAATGCAAATCCCCGAAGGCTGCCAACTGCGGCAGGTGCGTTACGCAGAAAACCTGGTGCTGTTTACCCAGGTTCCAGAGCATCCCGCCGACTGTCATGCCGATTCGACCGCCAATCCCGCTGTCGATCTCATCGAAGACCAGGGTTGGGATATGGTCCGCCTCCGCCAGCACGGTTTTAAGAGCGAGCATAAGCCGCGAAGTCTCACCGCCCGACGCGGTCTTGGTCAGCGGCTTAAAGCCTTCCCCAGGGTTGGTTTCAATCAGAAATTCAATCTGGTCAACGCCTGATGCGTCAAAAGCCAGTCCGCATCCGCCAATGGAAAGCCCTTCTTCGGCTTCTGTATGCTTGTGGGAGACCTGAAAACGGGCTTTTTGCATTTCGAGGAGGTGAAGCTGTTCTTCCACTTCCGCGGAAAGCTGCCCAGCAGCCGTCATTCGTTGTTCAGAGAGCAGTGAAGCTGTTTTACTGAGCAGTTGTTTTATCTGGCTTATTTTTTTGTTCACTTCTTCTATCTGCTCTTCTACTCCTTCCACTTTCCCCAACTCAAGAGTAGCCCGTTCCAAATGAGCTGCTACTGAAGCCAGAGAGCCGCCATATTTCCGCTTCAGGCGGTTTAGGAGGTCAATCCGTTCTTCGATCTGATCTAAGCGGCTTGGATTGAATTCGATACCTTCCAGGTAGCCGCGCAGTTCGTAGGTAAGGTCCGAAAGCGAACTGAGAGCGTCTTCAGCCTGCTGCGCCAAAGCCTGCATCTGAGGGTCAATGCGGGCAAGCTCCGCCAGAGCGTGAGCGGCTTGACCCAGCAGATCTGTTGCGGCAGAACCGCTTTCCGCTCCCTCATCCAGGAATTCCAGCGCTGACTGACTAAGCGAGCTCAGAGTTTCGGCGTTGCTCAGCCGCGTGCGTTCCTGTAGGAGAGTTTCTTCTTCGTCCTGGCGCACGCGCGCGTCGCCGATTTCTTGTATCTGGTATTTCAGCATGTCCGCCCGGTCGCGGGCGGTGGTCTCGATCGCATGGAGTTCCTCCAATTGCTTGACGAGACTCGCCCATTCTTTATACTGGCTCTGATAGTCGCCCAGAGCTTGATGGTCGTGGGCAAAACGGTCGAGCAGATCACGGTGATTGCGTACCTTTAATAAAGAGAGGTGTTCGGTCTGACCGTGCACGTCCACGAGGGCTTCCCCGATCTCAGCCTGAAGGCTCAAACTGACGGCCCGACCGTTCACCCGGGCAACCGAGCGTCCCTCCGCGCGGATTTCCCGCCCGAGCCAAACCCGATCAGGATCTTCCAAAAGCCCCTCTCGTTCAAGCAGCGCGTTCACCGTCTCACGTTCGGTTCCTTCCAGGCGGAAATAACCTTCCACGATTGCCCTATCCGCGCCTGTGCGAATACTGGTGGTATCCACGCGCGCGCCCAGGATCGCCCCGAGGGCATCGAGGATGATCGATTTTCCCGCGCCTGTTTCTCCAGTGAAAACGACGAGACCGGGACTGAATGACAACGTCAACTCGTCAATGATAGCAAAATCGTGAATGCGCAGTTCTTCCAGCATGACGCCTCAAATTTTCAAACCCCTGGCTTGTGCGTACGCCGAGGAGGACACTAAAACAGCATAAACCACGCGCCAAATCAACGGGAGGAGATTCATCCCGCCGGTCAAGAGAGGACCTGAGCCCCGCAAAAGAGGCAGTATCGCTGCAATGAGCATAGGCAGAGCGCCAAGAACGGCACCGATCAGGATGGCAGTGTTCAGCGCCTTGCCGCGCCGCCTGTTGACCGCCAGACGTACAGCATTCATGATCAGGGCGCCGATTCCGGGAGCGACCAGAATGGTGAAGAAGCCCAATAATCCTGCCAGCCAACTGCCTGCAAAAGAAATCAGGGCGGCTATCACAAAGCCCAAGACGGGGTCTGACTTTTTTGTGGTATCAAAGACGCGCTGCTGTTCACGCACACAGTCATGGCAGCGGTAGCCCGTTTCGGTCAACACGGCTGTGGCTGGGGTGATGGGCTTGTTGCAGCGGTTGCAGCGCAACTGCGCTGTTTCTCCGAGTGCGTTTTTTGGTTCGAAGTTAAGGGGTGTTTCATTCATGGGCATCTTTCTTGAGGACAGGATTGCGTTGGAGCATATCGGCAAGGTCGCGGTAGAAATAGTTGGGTTCATCAAACCTGACCATCCGCAGGGGCTTTTTGTTTGCGGTGACACGGACGCTGCTCTCGGGACTCAAAGCCAAGGGGGGCATGCCATCAATGCTGACAACCACCTCAAAATCGCTGATTGCGCGAAGGTTAACCACCGCCCCTTCCGCCAGCACGACTGCCCGGTCAAGCGAAAGATGAGGGGCAATGGGCAAAACGAGCATGTTGCGCAGCTCCGGCGGCAGAATTGGTCCCCCCGCAGCCAGGGCGTAAGCGGTGGAGCCGGTTGCGGTCGCCACAATCAAACCATCCGCGATGTACGACATCATGTAGCCTTCGTTAAGGTCCACTCGCACTTCGATGGGTCGGGCTTCACGTCCTCTTGAAATTAATGTTTCATTGATGACATCCCAGCGCTGTTGGACTCCTCCGTTTTCAATCAATTCGGCCTGCAGCATCATGCGATTCTCGAGGCGATAATTCGCTGAAAGCAATCGTGTAAGACCGCTTTCGAGGCAATCCTCGTTCAACTCCGTGAGGAACCCCAGTCTGCCAGCTTGCACGCCTAAAAGTGGGATGTCGTAAGGCGCGCAGAGGTGACCCGCGCGCAAAAGGGTGCCATCCCCGCCGATGACAATCAGCAGGTCGTGCCCTTCGATTTGCGGGACTTGGGTAGGATGCTCATAATCGTAGGGAAAGACGCAGTGCGCCACTGCATGGCGCTTCAGGCTGGAGGAGATGCAATCTGCCAACTGCGCGGCTTTTTGGACTGCCGCGTTGGGCATCAGCAGAATGTTTTTTGGAATGAAAGGGGTTATCGCAGGCATCGTGTTTATTATAGCCGGATTTAGCTTGTAGTTTCCAAACATAAACGTTCCTTCGCCCTTGTATATTTAAGAATCAGAAAGGCAGGATAATTGAGTAACATCGATCAGGAAGGTGAGGGTGAATCCGGTTTCGCCCTTTGGACAAGATCCAGCAACGTAGATATGATCCCCTCACCCTTTTTTCACAAAGATCGGACGGTATCTGAAGCCTCTCTAAGACATGACCTGTACGAGATGAGCTTGCATTCACAAGGATGATCCAATGAATGCGCCTGACCGATGCTAACCATAGTTTACAGAAAAGAGGTGCAGAATGTCAAATATCTTAGGTATCGACGTCTCCAAGGATAAGCTTGACCTGGTTCTACTGAGTGAAGAAGACAAGTACCATAAGGTAATCAGGAACGATTTGTCTGGTTTCAAGGAGCTGGATCAATGGCTGATCAGCCGACATATCGACCGGGTACACGTTTGCCTGGAAGCCACCGGACAATATGGGGACGAGGTCAGCGAGTATCTTTACGAACGAGGGCATGACGTCAGTGTGGTCAATCCGACACGCATCAAACGCTATGGGGAAAGCAAACTGCACCGCAACAAGACGGACAAGGCAGATGCTGACCTGATTGCCGAGTTTTGTTTGAAGGAGAAACCAGCCCTGTGGGAGCCACTCAACCCCGATTTGAAGCATCTGCGGGCGCTTGTGAGGCGATTGACTGATTTGCAGGCTAATTACCGACAGGAAGGAAACCGTTTGACGAGTGGGGAGAAGGATGACTGGGTTATCCGGGATATAAGCGTCCATTTAGAGTACTTGAAGGCAAGCATAGAAGCCACTGAAGCAGAGATCCAGAACTTCACCAACCAGACACCGGGCCTGAAGGCAAAGCAGGAGCTTTTGGTTTCCATTCCTGGA
>JAGVUP010000186.1 GCA_019136215.1 Chloroflexota bacterium | reverse complement strand
TTTACATGAGTAGAATGATGATCCCAGTCTTGTAGACAACAGGCGTGTAGCCTCCGCGCCTTTTCTCCGTTCACATCCTCCATCCAGGTTCCCGATGATTTCCCGTAGAGCGGCATGAATCCGCCGGAGAGGGCAATTAGCTTTTTTGATATCTGTTTAGCAGGTTTTACAAACTAAAACCTGCCGACTAATGCGCCCTATGCAAACTGGAAATCTTGTGTATAATTGGCATAAGCCAATTATGAGGTAGCTATGCCGCGCAAACCAAGCCGAAAGACCATCCGTTCCGCTCCAACCGTAAGGGCTTTTATACCGCTTGGAGATCCACCCCCACGTGGGGAAAGCGAGATCGTGCTTTTGCTTGAAGAATGGGAGGCTCTGCGCCTCGTGGACTACGCCGGCATGGAACAGGCTCAAGCCGCCCTCTCGATGGGCATCTCGCGCCAGAGCGCGCAAATGCTCATTTCAGCAGCACGCACCAAACTCGCGCGGGCAGTCGTGGAGGGGCTTCCTCTTAGAATCGTTGGCTCGCAGGACCATATCACACACACTTGTCTTAATATTGAAGAAAGGAACAGAAAAATGAGAATAGCAGTTACTGCTCAACATACTCAGGTCTTCCCCCATTTTGGACGCACCCCCGAGTTTTACCTTGTGGATGCGGAGGAAGACAAAATCAAGGAGGAAAAGATCGTTGCGGCTCCTGCCGAAGGGCACGGCGCGCTGGTTGATTTTTTGGTCAGTCAGGGCGTGGATACCCTGATTTGCGGGGGCATCGGCGGCGGAGCCATGAACGGCTTGCGTTCGGTTGGGATCAAGGTTTATTCCGGCGCTTCCGGACCCGTGAAAGAACAGGTGCTTTCCCTGCTGAGCGGTCAGTTACCTCAACAGGGCGATGCAAACTGCGACCACCCTGAAGGACACGAACACCAACATAGGCATGGTTGCGGGCGTCATCACGAGTAATTGACTTCGGGATTTGCCTGAAAATCGGTTTTCAGGAATCAGATAGAATAAAGGTGTCGGTATTCGCCTGTTTCTACGAAGAAAGGAAGAAACAATGAAAACAAGACACCTTTTTGTTTGTATAGTTCTGGCAGCTCTCTTGTTATCCGCCTGCACAACGCCTGAGGCTATCAGCACAACCTCAACCCAAACGCTTCTCCCGACCGATGCGCCGGTGACAGAATCAACACATACCGATCCAATCACCACCTATCCCCCACCAGGCGAGGTTAGCGGACCGGAAGCTGTCCGGCTGGGTAATCTGACCATGGAGATCTATGAAGTTAGCCCTTTCCAGCCTGTAACGGAAGATGGGAGTTTTGTAACCACCGCCGGACCTTCCAGCGAGATTCTCAAAACACGCCATCCCCTCCGTGACCTTGTTTCACAAGCATTCTCTCCCCCGCCGCTTAATGGACGTCAACTGACTGGCGCGGAACACGGAAGCGGCGGCAAGGCAACCGTTACCTTCAAGCTGGGCGACGAGGAGGTGCTGTCAGTCGACTGCGGCATGGTCAGCCCGGTGAGCAACCTGCGCGGCATGTGGGTGATCAGCGAGGATTGGTACGCGGAAGTAGCGCATACCAGTCCCTCGGATCCTCCCTACGGCGAAATTTTTATGAACGGGGTTTCGCTTAATGAGCAGTACGGCTACGACGAAACTTTTGGCTTCCAGCCCCTGGACGATAAGCCCTTTTACTTTTTCAGTAAAGAAGGGCAGATTGGCATCAACTACGCGGGGGAATCACACGACCTCGGTTTTGAAAGCGTTTCTCATTACGCCTGTTGTAGCGCCGGGGTTTTCAACCCCAAGGCATATCTGACCATGGTCGCTTTCTTTGCTGAGAAGAACGGTACAAGCTACTATGTTGAAATGGGTCTCTTTTCCGCATTCGACACGACCGTTATGGATCTTTCTGGTGCGGGGCTCACGGTGGAAGCGTATTGGTTGGAGGACGGCTCCTGGCCCGATGATGAGCATTTTCAACCCCGACCAACCGGTTCTCTGCCCGGATGGGTGATGAAACGCCATGAACAAGAACGCAAGACCTTATTGCGCTACGAGAAAGATCCGCTCTTCCAGGGAAAAACGCTTACCGCTGTTACAAACTTTGAGGACATCACTAACGCAACGGTAGACGTGAAACTTGATGACGAACTCATCCTTAGCGTTCCAGCAGGAGACTTGACCCATTCTGCTGGTATGGATGTGGTTTTTGGCGTCTGGGTGCACGGGGATCATTGGTACATGGAGATGGCGCATGTCGCGTATGAAACTGAAGGCAACATCTTCAAAGGCATAACCCAGGGTGAGATTTTCAGGAGCGGCGAGTCGCTTAGCCATTTGTTTGGATATGACGAGACCTTCGGCTTCCAGTTATTAGCTGGTGAGCCATTCTTCTTCTTCAACAAAGGTGGCAAGATTGGTTTGAACTATGCCGGGGAAGAAGTGATGCTCGGTTTTGATGAGGCAGCCCACCATTATTGCTGCGGTTTTGGCGTCTACAACCCGATTCATTACGATAATATGGTCGGCTTCTTCGCCAGCCGGGAGGGTAAGCGGTATTATGTTGAAGCGGGTGTTTTTGAGTAGCAAAGACGCTCACCCCAAAAGTCTCGCATGAAATACCCCAAATGTCTCTTTTTGTCCGCAACAGTCTCCTGACTGAGTACGAACCATTTTGTGAAAAACAAAGGCGACCTCAACTGAGAACGCCTTTGTTTTTTCAGAAACAGAACTACAAGTTCTCCAGCCTCTTTACCATCCCGTCAATTACGTCAAAGCCGCCCTGCCAGAATTCGGCTTTGGTGACATCCATGCCGGATTCCGCCAGCAGGGGAATCGGCGCGATCGAACCGCCCGCAGACAAAATGCGCATATACTTTGGCTTGAAACTCTCGCCTTCCTCTTGGTAGCGCTTGTACAGCGCGAAGACCAAAAGCTGCCCAAAGGCATAGGCATACACATAGAACGGCGTGCCATATATATGAGGGATTGAAACCCACTCATATTTAAACTCGTCCGAGACTTCGACCGCGTCGCCGAATTCTTCCTTCAGGTTTGCCAGGTAAGCCTCGTTCAACTCGTCCACGGAAGCGTTGTTGGCGATCATGTCGTGCGCCTCCCGCTCAAACAGCGCGAAGTAAATCTGGCGGATAATTGTCGCAAAAGCATCATCAAGCTGCCCGAAGAGAATATCCCGCCGGACGCCCTCATCGCTCTCGCGTTCCAGGAACAGGTCGGTCAGGGTCATCTCGCCGAAGGTGGAAGCCGTTTCTGCCAGGGGCAGGCAGGCATGCTGGGTGAAGAGGGTATGCTCTTCCGCCATCATCGAGTGGACGGCGTGCCCGAGTTCATGCGCCATTGTGGAGACATCGTCCGATTTGCCCTGATAATTGAGTAGCACCCATGGAGTCAGGTCTGGTCCGATAGTGGAACAGAAAGCGCCGCTCATCTTGCCCTTGCGGACTTCGCTGTCCACATGCCCTTGGTCGAAGACGCGTTTTGCCAGGCGCGCGAATTTCGGGTCGAAGCGTTCAAAAGCCTCAAAGGTCATATCCGCGGCTTCCTGGAAGCTGTAGCGTTTATCTGATTCTGCCAGAGGGGCGTAGATATCGTAGCGGCGCAGTTTTTCCATGCCGATTTTTTGAGCTTTCAAACGGAAATAGCGATGGAATATGCCGATATTTTTGCGCGTCACATCGAGCAGGGTGTTGATGACTTCGTCGGGCAGGTCATTGATCGTGTTGCGCACGGAAATCGGGCTCTTGAATCCGCGCAGGGTCACATTTTCGTTTTTCCAGTCCCGCACGATATTCTGATAGATCTGCCCGAGGATCGGCGCGTCTTCGCCATAGACGTGGTAGAGCTCCTGATAGGCTCTGGCTCGCAGGTCGGGGTCGGCTTTGCGCACGAGGGTCATCAGTTCGCCGCGGGTCATTTCTTTGACCTCGCCATCCACCTCAAGCTTGAAGACGTAGCGGTTGGTGATGGAATCGTAGAGCATTTCCAGGGCGGAAGCGCCGGTCACGTTTTTGATATTGATAACCTTTTCTTCCGGTTCGCTGAGGGTATAGGGTTTGAAGTTGCGCATTTGCTCCAGCCAATAGCGGTAATCGCCGCTGGACTCCATCAGCCGCGCTGCGTTCTCGTCATCCAGCGCTTTCCACCACAGGCTGAAGAACAAAACGCGGTTTTCCATCTCCGCGGCAAACTGCTGGAAGCGGGCGATGTTCGTCTGGGCTGCCTGATCTTGCGTGTTGGCGGCAAAACTCAGCGAGGAAAAGCCGTATAGGCGGTAGGCGATTTTATTGACGTTCTCCAGTTCCTGCAGGAGCTGCAAAAATTTTTCGGCGCTGATTTCGGGCTTCAGCTCACCGCGCTGGCTGACGAGCTTCTCCACGCGCGCCTCGAGGTCCTGATAAGCCTGGCTGAGAGCCGGGTCCGCGAAGCTCTCAAAGAGCTCGGTCAGCTTCCAACCGGATTGGGTATAAGCAGGTTTGTTTTCGGTCATAGAAGATCCTCTTTAATTTTTATTTATTCTATGATAATCCATGAGAGCCGCCTTGCGCGAAAATTTCCACACGACCAGGGATTCTGTGGCAGATTGATGCTCATCCCGCGGAGTTTATTCGGGCTTTTGGAAGGTGTCTGTCATCTCACTACTCCGCCCTGGTGCCCCAACGCCATCTTTTCGAAGCCTCTGTCAGTCGGCGAATAGGCTTGAGGATGCCCGACGCCAGATTTCTTAACCCCTGATAGAACTGGTCGGGAGACCGCTCCACCCCAAAAAGCCCCTCTCTATGGGGAATTGAGCAGGTTTCTTGTAATGAGAGCTCCATCTTGCTCTCCATATTTATGCTACTGAGTTCATGCCACAAATAGCACTTAACTCTCCCCTGCGTTTAGAAGTGAAACAAACAGTGTGCTCCGAAGAACACCCTCTTATTCCATGACCGACCTGTCACTCACCTTGACCAATAATCAGCCAACTGACCTGCCTGGTCCAAAACTTTATTCACCGAAACCGTGTACTCACCGGTACTTGGATCATCAGGCGGGTATTTATACTTCCTCAGGATGCGTTTTACCAGTACACGCAGTTTTGCCTGGACGCTTTGTTTGTATTGCCAGTCAATCGATGTGTTCTTACGCACGCTTTGGGTCAACTCCATCGCAATCTGTCGTAATATTTGGACGCCAAGAACGCTTTCCGCGTTGGGATTATCGGCAAGCGTTGAATAGAATGCGTATTCATCCTTTTGCAGGTTTAGCTCTTCTCCTCTCTCGTCAGCAGCACGAAGGTCTTTAGCCAATTGAATTAATTCTTCGATCACCTTCACTGAATCAATCAACCCGTTCTGATAACGTCGGATGGCTTCGGCTAACATCTCGGAGAACTTTCGCCCCTGTACTATATTCACCTGCCCGCGGGTCTTGATTTCGTCATTTAACAGTCGCTTCAACAACTCCAGGGCAAGGTTTTTGCGTTCCATCCCATCAATCTCAGCCAGGAACTCGTCAGAAAGAATAGAAATATCTGGTCTTTTAATTCCAGCCGCATCAAACACGTCGATGACCTCGCTGGACACAATCGCGTCATTGATAATCTGCCGGATAGCGGTCTCGATTTCTGCGTTGGTGCGTGTTCTCACGCTGTCATCAAACTTGCTAAAGCGGGCTTTGATCGCTTGGAAGAATGCCAAGTCATCGCGGATCTCGATTGCCTTGGGGTGCGGAACTGCCAACCCGAAGGCTTTTTGCAGTTTGACCACGTTATCTTTGAATCTTTCCTTGCCGTTGCGGACGGTTTTGCCTTGCTTGATTTCGGGCAAACCCAACAGGTAGTTTGCAGCCTCAAGGATGAAATTGAGTTTGTATTTCGGTTCCAATGTGAAGTAGCGTTTGTAATCAAAACGCCCAAACATGTTCACCACGATCTCGTAATACTCGAGCATCTTGGCAACTGCTTCTTCCTGGTCAATCGCAATCTGCCCCTTGCCCTGGCTGGCGGCATAAATGAGCAAAGCTTGTTTCAAATCCTGGGCAATGCCGATGTAATCGACGATCAAACCGCCTTCTTTATCCCCGTACACCCGGTTCACCCTGGCAATGGCTTGCATCAAGGTATGCCCGTTCATCGGTTTGTCGATGTACATGGTGTGCAGGCAGGGGGCGTCAAAGCCGGTCAGGAACATGTCGCGCACGATCAGCAACTTCAAGTCATTGTTTGGGTCCTTCAGCCGGTTGCCGATCAACTTAAGCTTGATGATCTCATTGTGCAGCGCCACGCAGATGCGCCGGCTCATGCAGACGATCATGCCCTTGCCTTCCGCGGCAGAGGTGCGCTGCTCGAAGTGGTTAACGATATCCGCGGCAACCTGCTTCAGGCGGTCCTTGCTGCCTACTACAGCTTCTTTGCCCGTCCACCGGGCAAAGCGTTTTTGCCTGTCGGTCAGTTCTTCATCTTCAGTGATCTCCTCAACGCGTTCGTCGAGTGTCTTTTGGTCTTCCTCGGAGAGTGCAATCTTGGCAAGCCGGCTTTCGTAATAGATCGGCACGGTTGCGCCGTCCTCAACCGCCTGCTGGATGTCGTACACGTCCACGTAGTTCCCAAAGACCGCCTGGGTGCTGCGGTCGGTCAGCTCGATGGGCGTGCCGGTAAAGCCAATAAACGAGGCGTTCGGCAGCGCGTCGCGCATGTGGCGGGCAAAGCCATCAATGAAGTCATACTGGCTGCGGTGGGCTTCATCCGCGATCACCACCACGTTGCGCCGGTCAGTCAAGGCCGAATAGACCCTGCCATTCTCTTCCGGGAAGAATTTCTGAATGGTGGTAAACACAATCCCACCCGAGGCAACCGAGAGCAAGCGTCTCAAATCTTCCCGGCTGTTAGCTTGCACCGGGGTTTGGCGCAACAACTGCTGGCAATTGCCAAAAGTTTCAAAAAGCTGTTGGTCCAGGTCGTTGCGGTCGGTCAGCACCACAAAGGTGGGGTTGTTCATCTCTTGCGCCAACACCAGCTTGCCGACATAAAACACCATTGACAGGCTCTTGCCGCTGCCCTGGGTATGCCAGATCACGCCGGCGCGTCGGTCGCCTTTGGGTTGATCTTCCGCGTTGGGCAAGCCATACACCGCGGGATGCTCAGCCACGAAATGCGAAGTCTGCTCAGCTGAAGCACGCAATGTGGAGCGAATAGCTTTATTGACCGCGAAATATTGGTGATAAGCGGCGATTTTCTTGAGGGTTCTTTCTTTCGCATTTTCGAAAACGATGAAGTGCCGGATCACATCCAGAAGCGTACGCTTGTTCAGCAACCCTCTCACCAAAGGCTCAAGCTCCGCCTCATG
>JAGVUP010000071.1 GCA_019136215.1 Chloroflexota bacterium | reverse complement strand
TAAAGTTAAATGCCTAAGCGATTGACTTTTTAATCATCACAGAAAGGCGGCGGACGCCTTCCCGAATCTTTTCAGGATTGGTCGCGGAGAAGTTGAGGCGCATGGTGTTCCTCGGACCGTCGTTGGGGTAGAAGGGCACGCCGGGCACGTAAGCGACCTTTTCTTCAACGGCTTTCGGGAAGAGCTCGAGGCTGTCGCAGCCTTCGGGCAGGCGCAGCCAGAGGAAGAGCCCGCCGCGGGGGGTTGTCCAGGAGGTTCCTTCGGGCATGAAGTCCTCAAACGCCTGAATCATGGCATCGCGGCGTTCTTTGTAAACGCGGCGGATGGTGGCGATATGGTCTTGCAGCCAGTCACCGGAAGCCAACTCGTAGGCAACGTACTGGTCGAAGGTGGAGCACTGCAGGTCAGCGCCCTGCTTCGCCTGGACCATCTTTTTGATGACAACTGCAGGGGCGATGACCCAACCAATGCGCAGTCCCGGAGCGAGAATCTTAGAAAAGGTGCTGGTGTGAATAACATTGCCGTCGAAGCAGTTCGAACATTCGTGATACTGAGCGTCCAGCGCGGCGATGGGAGGGAGCATCTCGCCTTCGAAAATCAACCTTCCGTAGGGGTCGTCTTCAATCATCGGCACGTTGTAGCGGTTTGCCAGTTCAATCAAATGCTTGCGCCGTTCAAGGTTCAGGGTAACCCCCAGAGGATTTTGGAAGTTGGGCAGAACGTACATGAATTTGACGTTTTGCTTGATGAGATTTTCCAGTTCGTCCGTAATCATGCCGTCAGCATCGGTGTTCACGGTCACATACTGCGGACCGTAGGCATTCCATGCCTGGAGAGCGCCAAGATAGGTGGGTGATTCGGTCAGAACACGGTCGCCGCGATTGATGAAAATGCGACCGACGAAATCCAACGCCTGCTGTGAACCATTGGTGATCAGGATGTTGTCGAGCGTGATGTTGATCCCTCTGTCTTTCGCGTCGTCCACGATCCACTGGCGCAGGGGGTTGTAGCCTTCGGTCGTGGAATACTGCAATGCTTTGCGACCGTTTTCCGTTAGTACTTTGTCGCAAGCAGCCCGCATTTGTTCAATCGGGAAGAGTTCCGCAGCAGGAAACCCTCCGCCAAATGAAATCACATCGGGTTGGTTGGTAACCTTGAGGAGTTCACGAATGAATGAGCTCTTCATCCCTTCAGTTCGGTGAGCAAATCTTAGTTCCCAGGGTGTTGGCATTACTGTTTCTCCTTTTTTATGATGCTTCCGGTTTAGTTTTTCATGAACCGGCTGATGATTGTGGCTGCACCTGGCAGTGCAACCCGGTCCCCATGTGTAAGTTCCGCAGGGGATTTCTGTCTCCAATCAGGGGCGTTCTGGAAGATAAAGACCTTGGTGCCTTCCACCGCCACCTTGTTATCCACGAAGGCTTGTCCGGTGAGATAGCCTTCCTGGTCAATCGCGCAGCTCGTAACCACGCCGACCATGCGCCCCTTGAGGTCGCAGACTGGATCGCCATGGCGCGCCATGCGAACTGCTTTTTCGTCGAAGCGGAAGCGGGCGACCACACCGGTGCGCTTTTCTTCGCGGTCAACGAAGGATTTTCTGCCGATAAACCAGGCGGAGTTGAGTTTCAGGAAAGGCAGGAAGCCGGCTTCGCCGATGGTGAGGTTCAGGTCGCCGCCCATTTCGTGCCCATAGAGAGGAAGCCCGGCTTCCGTACGGAGGGAATCGCGCGCGCCAAGTCCGCAGGGTTCAAGCCCGAAAGGTTTGCCGGCTTCAAGCAGGGCATTCCAGAATTTCACAGCCTCATCCGGATGGACGAAGAGTTCAAAACACATTCTCTCACCGGTGTAACCAGTGCGTGAAACAACCACATGCATTCCGCCCAATACTGCTTCGCAGAGTTGTGAGCGGTTCAGGCGGCGGATACGGCGTTCCTCAGCCGGCTCAGCAAGTTTAAGCAGGATATCACGGCTGTGCGGACCCTGGAGAGCAATATCCACCAATTGGTCTTCGCCTTCATTGGGATCCTTGAGGTTGCGCAAAATCACTTTGCGCCCCGGCGCCCGAACCCACGGGCGGTCCGGGTCTACCATGACCTCGCCATTGCGGACGGCGTTGAGCCATGCCCAGTCCTTGGCTTCGTTGGCGGCATTGACCACCACCAGGTACTTGTCGACATCACGGCGGTAGACCAGCAGGTCGTCAATGACGTTGGCGTGCGGATCCATGAAGTGGGTGTAGATGGAATCCCCCAGCTTGAGCGACATCACGTCATTGCCGCAGACAACGTCCAGAAATACAGCAGCATCCGGACCTTCTGCCTGGAAGACACCCATGTGGGTCACGTCAAACAGACCGGCAGCTTTGCGTGTGGCGATGTGTTCCTGGAGGACGGAAGAATACCAAAGCGGCATCTCCCAGCCGGCAAAACCGCTCATTTTCGCGCCCAGCGCAAGGTGAGATTCGAAAAGCGGGGTGCGTTTAAGCTCTTTTTCTTCAGGCTCCGTCCAGGTAAATTCGGGCAGAGCGGGCAAATCCGCCTTTTCGGGCATGCCGACAAAATACGGCTTGCGCAGGTCGACCCGGTCGTTCTCGGGTTTGACCCAAACAGGATCGGCTCGCAGGATTGAAACCGGACCAGGGATTCTTTGGGTCAGGTCGGGGTCGTAGTAAATAAACGCGCTCGAGAGACCAACCAGCCAACTGCCTGCCAGTCCGAGTTTTTCGGCAGGCACGGTGAGTGTGAAGCGTTTGCATTCGTTGCAAGTCAGGATGCCTTCGATATCGCCATCGGTAGTGTGCATCATGGTCAATTGTGAGGCGCCTGGTTCGAGAGCTTCGACGTCGCTGGTCATCGTGTAGTTGAGGAAAGCGCGCACGTTCTCTCCGGTGACCATCAGAGCGCCGATGCCCTGGCGGGGATGGTCTTCATTGTAGAAATAGTGCGGGTAGCCGTGGCGCTGATGAATGTCGTCCATGGCGGGTTTCCCATCCGCCAAGGCGCGGACATCGGTATTGACCTTGCCGAGGGTCGCAAAATTGACCTTGGCGCGGGTGAGCTTGCCGGAGCGACCGATCATGTGATAGGGAGTTGTTGCGCTGAAAAGTTCGTGGATCAGGTCTGCAATCTTTACGAAATCTTTCTCCTTAAATCCGCGCTGGGTCAGCCAGGTAGCGCCCATGCGGATGCCTGTGGAGATGAGGGCGGATCGGTCACCGGGTACGGTGTTGCGGTTGACCACGATACCGACAAGGTCCAGGATTCTGGCGCCGATGTCGCCAGTGAGGGGGATGCCGCTCGGGCTCTTGTAAGACTTGCAGTCAATCAGCAACATATGGCTGTTCGTGCCGCCGTAAGGAACGCGCACGCCCAGGTCCATAAAATGGTTTGCCAGGGCGGAGGCGTTGCGCAGAGTTTGCTTTTGGAGTTCGGTGAACTGTTCGGTGCGGGCTAGTTTAAAGGTCAGCGCCATTGCAGCGATGTTGTTTACATGAGGACCACCCTGTTCGCCGGGGAAGACGCCTTTGTCGATCTGTTCGCCGAGTTCGCGGTCATGGGCAATCAACACCGCTCCGCGGGGACCGCAGAGGGTTTTGTGCGTCGTGAAGCTGACAACATCCGCGATGCCGATCGGGGAGGGCACTACCTTGGCGGCAATCAGACCGGCAATGTGTGAAACATCCGCCAGAAGCCAGGCGCCCACTTCGTCCGCGATCTCGCGGAACTTCTGCCAGTCGGGGATCCATGGGTAGGAGGTGTAACCTGCCACGATGACCTTGGGTTTGCATTCTTTCGCCTGCGCCAGGATTTTGTCGTAATTGAGGCGTTCGGTTTCGGGGTCCACTGTGTAGTGGAAGGCGTTGTAAAACAAGCCGGAGCGGTTCACGGGCGAGCCGTGGGTGAGATGACCGCCAACCAGAAGGTCCATCCCCAAAATCGCATCTCCGGGTTGGGTCAGCGCGGTGTAGACGGCTGTGTTGGCGGGGGCGCCTGAGAGTGGTTGGACGTTTACCCAGAGATCGTCAGCGTTGAGGTCATTGGCAGCGAAGAGTTCCGCCGCACGCCTGCGGGCGAGGGCTTCGAGCATGTCCACGTATTCAACGCCTTTATAGTAGCGCGGATCACTGTGACGGCGATAGCGTCCGAGCTGGTAGGCGTAATCCATGATGGTGTCTTCGTCCTGGTAGCGTGTCTCCGGGCGAGGGTAGCCTTCGGCGTAGACATTCGTGAACGGAGAAGCCAGCAGGTCGCGTACTGCCTTGGGGGCGATGCTCTCACTGGGGATCATGATCAGACGGCGAGCCTGGCGTTCAGCTTCGAATTCCACCAGTCCATTGACGTTAGGATCATAGATTTCAACATCTTTCTTGAACAGAAAATCACTCATGGTTTGTTTCCTTTAGATTGGAGGATAAAAATCGTAGACGCAGCCTGACTCCGGGCTGCGTCTGAATTGGAAAAAGGGGTGCATTAATATAGCAGGGAACAGGAATCACAACAAAACTGGCGCAAATTCTTCCAATTGGTTTGCCGAAATGTCCCATTGTGAGTATTGTACCTCAAAGCGGACGCTTAAGCGCCTGAATCGAGAAAGGTTCCTTGGTTTATAATCAAGTTTTAGAAGGTCATTTTGACAGAAGAACTTGATGAAGTAAGCCTTATCAATCTCGCCCGAACGGATCCTGAAGCCTTCGGCGTTTTATACGAACGCTACGTAGAGCGGATCTATAACTACGTCTATTTTCGGGTCGGCAATCCCAATGACGCGGAAGACCTCACTTCGAAGGTTTTTTTCAAGGCGCTGAAAAGCATCGGTGGATACAAACACATGGGGCTGCCCTTTTCTGCCTGGCTCTACCGCATCGCGCATAACCTGGTCGCCAATTATCACCGCGACAGGCTGCGGGCGAAGGAGATTTCCATTGAAAATCTTACCATCCCGGATACGGGCAGGCACCCCGCTCCGGAACAAGCAATCCAACAGAGCGAGGAAATGGATTTCCTGCTGCGCATTATCAACGATCTCAGTCCGCAAAAGCGGGAGCTGGTATTGCTTAAGTTTGTGCAAAATTTGACCAACGAAGAAATCAGTTACATTTTTGGCAAAACAGAGGGAGCGATAAAGAGCCTTTACCACCGGACCCTGCTTGAGCTTCGCGACCGCGTGAAGGAATTGGAGAACCCTCGTATCTAAAGCAAAGAAAAGGCGTTAATATAAGCGAAATGACAGAACAAAGCAGCACCATACTATTCAATGACTTCCAAAGCCTGGAGGAGCGGTTTTCGCGGTTCTTACGCAAGCAAAGACCTCGGGCGGCTTATGTGAAAAGGTTAAAAGAGGAACTAAAAAACTCGCGGGTTTTTGAACTGCGCCGCTCTGTGGGCGCGATTCTTGTCGCGAGTTTTGGTGTTTTGTTTGCCGGCACGCTTTCCGTGAGCATTGCTGTTCTGGTTCAAAAAGCGCGCCGTCGATTGAAAGTTTAGGAAGGGCAGTCGGTTTTGAAAGCCTCTAAAACTTTGCGCAGTTGAGCAGAATCCGGTTCCACCAGCATGGAACCATCCGGAAACACAATGGTCGGCACGCTGCGGTTTCCGCGGTTCGCCGCCAAGACGAATTTCTCTCCCAGCTTGTTCGCGTCGATATCAATCCAGATGTACGGCACGTTTGTCTCCGCGAAGACCGCGCGGCTGCGCCGGCAGTCCGGGCACCACTTGACGCCATAGACTGTTATCGCGCCGCGCGGGGTGGAGTTTGAAGCGGGAGGCAAGGATTTTTTCTTTTGGAACAGTCGCTTTATCATCCCTCGTAGGTCTTGCGAAGCCACTGCCCAATCAGCCAATACTGGAAGTCACGTCCGTGGTAGGTGTCTACCGCAGCTACAATGCCGTAAACCAGCGCGCCGATCGGAACCAGGGCAAGTAGAATCGCCAAAAGTATCCCAAAAAGTCCAACACAAACCAGCACCAGCGGGGCTGAGATCAGGGCGACAATGCCTGCCAGAAGAGCCGCGCCAAAAAAGAATACCAGTTGGAAGACGATTGCCTGCAGGCTCTGATACGCTACGTAGCGTGAGCGGTCCTTATACGCAAAATAAATGACCGCTGCAGGAACCAAGCCCAGAAAACCGGTCACCAGGTTGAGCAGGATGGACAGGTGCGCGAATAATGCCAGCGTGTTTTCTTCGCTGGTAGAAAGCGGCACTTGCCCCGCTCTGGGGTTCGGCTCCACATCTATATTGTTTGAATCAACATTTACATAATCTTGTGAATCAGACACATTTCACCTCATTTCAAGTTTGCTTAAGCTTAACACAGAGTAGAAATATCGTCGCATTCTTGTAGAATTTTATCAGGACAGAAATTCAGCCTATGTTAGAATATCCGCCATGAGCGTACGCATTGTCTTTATGGGATCACCCGGATTGACGGCTGTCGTCACCCAGCCAGATCGCCCAGCCGGCAGAGGGCGAGCGTTGACGCCCTGCGCGGTAAAAAAACGCGCCCTGGAGCTCGGATTGCCCGTCCTCCAACCGCTTTCCTTGCGCAAGCTCTCCGCCGTTACAGAGCTGGCAGAGTTTAAGCCGGACCTGATCGTGGTGGCTGCTTTTGGACAAATTTTGCCGAAAATGGTGCTCGAAATGCCCGCGAAAGGTTGCGTGAATGTGCACGCATCGCTGCTGCCCCGATGGCGTGGGGCCTCGCCCATTCAGGCGGCGATCGCCGCCGGCGATGCTGAAACCGGCGTTACCCTCATGCTGATGAACGAAGGGCTGGATACCGGTCCCATCCTGGCGCAGCGCAAGGTGCCCATTCGCCCTCGAACCAACGCGGAGGAACTTTGGCACCAACTGGCTTTCCTCGGGGCGCAAACTTTGATCGAAATTCTGCCCTCTTTTCTGAGCGGAATGCTCGCGCCGCTCCCACAGGATAACAGCAGCTCGACCTACGCGCCGAT
>JAGVUP010000105.1 GCA_019136215.1 Chloroflexota bacterium | reverse complement strand
CTGGTCCGCTGGACGGGGACAGATGAGGAAATGATCCGCCTGGCAAAAGACAACGCGCTGGCAATCGGCGCCGGGCACAGTTTTATCCTCTTTTTGGGGGAAGGCTATTACCCGATCAACGTTCTCAAGGCGCTCCAAAACGTACCCGAGATTTGCGGATTCTTCTGCGCGACCGCCAACCCAACTGAAGTGGTCGTGTTGGAAAGCGAATTGGGCCGTGGCATTTTAGGGGTGGTGGATGGTTTCAAGCCGAAAGGTGTGGAGGACGAGGCGGGGATAACCTGGCGCAAGGGCTTCCTGCGCATGATCGGCTATAAGGCTTAGCCCAAATCCGAACGCCGCGGGATGCCCAACTGCGCAGTCATTTCAAGGGCGGCTTTTCCGCGGTGGCTCAGGCGATTCTTGGTATCGGGCGAGAGCTCAGCCATCGTTCTCGCGGTGCCATCGACAAGAAAGATCGGGTCGTAACCAAAACCATTTTTGCCGCGAAACTCGGGAATGATCTCACCAGTGCAAATACCGTGGCTGGTGAGAACCGTTCCCTGCAGGGTGAGCAGCACGACTTCGCAGTGAAAGGCTGCGCGCCAGGGGCGGGGAAATTGCCGCAGGCATCCGAGCAAATAGAGGCAGCGTTCGCGGCTGGTGGCGTCGGGGTTGGGAAGAAAGCGGTGCGAGTGAATCCCCGGAGCGCCCTGTAGCGCTTCCACCTCGAGACCGGAATCATCCGCGAGTACGGGATATGGGCTTGTTCCCGCGTAGGCGCGGGCTTTGAGACAGGCGTTTTCATAATAAGAATTGCCGTTTTCAAGTACGTCAGCCTCTGATCCAAGCTCGGCAGGCGTCCGCAAGACGATGTCGTATGGGAGGAAAATCGACCGGAGTTCTTCAACTTTGTGAGGATTGTTGGTGGCGAGAAGTAGCGTTTGGGTCATGGCGTCTGGTATATATTCTTGAGGAAAGAAATCATCCCTGGGATGTTATAATTTGCATAATAATCGGTATTGTAACTTACTATGGAAAAAATACATCATCCCCTACGCACCAATATTGGATACTTCTTCAACAAACCCATTGGGTTTTCCCGGGAATTTACGGTGGAAAACCCCGATGTTTTCATCGAGCCAGACCTTCAGCTTTACAACCTTATCGGAAAATATAGCTTTTCGCGAACGCGGGAAGGGCTGCTTTTGCAGGGGAAATTTGACGCCGAAATTGACAGCCAGTGCAACCGCTGCCTTGACCCTTTCCGGGCGAAACTTTCGACTGAGTTTGAGGAGCTTTACGTCTTCGGCAGCCGCGTCCAGGAAGAGCTGGATGAGGAAGTTGTACCGGAAGATGGTTACATTGACCTGGGGAAACCGCTTCGGGATTACCTGCTGCTTGATCTGCCGATCAACCTGGTGTGCAAACCGGACTGCAAAGGCATTTGCGTCGAATGCGGCGTAAACTTGAACCGCGGAACCTGCGAGCATACCAACAGCCGCATTATTATTGAATAGACCCTGATACCATATAAAGAGACACGATGGATGATAAAATTATCCATCGATTTTTGAGGAGTTTTGCCATGACAGAAAACATATTAATCGCCGTTGCCTGGCCTTATGCCAATTCGGATATCCACGTGGGGAATATCACCGGCTCGCACCTGCCCGGAGATATTGCCGCCCGTTATCACCGTATGCGGGGACGAAATGTTGTCATGGTCAGCGGGTCTGATTCTCACGGGACCGCCATCACGATCAAGGCAGACCAGATGGGGAAGACCCCCGAAGAAATATACAAACACTACCACCCGCGGTTCATCGAACTATTTAAAAAACTGGGCATCAGCTACGACATCTTCACCTCCACCCACACCGAAAACCACTTCGAGGTGGCGCAGAAAGTCTTCCTGACTCTGCTGGAGAATGGCTATCTGAAGACTTTTGTCTCCAGGCAGTGGTTCAGTCCAACGCAGGGAAGATTCCTGCCGGACCGCTACGTGGAAGGCACCTGTTACATCTGCGGCAATACCGACGCGCGCAGCGACCAATGCGAAAAATGCGGACACGAGCTCGAAGCGGAGAAACTCATCAACCCGCGCTCCAAAGTGGACGGCTCAACGCCCGAACTGAGAGAGACCGAACATTTCTTCCTGGACCTCTCCACGCTTGAACCGCAAATCAAGGACTTCCTGAAGGCGCGCGAGAGCTACTGGCGCCCAAACGTGCTCAGGCAGTCTTTGGGCACCATCCAGTCTGTTGGCTTAAAGCCGACTTCCATCACGCGCGATCTCGATTGGGGCATTCCCGTTCCACTGGAGGATTGGAAAGGCAAAAGCCTTTACGTTTGGTTTGAGGCGGTGATGGGCTACCTTTCGTCGGTGATTGAATTGTCCAAGCTGAACGGGCGTGAGGATGCCTGGCGGGATTGGTGGATCGACCCAAAGGCAAAGGCGTTTCACTTCATAGGCAAGGACAACATCACCTTCCACGCCGTGACCTGGCCTGCCGAGCTGCTTGGCATGGGCGATGGCTTTGACCGGCGCATGGGGTCGGAAGATCCGCAGCCTTTGGTGCTGCCGTACAACGTTCCGGCAAACGAATTCATGAACCTCGAAGGCAGAAAGATCAGCGGCAGCCACAACTGGGCGGTGTGGGGCTTGGACGCCCTTGAACGCTATGACGCGGACGCCATCCGCTTTTACCTGACCAGCGCGATGCCCGAACAGCGCGATACGGATTGGGATTGGGAGGAGTTCTTCCAGCGCAACAATAACGAATTGGTCGCCACCTGGGGCAACCTTGTGAACCGGGTGCTGTCCTTCACTTACAAGCACTTTGAAGGCAGGATCCCGACCCCCGGGCAGTTGCGCGAAAGCGATGAAGAGCTTTTAAAGGTGATTCGCGCGGGGTTCGGAAGCATCGCGGAAAAAATGGAACAGGTGGAGCTCAAGGCTGCTCTCGCGGAAGTAATGTCGCTGGCTGGGGAAGTTAACAAGTACCTGGATGTCCACGCGCCCTGGTTTGAAATCAAGACCGACCGCGATCAGGCGGCAAAATCACTTTACACCGCGATCCAGGCGATCGAATGGCTCAAGGTCATGAGCGCGCCTTTCCTGCCCAATACGAGTGAGCGGTTGCATGAGCTTCTGGCGCACGATAAGCCTTTGTTTGGCAGGCAGTATTCCTGCTCCGAGCGGGACGCGCTTGGGGAGCATGAGGTTTTGCGCCTGGATAACAGCGAGGCGGAATGCCAGCCCGGGCAGGATATCTGGGCGCCGACTGTGTTGGAAGCCGGCAAAGCTTTCAACCAGCCCGTTCCGCTCATTAAGAAGCTGGATCATAAGATCGTTGAGGAAGAACGCGCGCGTCTGGGGAAGGCGAGCGAATAGCAGGTTTCGCGCCGATGCTTTGGCTGCCGGCGCTTTTTGCTATGCCTGGCGGCTGCGGCTAAATTCGGAAAAGTAAAAAGGCAGGTCGCTGAGAATCTTCGCCATCAACTGATCCAGGCGGGAACGCCAGAGTTCAACGCTGTTGTCCGTTTCTGAGACATCGGGTGTAACCAGATCCGAAACAGCCCGAAGACCCAGCCAGGGGGTATGGTTGCGGGCGGCTGTCCAGGCGAAGGCGGCAGTTTCCCAGTCTGCCGCGGCGGCGCGGTATTCATTTACCAGCAAATCAAAGGAGCGAAAATCGATATCCTGATCAGCGGAAATGACGCGCGCCTGGCGGGTGCGCTCCGGAAGGGGGCGAGTGAGCCAGGAAAGGTCGTTGCGGGTGGTGTAATGCTCGAGGACGGCAACCTGATCCGCCATGCGTTCGAAAATGTCGTAAACGAGGGTTTCAGCAACGATCAGGATTTCGCCAACCTCGCTCATGCCTGATAAGCCTCCGCAAGTGCCGATGTTCAAAATCAAATCCGGCTGGTAGTGGTCAATGACAAATTGGGTCGAGGCGGCTGTGGCGATCTTGCCTCAACCGGAGTGCAGAAAAAGGCAGGGCTGTGCGGCGATTTTGGTCTGGAAGTATTGACCCATAGCGCATTGATGGAGCGCGGCAGGCTGCAGGATGGAGACCAGGGCGTCCCATTCGCCGTTGGCGCTGACTAAAACGGGGACGATGCCGGAGGCTGCCATCAAGCCTGCGGGAGCTTTCTGCCAACGGAAGCGATGTAGGCGGTGAAACGTTCTTTTCCATCCAGGGCAAAGACTTCGTTGGTGAGCTCGTCATCGAAAGAAGCGATCGCGCACACTCCGCAATCGATGGACTCTGCGGCGAGATAAAGATTCTGACAGATGTGCCCCGCATCCAGGTAAATATAACGGTAGGCGCGCACGCCGTAGCGCCAGGATGTGCGGTAGATTTCCGCGATCCAGTAAAAGGTGACAGCCGAGCTGAGCACATGTTTTTGGTTGTAGGTAGCGGCGTGGGCGGGCTGGAGTGCTTCAGGACCAAGCTTCCAGGCTTCGAGCGCGTGCTGCGCGGGCAGGTAGTGGTAGATGCCCGCTTCGAGCCCCTCAACGCGCTGAATCGCAAGCCAGGTTTCAAAGGGATGGCGGGAACCCGCGGAAGGGACAAAGCGGCGCGTCAGGTTCTGTGGCTCGGCAGGCTCGCGCAGGCCCTGCGTGAGGGTCAGCAAATAACCCAGTTCCGTCAGGGAAAGCCAGGAGGCGGTATCGTAGCGGCGGTGGCTGCGCCGGTTTTTGGCGAGTCCCAGGAAATTGTTTAGCGGAGGAGCAAAAAGCTCCGAATCCGGGAGGCGTGTTTGTTCCAGGCTGGGGTCCGGATCGGTCAGATAGTGGGGAGCTTCCTCACCGAGCTTATCAGGGGAAAGACCCATTTGCGCGTTGGCGCTTGCCTGTTGAAAGGCGTCACCAGCGGTCTCGTAGCGTGCCATTTTGCCTCCTAAAAGCGGATCATCGAAAGAATCATCGCCAGGACGATGATTATAGCCAGGACCGCCATCACAATGCGGCCAAAACTTCCAGAATTATTCGTTCTATTTGCCATGATTACTCCAATTGTGCCTTGATCGCCTGCGCCATCTCCGCGGAAATGCCTTTGATTTGGGAGATTTCCTCTACCGACGCGGCGAGAATGCCTTCGATGGACCCAAAGCGGTTTATCAGCTCTTTTCTGCGGGCAGGACCGACGCCAACAACAGCATCCAGACGGGATGCCAGACCAATTTTACCACGCTGGCTGCGGTGAGCGGTAATTGCGAAGCGGTGGGCTTCGTCCCGGATGCGTTGGACGAGGTAAAAGCCCTGGGAATGATCGTCCAGACGGACGGAATCCGACTTTCCCGGCAGGAAGAGCTCTTCTTCCTGTTTTGCCAGTCCGGCAATGGTAAACTGACCTCGCAGACCGAACTCTTCGACCACCTCGTCTGCCTGGCGCAACTGCCCCTTGCCGCCGTCCACGATCAGCAGGTCCGGCAGCATGGAAAAAGCGAGATCAGGTTTGTAACCGGGTTTGTCTTTTTCCTGCTGTTCGGTGAGATAGCGCGCGAAACGCCGCCTGAGAACCTCGCGCATGGATGCAAAATCGTCAGGGGTGGAGACGGTTTTGATGTTGAAGCGCCGATAGTTCTTCTTGGAAGGGACGCCCTGTTCAAAAACAACCATGCTGCCGACGCTGGCAGTGCCCTGGGTGTTGGAAATATCGTAACACTCAATGCGGTTCGGAGCTTCTTCCATGCCCAAAACCGTCTGTATCTCGGTCAACGCCTGATGCTGGCGGTCTTTGTCGGCTTTCCAGCGAATCTCGAGCGATTTCAGCGTCTCACGGGCATTCTCTGCCGCCATCTTCACCAAGTCTCTGCCTTGTCCGCGCTTGGGCACCGTCAGTTGGACCTTCTCACCGCTACGCCGGGTGTTCAGCCATTCCTTGATTATGCGGGCTTCTTCGACCTCTTGGGGGAGCATGACCTTGTTCGGGACGTATGCCGCCTGGGAATAAAACTGCTTGATGAATTCTTCGAGAATTTCCGAGTTTTCTTCCTCTTCGGTACCCTCTAGGATGAAATATTCCCTGCCGATCAGCTTACCGGAACGGATAAAAAAGACCTGCACGCAGGCTTCGCCTTTGGAGCGCGCCATCGCGATGACATCAGAATCCTTCCGTTCATCCGAAATGATCTTCTGACGTTCGACCACACGCTCGATTGCCTGAATCTGGTCGCGATAGACTGTGGCTCTTTCGTAATCCAAGCTTTCGGATGCCTGCGCCATCGCCTCTTTGAGGCGGTTCATGATAGGGTCTGTGCGTCCTTCGAGGAAGCGGCAGAGGTCATCGATCATCTGGCGGTATTCATCCTGGCTGATCGCGCCGATACAGGGGGCGGAGCAGAGTTTGATGTCGTAGTAGAGGCAGGCGCGTTCGTCCCTGCCAGTGATCTCGCGGGCGCAGGTGAGATAAGGGAATATTTTGCGCAGGATGTCGAGCGTTTGATGGACCGCCCAGACCGAAGTGTAGGGTCCGAAGTAGCGCGAACCGTCATTGATCATGTTGCGCAGGGGTCCGCCCAGTGTACCCTGATGTAGGGATACCGTTTGTCGTCCTTAAGGCGGACGTTGTAATAGGGGCGGTGCTGCTTGATGAGGTTCATCTCGAGGATCAGGGCTTCGAGTTCGGAAGCGACGACGATCCATTCGATATCGCGGATTTTGCGAACCATCTGGCGGGTCTTGTACGTGTGATCGGCTGACTGCTGGAAATAGGAGCGGACGCGGTTCTTGAGGTTGATGGCTTTGCCAACATAAATGATCGTGCCATCGGCATCTTTCATCAGGTAACATCCGGGCTTGTCCGGCAGGGCAGCGAGTATGCCTTTGATCTTTTCTGATAGCTCCATAAACAAATTTTAACCCATAAGCCCGCGAGTTGACGCTCAGGGATTGATAAAGTCAACCAAGGATGTGAAACTCCGCGAAAAATTGAGAAGGGGTTGGTATAATCTTTGCGAGAGGTAGTACTATGCCCATAAGAATCCTTCCAGAAACAATAGCCTCACAAATTGCCGCCGGGGAAGTGGTGGACAGACCCGCGTCTGTTGTGAAAGAACTGCTCGAAAATGCGATTGATGCCGGCGCGCGGCAGATCGGGATCGAAACGCGCCAGGCAGGCAGACGCCTGATCCAGGTTACCGATGACGGCAGCGGCATCCCTGCTGATGAACTCGCGCTGGCGGTCTGCCGTCACGCGACCAGCAAGCTGAACAGCGCCGAAGACCTCTTTAACATCCGCACACTGGGATTCAGGGGTGAAGCTCTGGCTTCGATCGGGTCAGTCTCGCGGTTGACGCTCATCACCAGCACGCGCGAGGGCGCGTTGGGATCGAAACTGACTGTGGAGGGCGGTGAACAAGCGGAGAGCTCCGCGATCGCGGTGGCCGCCGGCACGCGCGTAAGCGTGGAAGACCTGTTTTTCAACCTGCCGGCGAGGCTCAAATTCCTTAAGTCCGACACAACCGAAAACCGCCACATCACCGGCTTGGTCACGCGCTAC
>JAGVUP010000211.1 GCA_019136215.1 Chloroflexota bacterium | reverse complement strand
GTCCATTTCTAATATTCCCTACTGCTGCCACCCGTAGGTGTATGGACCGTGTTTCAGTTCCATTGTGGGGGGCCACCCTCTCAGGTCCCCTACCCGTCATTGCCTTGGTAGGCCTTTACCCTACCAACCAGCTGATGGGACGCAGGCTCCTCTCGAAGCGAATAAATCCTTTCCTCTCAAGTTTCTAAAAATTGAGAGCACATGCGGTATTAGCGCTCCTTTCGGAGCGTTATTCCACACTTCAAGGCAGATCACCAACGCGTTACTCACCCGTTCGCCACTAAGTCAATATTGCTATTAACTCCGTTCGACTTGCATGTATTAGGCACACCGCCAACGTTCATCCTGAGCCAGGATCAAACTCTCCGCTAAAAATTTATCACCTTTCGGTGTTTTCATCTTTACGGAAAAGATCATTAACGAGGCTTGTAGTAATTACTTACCTATTTCTTTTTTGTCTTGCATTTTTCCTATCACTTTTCAGTTGTTAAGGTACTGACTTTCAAGAGACCCGATTCTAGCGGATTCACTTCCCGCTGTCAAGCCTTCTTTTCAGACGAAAGCGCCGGCTCAAACTTCCAGCCGGCTTCAGGCTTTTCCATCAGGTCTTACAGACCCAAGCTATCTTTTTGTCAAACATCGCACCCACAGGCGCGATCTTTTGATGTAGCACCTTGGACTTATTAGTATAGACCTTCCTACACCAAATGTCAAGGGTGAAATTGATTTAATTGATTTAATTTCAATTTCTGGCGTCTTTCAATTTGAAGGTTCTTTGCGCGCCCGTTGCCGGGCACAAAGGTCTATTATAGGCATTTCCGAACTCCTGTCAAGGGCAATTTTACCCGTGTTTTTTACCCGTGTTGCGTGTTTCGTTTTCGTTAAGGGCATTTGTATCGGCTTATTCCGGAATATATGTTCCAGGAAAAATCAGATTTGGTGGATGAGGGTTCCGAAATTCCAATGCTGCCCTCACCCTGGCTATGCCGGGTGGCTGATCCAACTTGCATTTAAGTCAGCCTCTCCTAACGTATTATCGAATACATTCGATATCATCATAGCGGCTTGATTTTGACATCCTGCAGTACAGATAGGTTTGTTTGCAAGTATGGCAGGGTAATAGTCCATCTGTATCCATTCATTGGACGGACATATAAACCTCCCAAATACAAATTTTATTTACGCGGTAAATAATTGAAGGTCATATAAGTAACACGGCTGAATAGATACCATCCTGAAAGTCAAGGAGGCAATTGAAGCATTGAAAACCCTGTTCTTTGGTCGCCTTCCCCGCTTCCAATTCGACGGAATGAAAAGGACAACGCCCATCGACGGCGGATTGGGGACGGATTAATAGGTATCCATCTATCAGTTCTTAGCCCCCAATCGCGCCGCTGGTGCCAGGATGCCCTTTTCGTAAGGATGAGGCGCCTTCTCCCACCGTTCATGATGGGGCATGTGCACGCAGGGTATTGCTCCATCCGTATCCATCGGCGGGTTGAGGATGGTCTTAGGCTGCATCATGATGGTTCGGATGGTCCTCAACCGCGCCCTGCCGCAGGTATACGCCTGACGCCAGCCCCTCTTCCAGGAGGTCTTATTTCCTGAGAGACTAATTGTCAGGAGAATAAACGAATAAGATTCGTATGCCCTCTCCTGCAATTCCCAACCAACTTGGAAGCTCCCTTCCTTTATATTATCTGCCTGAATTGACTAAGGATAAGGTTTTTTCAAGCTCTTCATTCAGGACTTAAGGGAAAGGGATGAGCGCTTCATCAAACTCAAACTTATCCTTTCTCAATCGCTCAATGATTATCTCGCGAATCGTTTGGTCATCCAAAATATCTTTAGAATCACATTGTGATTGATAAGCGCTTACTTCTATCTTTGACCAATGGAAGTTTTCGAGGTTTAATTCGGTTATCCTGCCGCAGTTTTGCACGCCTATGGCATCAAATTGATAAAAAGGCGGATTGTTATAGGCATCATCGGTTATCCAGCCTTGCTCTTCGGTATGGGTCGTGTTCAGGTTTTGGACTGAAAGAATCGGCCGGTATCCAAGGTCATCAGAAAGCAGCGACTTCCCTTCCATCCACTCCGGGGCATCCATCCCTAAATAATCCAATATGGTTGGCGCGGTATCCAGGTTTTGGGTGTCGTTAAGGATTTTGCCGGCATGTTCGCCGTTCGGAAACAAGATCATCAATGGAATCCGTCGGAAGGTAACAAAATCAATATTGGCGTGATCAGTACCAATAATGATAACGGTGTCATCCAGAATATCCATCTTTTCAAGCTCATTATAAAGGTAAGCCAGATCTTCATCGAAATCGAGAATTACGTCTTCATAAAACAGAGTATCCCAGGGATCCTGATGGTCGGCATCCTGCCCGGCAGAAAAAACACGATTCCTGGGCTTAAAGTAAGGACCGTGCGTTTTCATCCAATGCAAATGCAGAAACACAGGCTGTTCCGTATGGGCCAGGGTATCCAGCGCCTGGAGAATCTTTTCTTTGTCAGCATATTCTTTGCTAAACTTAGCCAGGTTTGTAACTTCTTGAAACTCGTTTTCCATCACCCTTACAAAGAAGATGTGCTTCAACCTCGGTAATAAGCGGCTTTGTAATTCGTAGAGAAAATACTCATAGTTGCTAGGAATCGGCAGGTTGGCAATCCCTAAGATGCGGTTTGATTTTGCCGTGTAACCATTGGCAAAGTCAAACGCATTCTTAAAGTTTATCGCATAAGCATCTGCGTAGAAACCAATGCTGTATTGCTCGTTATGATACCCGCTGCTTTTTAGAATGGCAGGCAGGCTCCGGTAACTATCTTCACCTCTTAAAATATCCGGGTGGAACAGGACTCTGACAGATGTAGGATACCTTCCTGTCAGCATTGAAGTGAGCGACCCGGTGGTACTGCCGGAATTTGTGAAGTTGTTTTGCGCGATAAGCGCTTTTGAAGCAATCGACTTTAAGAATGGAGTTGTTTCCTTCTCATAGCCATAGACAGACATTCGTTCAGCGTTCAATCCATCTGCTGTAATCAAAATAATGTTTTTTCGATTTGCCGCGTCGATATTTCCGAAATCCAAGAATATTTTTTGTCTTATTCCACTGATAAACACCGCGGTAATCGTTATCAACATTAGACTTGCCAGCCCAATATAGATACTGCCCCGGCGCTTAGCCCCGTTTTTATCCCGGATTTTACGAATCGTCTGATGCAGCCTGCTTAAGTCCTGGATGAAGTAGAACACGAGTCCCAGGAAAGAAAGACCGTAAAGAGCCCGGATAGGCCCCTTACTTGTAATAATCCCAAATCCCATTGTGGTGTATGTGAAGTTATCGACAATCAAAAGGATAGCCGCGGCTAAAACAACACCCGGCACGCTCATCAGGAGTTTGATGCTCCAAGCCTTTTCCCCGATCTTCCCGCGGAAAAGCAAAGATATTAAAAGCTGAAGGAAGCATCCGGCAAAAGTAAGCATGGATATGCCAAAGAGTAAGATGCTTAGCTTTTCTAATGGTGAAACCATGCTCATCGAGGACGGTTTGGTGATCAGAAAAAGCCATTCCGTACCGATGTAAATGAAGGAAGCAAAAAAGCAGATCATCCAGGCAATTTTCAAAGTTTTGGTTTGTCCGGAAAATCTGGTCTCTTTTTCGATATTGGTGGAATCCTTACCCATTCGGCAGCTCCAATCTGCAGTTTCGACAACGAACACGCTTCCACCGATTTTACCTTAACACGCAGCAATGAAAAGCTAAGCCTGCTCCAGTTATCTGTCACTTTTCCTCTTTTTCCCCGACATTCATTATGTAGCTACAATTAGAGAAGCAGGTGACATTTGAACACAAAATCAAACCAACCTCCTCAAGACGATGCGGAAGCGCCGCTGGTCTTCAGCGATCTGCCGGCGCTTTATGAGGCATTCGCAACGAAGGTCTTCCATTATCACTACTCGCGCGTCCAAAACCTGCACGCGGCGGAAGACCTAACCTCGCAAACATTTTTGTCCGCCTGGGAGAACTGGCAGCGCCTGCGCGACCCTGCCAAAGCGGTCGGCTGGCTTTTCACTATCGCGCGCAATAAGGCTGCTGACTACTTTCGCGAAAACGCACAAATCCTTCATGCTGAGCTGGACGACGAGCTTACATTTCCCACTGATCGTCCGGAAGACGTCAACAATACAGCAGCGAAGGACGGGCTCCTGGACCTGCGCGAACAATTGCGGCAGCTCCCTGAGCGCGACTCGGAATTGCTGCGGCTGCGCCTCGTGGGCGAACTGCCCTTCAGGGAAATCGCCCGGGTGATGAATCAGCCGCTTTCCCGTATAAAGAAACGCTATTACCGGCTGCTGGAGCGCCTTCAAGCCCGGCAGGAGTCATGATGACCACGCGCCTTCCCATTGAAGAAAAAATCCTCAACGCCTACAACTTGCCCGCCCCGCGCGCAGCCTTCCTCAGCGAGCTCTCGCGGAGCGTCAATCAGCCTCTGCCCAAACCCAAACGCGCCTTTTCCCCAGGGAAGCGCTTCGCCTGGGCAGGCTTGAGCCTGATTTTGCTGCTGGTTTTGATCCTTGCCGTCCTCGGACCGAAAAACGTCCTGGCGCAGCTCCAAAACTGGCTGGGCATCCTCCCGGGAATTGGCTTGATCGAATCAGACACGCCTATTCGCACGCTCAAAGAGCCCGTTTCACTGACCCGCGATGGCATCACACTGACCGTTACGGACGGCGTCCTCACGCCCGAAACGACTCTTATCAATATCCGTCTGCAGGGGATCCCCGCTTCGGCGTACCCCAAAGACGAAAATATCCCCGGCTGCGGTGAAGCCCAATACCTGCTGACACCCGATGGCGTCCGCATCGACGCTTTGGGTCACAACGAATACTTCCCGGTGCCTGCGGAGGTCAACCGTCTGACCCTCGTCTTCCCCTGCCTGATGAACACCCTCGCGGGAACCGTCCCCACCGACTGGCGCGTCCCGCTGGAGTTCATTCCCGGCGAGGCGCCGCTTGCGCTGACGCCCGTTTTCGTGATCGAAACGCCCGCTCCGTTGGAAGAAACCGACCCCATTCAAACACAAGCCGGAAATGCGCTGACAATCACGCACGCCTTGGCGGATGATGGCGACCTCATCCTTGGCGGATATATCGAGGGCTTGCAGGAAAGCACGCAATTTTGGACCAAAACCTTCGAGGTCACGGATTCCAAGGGCAATCTCGTGCCTTTCAACCAGGAGGTCGAAAGCAGCATCGCAGATATCCTCGCCTCCAAACCTGGGTTCTGGACGCTCGCGGCAGATCCTTCGGGGATTTCCTTCCCGATCGAGATCAAAACATCTTTTTTTGAGTTGAGTCAGCCCCTCACGGAAGAAGAAGCTCTGTTCAGCCTCGCGCTGCCCGACGACTATCTCGTCCTTGACCTGCCGGTTGAGAAGACTTTCCGCATCGCCGGCGAAGAAGTCGCGCTCTATAGCGTCCGCGGACAGCCCTCTCAATTCGGCGGATATATTTACAACTTCTTCTTCAGGGAGCATCCGGTTATCAAAAGAATCTCTGTGCAAATGGCTGACGGCAGGGTCAACGCTCCGTCAGAAGGGGGAACGGGACCCAGTGTCATGTTTGGTGAGCCTGTGTTCATGGCGGATCTTTACGTGCCGGAAGGACCGCTCCATGGTGAGCAGAACTTTCGGTTCTTTGCGCCGGTCAAGGCTTTGGAAAGAGTGGAAATCAGCCAGTCTTTCGCGCCGGATGCAGCGCTCGCGGAGCTACTGGCTTCCCAGCAAAACGATGAGCCGCCCTGCCTTGGCTACACCAGCCTCCAAATCCCGGGCGAATTCGAAGCCGCCCTGCCGGATGGAAAAATCATGATCCGCCAGGTTGTTTCCCCCGCGAGGTGGGGCTCCGCGCTCTATGATTTGGCGACAGGTGAGCGGATCCTCCAGCCTCCTGAAGGAAATGACTGGTTCTGGACCTCCTTCTCGCCGGATGGAAATGCGCTGGCGTTTTTCGATCAGGATGGGAGGCTGATGACCATTGACCTGACCACCCAGGAAACCAGGCAGTTATCCGCCGTCAAGGGTTATAACGCGCTGTGGTCGCCGGATGGGCTTTGGGTCGCCTTCGTTCAAAATACCGCCGAAGACCTCGGTCCGATGCTGGTCAGCCCGGACGGGAAAGAATTGATCACCATCCCCCTCCGCGGAAGTAGCAGTCTTGTGGGGTGGTCCGCCGACAGCCAGAGGCTCTTTTTCAAACTCCATTCCAGTTCGGGGATGGGGTCCACCCTCTATGTTTACGATCTGAAGAGTCGCTCCGCGGAAAAGTCAGACCTGGCAGGGGAAGACAGTTCCCTGAGTGGCAATTTCGTCCTCTCACCGGACGAAGAATTTGCCCTGATCGCGAGAGGCTCGCTTAAATGGGTCCTGCACAACCTCCAGACCGGTGAGGAAAAACTCCTTGTGAGAGGTATCCGGCTGCTTGAGCCAAAGTGGGCAAATTCGGATTGGATACTCTTCAACGTACAGGACCGGAGCAACACCTTTGCCCCCATCCTGCTCAACCCCCACACCTGCCAGGCTGTGCGCCTGCCCGAGGCGATGCAAGGCGATGCGGACTCTATTTGGCTTGCGCCTTGATCCGGCTGAAAACA
>JAGVUP010000048.1 GCA_019136215.1 Chloroflexota bacterium | reverse complement strand
GAAAAAGACCGAATAAAATGAGGATAACAAGCCTCAGATGAACCGCTGATCCGGTTCACAACCGGACTTGATAGGGTTCCTGTCGAAAATGCTGCTTTATTTCAACGGTCTCTGTCAAGGAATTTTTACGAACCTTTTTACGAACAGGAATAATTACGAAAAATTCTCCGGTGCAATCGTATCAGATAAATGCTGGATAGATTATGAATGGAACGGCCTGGAAATTTAGCAGCTTTTATCTTCGTAACCTATGTACATAGGGTTCTTTAAAGGCTAAAACACTCCTCGATTTTCGAATCCTCTTGCTTTGTCCGATTAGCTTTCCCACTGCTTCCCCACTGCCTGTTTGCCTTTCCCGACAGAAAGGATAAAATCTGCGGGGACACTAGCATTCATGCGGTAAAGACTTGTAAACAGAGTAAAACGTACTGGTTGGACCCTGATCCATCGCGTTCAAGGAAGCATATCCTAATTGTTTGACCATTTGACCGTAATGGGCGATGACGATAGAATCAGGTTCAGAAAGGGTAAATCCAGTTGTTTCTAAAGAAAACCGCTAACGTTTGGCTTCCAATGCTTATCCTTTTAGCGCTGGTTGGGGCAACTGTGGTCAACCTCCGTCTGGCCTCCACATTTCAGAAACAGGACGATTTCGCACCTCGTTGGGTGGCAGCGCGGGAATGGCTGCGGTCGGGGGCATCCCCTTACAGTGACTCCACCTACCAGGCAACTCTTGATCTGCTGGACGAAAGCGGAAATCAGCCTTCCAGCCTGAATGAGGGGCGTTTTTTGGACCCCGCTTGGTATGTGTTCATTTACATGCCTATCAGCTTTGTACCGTACCCCATTGCTAGGGCAATCTGGATGACACTGGTCGAACTCTGTCTCGCTTTAAGTGTGCACTTCTCGGTCCGCATCTCGGGGCTGAAGCTAAGCCTGCCGGAAACCCTGATTCTGTCCTTACTAATTCTGATTTTTTATCCGCTTTTCAAATCAGTAATCACTGTAAGCGTCACCGTGCCATATTTCTTTTTGACCATCCTTGCTGTTTACCTGGCGACTAACCGGCAGGGCACGATGGCAGGATTTCTTTTCGCGCTGGCGCTTTGGATGGTACCATTGACCATTTTCCTCGTCATCCTGTTTATGATTTGGTTCGGAGTCCGCAGAGATAACTCCCTGGCTAATGTTTTTGTCAGCGTGCTTGGCTTCTTTGTGGTGATTTCGCTGATCCTTTTTCCAGGATGGGCTGCGGATTGGTTCGCGAACTACCTGCGGGTGTTCCCTGATTTTTCGTGGGTTAACACGCCTCTGATGGTTCTCGGGAAGCTTTTCCCCGGTGCGAGCGCACAGATTGCTATCTTGCTGAACCTGTTGACCTTTGTGGTTATGCTCGTGGAATGGTACGGCATCGGGCAAAGGGAGAGCAGAAGCTTCCAATGGAAGTTAATGCTGACCCTGAATTTCCTTTACCTCTTCAATTTGAGATCAGAAGGCGTCTATTTGCTTTGGTTATTTGCACCATTGTTCAATGTTTACAAGTACTTAACCGAAAAATGGCGGGTTTCTGGTAGAATCATTAGTTGGGTAAGCTGCCTGACCTTGATTTTTATACATTGGCGCCGTTTCCAGGTTACTCAGAATTGGCTGCTAGAGGAATCGTCTTTAGTCATCTTGTTGTTGCCCTTGATGACTATGCTAGGCTTACAGTGGTTTAGGCGGTGGGCAACCGTTAGCCCCAAAGCGCTGATCGATTCAATCAAAAATTAATAAGGAGCAAGATATGGCAAAGAAGAGAATTGGCATTTTAACCGGTGGCGGTGATGTTCCTGGTTTGAATATCGCTATTAAATCGGTGTTGTTGAACAGTCTGGATGGAGATTACGAGATTGTTGGCATTCGCCGGGGATGGCTCGGGCTTTTGGGTTATGACATCGATGACCCTGCTACCCACGAACTCTATATCCGGGATCTGGACGAGGCTGCAGTCCGCCGAGTGGACCGCACGGGCGGTACCTTTTTGCACACCTCGCGCACCAATCCTTCCAAAGTACGCGTGAAAGATACCCCCGCTTTTTTGCTCGACAGTAAATGGGGTAAGGTCATTGACGAGGCTGAAGGGGTCAAAGATTACACAGATTACATTCTGACAGTTATTGACCACCTTAACCTGGATTCCCTGATCACGATCGGTGGGGATGATACCCTCAGCTATTCTGCCCGCCTGGTAAAGGAAGGTGTCAAACTGAACGCGATCCCGAAGACGATGGATAACGACGTGCTGGGCACGGAATACTGCATCGGATTCTCGACTGCGATCACTCAGGCTGTCAAACTCATCACCAATTTCCGCACTTCGATTGGTTCTCACGAACGCATCGGTGTCGTGGAGCTCTTTGGACGCAACTCCGGCGAAACCGCGCTGATCACGGGTTATCTGAGTTACGCGGACCGCACGATCATCTGCGAAGTACCTTTCAATATGCAGACTGTTGCAGAGATGCTGGCGGAGGATAAACGCAACTGCAATTCGCACTACTCTTTCTGCGTCATTTCCGAAGGCGCTCATACCGAAGGCGGAGAGATCGTCCAAACAGGAGAAGCGGACGCATACGGGCACCGCAAACTCGGAGGCATAGGCGAAATACTCTCGGATCAAATCAAAGCCCTTACCGGCAACAATACGATGTATCAGAAACTCGGTTACATGGTGCGCAGCGGCGCAGCCGACATGCTCGACCGCATGGTCGCAATGAACTATGGCGCACTGGCGATGCAAATGACCAGCAGAGGCGTATTCGGCATGATGGTCGGAATCATTGACGGCAACTACTCCGTGGTGCCGGTTGATACGGTCATCAGCGCTAAACGGCATGTGGACGTGGACTTGTACTACGACAAGGTCAATTACAAGCCCAAGATCAAGAACGTGCTTGGTTTGCCGATGTTCCTGCACTAAAAGGAAATACGGAGCCCGCTATTTCGCGCGGGCTCCGCGCATTTGAAATGGGAGTTGAATCACAAGGTGTCTGCAATCAGCGATATTCTCTGATTCCGAGAGTCTTAATATTTCCAGTCAACGAGAGCGGAGAGGTTCTCTTACTGGAAGGCGCCCGCGATAAAAAAATCTGGGCAGGATACTGGAATGGCTTGGGCGGGCATGTGGAGCAAGGGGAGTCGGCGCTCAACGCCGCGCAACGCGAACTGCTCGAGGAGAGTGGTCTAACAGCAGAGAAGTTGATCTATTGCGGACAGGTGGCTGTGGATACTGGTCAGATTCCTGGCATTATTTTCTTCGTTTTTAAAGCAAAACAATTGAGCGGGCAGGTCTGCGCTTCGAAAGAGGGCAGGCTGGAATGGCATTCGCTCCAAAGCGCCTTGGAATTAAAATTGGTTGAAGACCTTTATACGCTCCTGCCGCTTGTCATGCGCCAGCGCACCAGCGGCAAACCATTTTGGGGGCGTTACCATTACGATGATCAGGGTCAGTTGGTTATGTCATTCAGGCATTGATTTTTCAAGAAAGACCAGGAGGGTGTCCCCGTATTTCCTCAAATCGAAGACCCGTAAATTCGCATAGGTTTTTTCAACCCATTCCAATGGGTTGATTTGGACGATTATTTGACCATCATCGCTGATGACGCGCGGATTGAGGTCAATCAGATCGACTGCTTTTTCCCACATCCCTTTGTATTGAGGCGGAGCGACGTAGACGAGGTCGAACTGCGGATCGGTTTGGCTGGCGAGCCAATTGAACGCGTCTGCCTGGAACACGCTGGCGCGGTCGCTGAAACGGGTGGAGGCAAGGTTTTCGCGAATCGTCTTTACCGCCAGTCGGCTGGTATCCAAGAATGTCACTTCCCTCGCGCCGCGGCTGAGCGCTTCGATGCCTACCGCGCCGGTGCCTCCGAAGAGGTCGAGCATGCGCACATCCAGGATTTCACCTCCAAGGATGTTGAAAAGAGCCTCTTTTACCAGGTCAGTGATAGGGCGGGTGGTATCCCCGGGCACGTGTTTGAGCCTGAGTCCTTTGGCGGAGCCACCGATGACGCGCAGCATTCCCATGCGGTGCTTATCCCTGCCCGGCGTCCAAGCCCAGTTTTTGGCGCATATAGTCGATCGTCATGTTCAAACCGTCGCGGATTGCCACGCGCGGTTCCCAATCCAGGACCGTCTTCGCACGCGTGATATCCGGCTGCCGGCGTTGGGGGTCATCGCCGAGAGTGTCGGCGTAGCGGGTGATGATTCCGGCAGAGTTATGACAGAGCTCGTTGATTATGAGCGCGAAATCTTTGATCGAAGTTTCGATCGGATTTCCGATGTTGACCGGCATATGCTCATCGGTCATCATCAGGCGGTAAATGCCGTCAATCAGGTCGCTCACGTAGCAAAAACTGCGGGTCTGTTCGCCTGTGCCATAAACAGTAAGCGGCTCTCCGCGCAGAGCTTGCTGGATAAAATTTGGCACGACCCTGCCGTCATCCAGGCGCATGCGCGGTCCGAAGGTATTGAAGATTCTCACGATATGTGTTTGCAGATGATGAACGTTGTGATACGCCATGGTCAGGGCTTCGGCAAAGCGTTTGGCTTCATCGTAAACCGACCTCGGACCGATGGGGTCGCAATTTCCCCAATAGTCTTCACTTTGCGGGTGGACGGTTGGGTCGCCATAAACTTCGCTGGTGGATGCCAGAAGGAAGCGGGCTTTGTGGGCTTTAGCCAAACCGAGGCTGTTATAGGTGCCGAGCGCGCCGGCTTTGAGCGTTTGAATGGGCAGGTTCGGATAGCCCAGGGGCGAAGCAGGGTTCGGGCTCGCCGGAGAAGCAAAGTGGAGGATGTAATCGAGGGGTTCATCCACGCGGATAAACGCGGAAACGTCCTGTTCCATCAAGCGGAAGTTAGGGTTGCCCTCGAGGTGTTTTAGATTCGCGCGGTCGCCGGTGACAAAGTTATCGAGCCCGATGACCTGATGTCCTTCCGCCAACAGGCGGTCGGTCAGGTGGGATCCAAGAAATCCAGCGGCGCCAGTAAGTAAAATGAGCATAGTCAGCCTTTCAGTTTTTCTCAGGGTTTCGGGTATAATCATGACCCTGAACAAGTGAGAATTATAGCATGCCCGAACACGACTCCACCCATCTTTTGAGCCCCACATCAAAAGCGCTTGAAGCGTTGCTTTTTGCCGCGCCAGGTCTGAGCTCTGTTGAACAATTGAGCCAGGCATTGAACGTTTCAAAGTCGGAGATTGAGAAATCTCTCGAAGCTCTTTCAATCCATCTTGCCGCGGAGCACGGTCTGCGTTTACAGAAGATCAAAAACCAATACCAGATGGTCACGGCTCCCGAGCACGCTGAGTTGATCGAGAAATTCCTCGGTCTGGAGGTCACCTCCCGTCTGACTCAAGCCGCGCTTGAAGTTCTGGCAATCGTTGCTTATAAACAACCCACTACCAGACCCGAGATCGACTCGATTCGCGGCGTCAACAGCGACGGCGTTGTGAAGAGCCTGCTGGCAAAGGGTCTGATCGAGGAGTTGGGGCGTTCAGAAGCGATTGGCAGACCGATCCTGTACGGCGTGACCAACGAGTTCTTCCAACACTTCGGTCTGGAATCGCTGGATCAACTACCGGAGGTGGACCTGGAGGGGCTGCTGGCAGCTTCACAGTCGGCTGAAAATGAAGAAATGAGGCTGCTGAAAGACTGATGGAAGAACGCGTTCAAAAGATCATGGCGTTCGCGGGCTTGGGTTCGCGGCGCGCCTGTGAAAAACTGATCGAGGCTGGGCGGGTGAAGGTCAATGGCAAGGTTATCCACCTCGGCGATAAAGCCGACCCCGCGAAGGATGCGATCAGCATTGACGGCAAGCTGCTGTGCGTTACAGCGGAGCGGATTTACATAGCTCTGAACAAACCGCGGGGTTATCTTTCGGACATTGATGACACCCATCCAAAGCCGACCGTAAACGACCTTATCGGCATCTCGGACCCGCTTTTCGCGGTTGGGCGTCTGGACCTCGACAGCGAAGGTTTGATATTGATGACCAACGACGGGGAGCTTGCCAACCGGCTCACACACCCGCGCTACCACCACGAGAAAGAATACGAAGTCTTTGTCATCAAGACCCCGGATCAGGAACAGCTTGAGATCTGGCGCAGAGGAGTTGTGCTCGAGGACGGCACGCGCACACTGCCGGCGCAGGTGGAAATAATGGGCAGCTACAGCAACGGCGCCTGGCTGCGGATCATCATGCACGAAGGCAAGAAGCGCCAGATCCGCAAGGTCGGCGCGCGCATTGGGCTGCCTGTTTCGCAGATCAAGCGCGTGCGCATCGGTAATTTACGCCTGGGCAAGCTCAAATCTGGCGAATGGCGGTACCTCAGCCCGCGCGAAGTCACCCAATTGCGGAAATATGCCGGTCTGATAAAAAACGAATCGGAATAAACAGTATACAAAAAAAACAAAATAGCGCGTTTCCGCGCTATTTTGTTTAATCGGAATAAGAATTCAAGGAACCAATGATCCCGGGCTTACTCTGCAGTGCCGGCGACAGCCCAGGGCGGTGTGGATTTTTTCCGCCAGTTCCGGACTGATTGGATCGGCGCATTCCTCTCGGTCCATGCGGCGGATATAGCGTTTCAGCTCTTCTAACTCCACCACGGGGTACGGCGACGCGGAAACATCTCCGAGCTGGGTTTCTTTCAGATAAACGACCATGATCGGTTTCAGTTCAGGCTGAGAATCCGCCGGAATGCCCTTTTCGGTCAGGTATTTGCTGAGCGAGGCGGAAGCATCCGCGACTTCCCTGTCGGGTTTGCCGACAGTATCCTGCCCCATGAATTTTTGGATGAAATTCCGGGTCTTGTGCACCCATTTGCCATCCTTGTAGCTGATCTCACCCGTTGCATTGACCGGAATGGGCAGCCAAATGCGGCAGGGTCCCAACAGGAGCATAGGCACAGGTGCGGTGTAGACGTAATAGGTGTATTCGTGGCGCAGTTTCTCGAATGCCGCGCCGACGATCTCGTCGTAGCGCGGTGATCTTCCGTAGCGGTTGACGAAATTCAGACCGATCTGTGTCAGGAGAAAACCCGCAATCAGACAGGCGTAAGAGTAAAGGATCATTGACATTTCCTTTTTGAAGGCGAAGTACAGACCGAGCCCCAAGACGCTCAGGCTCGCGAAAGTCAGGACCTTGCCGATGGTTTTGCCGCGATTAATGCTTTTTTCGTTTCTGACCAGTTTCATTTTGATTCTCCATTTTCTGAGATTGTTTTCTTTAAATCTTGCAATAAACCCGCGTCGAGCGCACGTACTGCCTGGGCGACGGCGCTGACCATCGCTTTCGCGTCTGAGCGTCCATGCCCTACAAAGACCAATTCATTCAATCCGAGCAAGGGAGCGGAGCCAGTCTCGGAGGGATCAAGCAGCGAGCGTACTTTGTTGAAGGCGGGTTTCGCCAGCAGAGCGCCGAGCTTTGTGCGCGTGCTGCCCAGCAACTCTTCTTTGAGGGTGCTCATGATGAGCTTGGCGACGGCTTCGGTCGATTTCAGGAGCACATTCCCTGTGAAACCGTCCGTTACCGCCACGTCTGCCGCTCCGCCGAAGAGTTCCTTACCTTCGATGTTGCCCACGAAGCCCGGCACTTGCTCTCGCAGCAGCGGATGGGCAGCCTTCACGAGTTCGTTACCCTTGCCTTCTTCTTCTCCGTTGGCGATGAGACCCACGCGCGGCTGGGCGTTGCCGACCATCAGGCGCGAGTAGACAGCCCCCATCCGCGCAAATTGGACCAAAAATTCGGGTCTGCAGTCAGCGTTCGCTCCGATATCCAACAGTACGCATTTTCCGCCTTTTACGGGGAATGTCGCGCACAAACAAGGGCGGACGAGCCCTGGAATCAGACCAAAAATCTTGGTGCCATAGTACATCGCCATTCCGGTGTTCCCTGCCGTGACGAAAGCTTCGGCGCTGCCTTCTTTGACCAGCTGCATGCCGACCGCCATCGTATTCTGCTTTTTGGCGCGGGCTTCCTGAATATGGTCGGTCATGTCCAGCCACTCAGGCGCGTGAACCACACGCACTCCCGAAAGGTCGCGGTTATGGCTTTTCAGTTCAGAGGTCAGCTTTTCTTCATCCCCGACCAGGATGACGTTGATGTCAAATTCCTTACTGGCGACTACCGCGGCTTCCAGTTCGGGGAAAGGGCGGTTATCACTGCCCATCGCGTCTAATGCAATTGTTTTTTTCAAGTTAGCCTCATTCTGATCCCGTGTTCTTGACAAAGAACTCGGAATCGTTATAATTCAATCTCACGTTTGCGCTGGTGCTGGAATTGGCAGACAGGCGTGGTTGAGGGCCACGTGCCGCAAGGCGTGAGGGTTCAACTCCCTCTCAGCGCACACAAAAAGAGCAAAAATATGCTCTTTTTTGTTTAAGGAAATTCCCGGCGCAGCCAGGTCAGCGGATTGACCGGCGTGCCTTGAATATCCACTTCAAAGTGCAGGTGCGGACCGGTCGAACGACCAGTCGTCCCGATAATACCAATTAACTGCCCGATATCTACGACCTCACCCTGCGAGACCAGGATCTCCTCGAGGTGCATGTAGATCGTATACACACCCAGACCATGATCAATCACGATGGTGTTTCCGCGCACCACCTGGTCTGGGAAGACTCCGACGACTGTGCCTCGAGCGGCGGCGTAAACGTCGGTTCCTTTGCACCAACCCAGGTCCAATCCGGTATGGTAAAAAACGCGCGGATCATCGTTGTAGGTGCGGCGGCTGCCGAATGCCGAGATGATGCAGTCCGCGTCCTGCGCGGGCGAATACCACAACCCGCTCCACTGTTGGGTGGTTGTGATCGGCTCAACGATGCTCTTGAAGACGGCGTTTTCAGCCTTTTCCGCCTCGGTGCCGATCGAGTTGGGGTCCACCTCGAGAGGTTCGTCTGTGGGGAATCTACTGGAATTGATCATCACCAATTGGTCGAAATTGTAAGTGACGCCGTCGGGATAGGTCACCTTCATGTTAAGCGGGTAGACGCCAGGCTCAGTCAGAGCGTTAATGCCGCCATACGCCATCTGCACACCGCCAAGGTCAACGAAAACAGGTTGGATGGAAGCCAAGTCCGCCTGAACCGTCACCGGCTGATCGCTCTCGACCTTGATCAGGAAGGTTTCGCCCTGGCGGAGGGGAAGGTTGTCGAGGACGATGCTGCGGATGCCAGGCAGCGCTAAATTGCTGGCGTTGGCTTCGGCGGAGGGCATATAGTAGGTATCCATTGGCATTGCCATGTTTGGGCTGGGAAGGCGGTTGAGTTCTGCCAGCAGCCAGGTGTTTTTGCCGCTGAGCATGCTTGCTTCGAGCAGGGATTGCCCGGGCTTGATCGCCGGCATGGTGGTCATGTTGGCGCTGTTTTCCTGGACGGTCATGATGATCTCGCGTCCGATGAAAAGCTCAGAGGGGCTGGTAAGGCGGTTGGCTCTGACCAGCACTGCCGTGTCGGTCTGGCTGCGCCGGCTCAGGCTCGTCAGGCTCGATCCGAGCGCGACAAATTCTGTGGTCAGAATTCCCCGCATGCCCTGCAGGCTCGGGATGAGCAGTTTGTCCCCGGGACGCAGGACGTTATCCGGCTGGATGTTATTGAGCGCCATCAATTCTTCGAGTGTGGTGTCAAAACGCTGCGCGATCCACGAGAGCGTATCGCCATATTCCACGACATAGCTCGGGTAGCTTGCCTGCGCCTGCGCGGGGCGCGCGCCGAAAAACAGGGGCAAAACCAGAAGGAAAGCCAGTAACGCGCGTTTGGTAAAAGCCCTGTTCAAGAGGTTATAATCGGTCATAACAAATATTTAGTTTACCATAGCCTTCGAAAGGGTGCGCGATAATGAGAATTACAACCTGGAATGTCAATGGGATCCGTGCGGTGGTCAATAAGGATGGTTTCGCCTGGCTGGATGAGATCAAACCCGATGTCCTCGGGCTGCAGGAGATCAAAGCCAAGCCCGATCAGGTGCCGGAGTTGATCCGCAGCCATCCGGAGTACCGCAGCTTCTGGCATTCCGCTGAAAGACCGGGCTACAGCGGTACGGCGGTGCTCTACCGCAAGGAGCCCCTCAGCATTAAGACCGGGCTCGGGGTCGAGGCTTTCGACAACGAAGGGCGCACCATCCGCATGGAGTATCCGGATTTCTTCCTCTACGCGATCTACTTCCC
>JAGVUP010000180.1 GCA_019136215.1 Chloroflexota bacterium | reverse complement strand
ATCAACGTCGAAGGCACGCTCAATTTGCTGCGCCTGGCACAGACCTTGTCCAAGCAGGATGGCGTTCCAGTCAAATTCATCTATCCCAGCTCCATTGCCGCGTACGGTTTGCCCGACCTGGCAACCAAGCAATCTGCCGGCAAAGTGCAGGAAGATCAGTTCAATACCCCCACGACGATGTACGGCATCAATAAACTCTACTGTGAGAATCTTGGACGCTACTACAGCCGCCACTATAAGCAATGTGCTGAGGTTTCGTGCCAGGATGAACTGCTCGACTTCCGGGCGGTCCGCTTCCCGGGTTTAATCAGCTCCGAAACCATGCCTACCGGAGGTACCAGCGACTACGGTCCCGAGATGCTCCATGCTGCGCTGCCAAAGGCATTGCCTACAACTGCTTTGTCCGCCCAGATGCACAGCTTCCTTTTATGGTCATGCCTGATGCGGTCAAATCGCTCGTGTTGCTCCAGGAAGCTCCGCGCATCGCACTGACTCAAACCGTCTACAACGTTACCAGTTTTTGCCCAACAGCTCGGGAACTCCTCGACCTGACCCTAAAAGCCTTCCCGCAGGCAGAGATCAACTTCGTCCCGGATACCCACCGCCAGGGAATCGTCGATTCCTGGCCTCAGGATATCGATGACTCTGCCGCCCGCCGGGATTGGGGCTGGCATCCGGATTACGGCTTCGAGCGTGCTTATTCAGATTATCTGGTACCCGCCATCCGCGCCCGATACCAGTAATGAAGGATTATTATGCCTATTTACGAATACGTTTGTCAATCTTGCAAGCAAACCTTTGAAACGATCCGCCCTTTCAGCCAGGCAGATGCGCCAATCAACTGCCCCAACTGCGGGTATTTGGACGCGAAGCGCCAAATTTCGCTGGTTAACGCCGTCAGTTCCGGAAAGAGTCTCACCGGCGGCTCTTCTTCCTGCGGCACCTGCCAATCCGGCAATTGCGGAAGTTGCGGGCACTCATGAAAGCGCAGCAGTCCTTTGAGGGGAAACTCGCGCTCATCACCGGCGGCTCCAGCGGTATCGGTCTGGAGCTGGCAAAACAGCTCCTCCAAGCCGGCGCTTCGGTTGCCCTGTTCGCCCGCAACCCTGAAAAACTCGAGGCAGCTAAAGCTGCGCTGACCCCTCTGCTGAAGTCCACCAATCAGCGTATCCACACCACCGCGGTTGATGTGACCCAGGTGGACGCCTTGCGCGATGCGATTGAAACTATGGTCAGCACTTTCGGTGTCCCGAATTTTCTGTTCAACTGCGCTGGTGTCGCCCTTCCAGGTTATGTGGAAGAGTTAGACCTCGACGTCTTCAAATGGACCATGGATATCGATTACCACGGAACAGTGAACGCTACCAAGCTGCTCTTGCCGCACTTTCTCGCCCGCGGTAGCGGTCATATCATCAACTTTTCTTCTCTGGCAGGTGTACTCGGAGTCTATGGTTACAGCGCGTATTCCTCTGCTAAGTTTGCTGTCCGCGGATTCAGCGATGTCATCCGCGCGGAACTGAAGCCCAAAGGGATCAAGGTCTCTATTGTCTATCCCCCCGACACGGACACGCCCCAGTTGGCTTTCGAAAGCCAGTACAAACCTTTCGTTACGCGTGAACTTGCCAAGTCCGATAAGCCCATTCCCCCTTCGCTCGTAGCCCGGGAAACCCTGAATGCAGTCGAACACGGGCGCTATGCCGTCGTTCCTGGTTTTGACGCCAAACTGACTTACTTTCTGGGAACACGCCTCGGCAACTGGATCTATCCGATCATGGATTTCATGATCGCGGGTATTTTCAAGAAGAAAGACCACTTTGATCAATGAACCGCGTCCGCAGCCGGGCGCTGCCGGCATCCGCTCACTGATCGATCAGTGGCAGCAAGATCCTGACTTTCGCGATAACGTCGCCTACTGGCAGGTCACTTCCGCGCGCGAGCCTGTCAGCGCGCCAATCCCCGCCTGGCTGGACCCGCGCCTGCGCCTTGCATTGGAAAGTCAGGGGATTTCCCAACTCTATTCCCACCAAGCTGAAGCGCTTGAACGCGCGCGCAATGGGCAAAACCTCGTGATCGCCACCGGCACTGCCAGTGGGAAAACGCTTTGCTACAATCTGCCCGCCGTTCAGCAGGCGCTAACCAAGCCAAACGCGCGCGCTCTGTACCTCTTCCCGACCAAAGCCCTAACCCAGGATCAATTCACAAGTCTCAACCAGTTGCTCAAGGCAATTCCATCCCAAAAGCCTTTGACTGCCAACATCTTCGACGGCGACACGCCGCAGCACATGCGTTCTGCTATGCGCAAACAGTCCGTTTTCCTGCTGACAAACCCCGATATGCTCCATCAGGGCATCCTCCCGCACCATGCAATCTGGCAGAATTTCTTTCAAGGTCTAAGTCTGATCGTCATTGACGAAATGCACACGTACCGCGGTATTTTTGGGTCACATTTTGCCAATCTCCTACGCCGTCTCAAGCGTATTGCCGCCTTTTACGGTGCTTTTCCCAAGTTCATCCTCACTTCCGCCACGATCGCCAACCCTGTTGATCTTGCGGAACTCCTGATCGACAACCGCGTCAGCCTGATCGACCAAAACGGGGCTCCCCAGGGCGAAAAACACTTCCTGCTCTACAACCCGCCCCTGATCGATCCGAAACTTGGCATCCGCAAATCCAGTATCCAAACCAGCGTCAATATCGGTCTTTCACTCCTGCGAACGCATCACCAATCGCTGCTTTTTGCCCGCACACGCCGCACAGTTGAAATGCTGCTAACCTACCTGCTCGATAAGCTGCCCCTGTCTATGCGCCCGCAAGTCCGCGGATACCGTAGCGGATACCTCAAACAGGACCGCCGTGAGATCGAGCAGGGCTTCAAGGAAGGCAGCGTTCGTCTCGTGGTCGCTACCTCCGCCCTGGAGCTTGGCATTGACATCGGCGAACTCGAATCGGTCATCCTGGTCGGCTATCCCGGCTCCATCGCGACTACTCTTCAGCGCGCCGGGCGTGCTGGAAGAAAACACCAGGATTCTCTCGCTCTGTTGGTCGCCACCAACGACGCGATGGATCAATACCTCGCCAGGCATCCGGAATACCTCGCAAACTCCCCCGAAAAAGCGCTGGTCGACCCAAACAACCTGCTCGTTCTCTACCAACACCTGCGCTGCGCCACCTTTGAGCTGCCTTTTTCACCTGATGAAGGCTTTGGACCTCTATCCGCGCGGAATCTTTCCGGGCTATTCCAGGCGCTCAACGCTTCCGGCGAAGTGCTCGACCGCAACGATACCCACTACTGGGTCGCGGATGCCTACCCCTCCGCGGAAACCTCTCTGCGGTCATCTACCCCTAACGTTGTGTCGTTGATGGTTGCAGGCGCTGAAAAGCCGGAATTAATCGGGCAAATGGACGCCCACAGCGCCGAGTGGTTGGTTCATCCCCAGGCTGTTTACCTCCACGAAGCGGAAACCTATCTCGTTGAAAACCTCGATCTGCAAAACGGCGTCTGCAATTTGAAACAAGCCAGACCGGATTACTACACCCTCCCCACAATTAAAACCACCATTGATCGCTTTGAGCAAAACACCAGCCAATCCCTTGGCTCTTCGCTGATCGCCGCGGGTTTGCTTTCTCTTTCCATCAAAGTGGAAGGCTTCCGCAAAATCCGCTGGCAGACCAACGAAACGCTCGAACGCCTCCCTCTGGACCTCCCCGCGCGCGGACTGGAAACCCAGGGAGTCTGGTTCGCCATCAGCGAAAAGCTCGTCAGCCGCCTAAAAGACCTTGAACTTTGGAATTCTGATCCCAACGATTACGGTCCGGGATGGGCTTCGCTCAGGCAGAAGATACTCCATCGAGACCAGCAGAAATGCGCGGTCTGTCATCAGAACTTTGCCCAGGCTGACCTGCATGTGCACCATATCCAGCCCTTTAAAACCTTCGCGGATCCCGATCAAGCCAACACCCCCTCCAACTTGGTCACGCTCTGCACCCACTGCCACGCCCTGGTCGAATCGCGCGTTCGGGTCATCTCCGGCATGGCAGGCGCCAAACACGCCCTGCGCAACATCGCGCCCCTGCTGATCATGTGCGATGATGCCGATATCGCCATGCTTTCGGAACCCAAATCGATCCTCAACAACTCCCAGCCTGCCATTCTGGTCTACGATTCCATTCCCGGCGGAGTAGGTCTTTCGGCTCAATTATATGAAGACCACCGTTTTTGGCTCGAACGGGCTGCTGAGATGATCGAAGGCTGCCCCTGCGAAGACGGCTGCCCGGCTTGCGTGGGACCATTTGGTGAAGAAGGCTACGGCAGCAAGCGCGAATCGCTCGCCCTGCTGAAAGGACTGCTGGATGAGTGAGTGGAATGACCTCTCCGAAAAGCTGCGACGTTTGGGCATCCAATTAGGCACGTCCCAGCCACTGCAGCCGAAACCAGCCAAAGCCCAGCCGCTTGAGGCGCTTGTCCCCGGGCGGAACCTGAAAACCATCTATGGCGAGATATTCTCGCTTCAACATTCTTACCCCGAGGACCGCCTCCACGGGCATCTGCCCCTCAAGCCTCTGACCTCCCACGGCTGGCTCGCCCGCTGGGCTAAGGCTCCCGTCACTCCGGACCTCGAATCCCTCGTTTTTCTGGATACCGAAACCACAGGTCTCTCCGGCGGCACTGGCACCATGCCCTTCATGATCGGGGCTGGGCGCTTCATTGCGAACGAGTTTGTAGTGGAACAGTTCTTCGTCCGCGACCCTGCCGAAGAAACGGCACAGTTGGCGGCTTTATCTGAATTCGTGGAGGGCGTGGAGGGAATCGTCACCTACAACGGCAAGTCCTTTGACCTGCCCATCCTCAACACGCGCTACATCATGCAGCGCCTCACCAACCCTTTCACCGCAGCCGCACACTTCGACCTGCTCCATTTCACCCGCCGCATCTGGAAATCGCGTCTGGGGCAGTGCAACCTTGGCAACATCGAGACCCAGGTGCTCGGATTTCAGCGTGAACAAGCCGACATCCCGGGCTATCTGGTGCCCGACTTTTACCGCGAGTATCTTTTCACCGGTAACGCTGCCCACATGCCGGGCATTTTCTATCACAACGAGATCGACGTGCTCAGCCTCTCCGCGCTTTTTGGCTGGCTGGCAGCCATTCTCGAAGACCCCTCCGACGACCGCCTCACCGACCCGGAAGACCTGCTTTCGGTCGGACGCGTTTTGGAGACGCTCGAACGCGAACGCGCCGCAGAGGAAGTATATGCCTCGCAGCGCCTGGAGTGTCTCTCGGACGAAGAACGCCAAAAAAGCTTGCTGATGCGCGCGCGCCTCCAAAAACGCCGCGGAAATCTGGAAGAAGCCAGTGCGCTTTGGAAGCAAGCGGCGCTTACCGGTTCCATTGAAGCCTTGTTAGAACTGGCTAAATACTACGAACACTACCTCCGTAATTACGAAACCGCCCTAAGCTTCACGAACCAAGCGCTCGCTTTGAATTCGGATCCCTCTCTCACCCCCGCCTTGCTCCACCGCCAATCCCGTCTCGCGTCGAAGCTTGCCAGGCAATCCTCCCACCCAAAACCAAGCAAATCCTGATTAATCAGCATGCCGTTTTATTACTTCTTTACGGGTTTACGATTGCATGTTTACTAATATTTCTGATTACTGGAATTGCCCTTACATCTTAATAAAAGTAACTAAGGAATAAACGTTGCTCCATCATTGAATGTCCCCTGACTATTCTTGAAGAATTAAGCAGTCAGTTAATCTTCCTTTTTTGAATCGGTCTTTAAATAAACCTATAACATGTGGGGTTACCATACATCTTGGAGTATGAATAAGAAGAAAATAGCAGGAAATGCCTCTCAGCCTGCAGCTTTCTCGTTGGAGGTGAAAGTTGTTGGCAGTGGTTTGATGTTCAAAGACCCGAAAAAAGTGGAATATCTCTGCGGTGAGGAAGCTACACTAACAGCAAACGCTGCACCTGGCTGGATTTTGCTGGCTGGAGCGGGATGTTTCGGATACTTTCAATCCCACGCTGTGGTTGTAAGAAAAGAATCTGTTTTTAGTCGCTGACCGAAAACTCGAAGATGGTCTCGTGCTGGTAGGTTTGCCCTGGGCACAGGATCGGGCTGGTGAAATCAGGCCGATTGACAGCGTCAGGTGGAAACTGGGTCTCCAGGCAGAGTCCGCCATATTTTGGATAAGGGCTTCCTGATCTGCCCGGAATGGTGGTATTGATCGCGCCACCGGCATAGAATTGCACACCTGGCATATCCGTCCAGACGGTCATTTGTCGACCGCTGATCGGTTCGGAGAGGACGGCCGCCTTGGAAAAGCTCATTGGATGGTTCAATACCCAGTTGTGGTCGAAGCCGTTTCCGCGTTTTAGCTGCAGGTCTTCCTGGAAGATGGATGGAGCGATTGATTTGGGCTCTCTGAAGTCGAAAGGCGTCTCCTCGACAGGCTGATGTTGAAGCGGTATAAGGTTGTCATTAACGGCAGTGAAGTGATCCGCGTCGATCCAAAGGGTGTGATGCAGAATGTCCGCACAAGCTTGCCCGCCAAGGTTGAAGTAAGCGTGGTTGGTAAGGCTGAGAGGTGTATTGGCGGTGGTTTGGGCACGGTATTGGATTGACAGCCGGTTGAGATCATCGAGAGAGTAGCGAACCCAAACTGCCACTTCGCCGGGGTAGCCTTGATCGCCCTCGGGGCTATGCAGGGAGAGGTTCAGGCTGGCGGAATCTTCTGCGGTCGAGGTTTCCACTTGCCAAAGGCGCAGGTGGAAACCGTCAGGACCCGAATGAAGGTTGTTTTGACCATCATTTTTTGTGAGGTTGTATCGCTTATCGTCAAGCCAAAAACTGGCATCGGCGATGCGGTTGGCAACTCTTCCGATCAAACCGCCAAAATACATAGGGTTGGTCAGGTATTGTGTGGGATCGTGATAGGCAAGGACGACGTCTTCAAGTTGTCCGGCGCGGTCAGGCGTTCGCAGGCTGACAATGGTGCCGCCAAGGTCGAGGATCCCGACAGTAATCTGGCTGGAGTTGGTGAGAGTGTAGAGCGTGATTTCACAC
>JAGVUP010000187.1 GCA_019136215.1 Chloroflexota bacterium | reverse complement strand
CTCGGTGCGGGCGGTAATCAGGTCGAGGTGTTCGGGGATATCCGCTTTGTTGAAGCCTTGAGCCTCATCCTTCGCGAGAGTAGCCGCGAGCTTTTCCGGGTCAAGGATCCATTTAGCGGTGCCGAAGCGCCTGTGCGCGACCACGCGCCCGCCTGATTTGCGGGATATGTGTTCGGCAAAGACAACCGCGTCTCCTTCGATCACGACATCGAAATCCTGGCTGGGCAATCCCAGCAACAGATCGCGCACAAAACCGCCAACGGCGGGAGCGCCTCCGCGAGCATATCAGCAATTTCATTCTGGGTGGGCAGCGCTTCGTCATCGTTGAGCGTGCTGATCAGGTCAGTGCGCGTGACGATGCCGATGATCTCCTGAGTTTCCGGGTCCAACACCGGCACCTGCCCCCAGCCGCTTGTTGCCATGCAGTCCTTAAGCCGCGAGACAGGGTCATCCGGGAAAACGCAGACCGAGCCGGCGGTCATCAAATCGCCGGCGGTTTTGTTGAGACCATGCGCGATGGCGCGGTCCACATTGCGGCGGGTGAGCAGCCCCACCAATTGTTTATTTTCCACCACTGGGTAGCCCTCAAAACCGTAGCGTTTCATCAACTCCGCGGCATCCGCCGCGCTGATATCCGGGCTCAGCGTCAAGGGATTGAGGGACATCATTTGCCCCACCTTGATGCTGGGTGTCACGATCCGCGGGATAAACTCGATCACCCGTTGGACGACCTCGGAAAGTTTCGCGTCCGTGACAGTGGCGTCCGAACGCCCTTCCTCCCGAATAAGCGCCGAAGAAGCGCGCCGGTGTCCGCCCCCGCCGAATCGTATCGCCAGTTGCGCCATGTCGACATTATCGGTAGTGGAGCGGGCAACCAGGCGGATACCCTGGCGAGTGGAGACCAACAAAACCAAGCCATCCGGTGTGAGGAATTCGCGCATTTTATGCGCCACGCTGGAAATCTCGTCGTTCAGGTCATTTGCCATGGCTCGGGCAACCAGGATGCTGAAGCCTTCAATTTCAAGCTGCACGATGTCCTTCATCAGGCGGTCAAAAAGCTGCTGCTGGGCGTTTGAGAGAGGCGGGTTGAGGTAGAGGGACGCGATATTCAGGTCAGCGCCCTGCTCCAGCAGGTAAGCAACCGCCCGGGCGTCCCGCGGGGTGGTGCAGGTGTAGGTCAGCGAGCCGGTATCCTCGTAAACGCCCAAAAGCATCAGAGTGGCTTCGATGGGCGTCAGCGAGAGGTTCTTTTCGCGGATTTTTTCAACGAGAATGGTCGTGCAAGAGCCGGTAAGGTGCAGTTCCACCTGCCAATCCGGGTGGATTTGAACTTTGCGGGGATGGTGGTCGAGCACACTCACCTGGGTTTGGTCGCTCATCCCGCGCAGCGTCACCAGCGATTGCGTGTCCACCAAGAAGATGCTCTCGATGGATTCGTGCGGAAGCGCCTTGTAATCCGAAAAAGGAAGGTCCGCTGTGTAGCGCCGCAGGAAAGCTTTGCCATTGCGGTTGATTTGACGCGGAAGCAGCGCGATTGCCTCAGGGCGCAGCAGGTGCGAGGTCAGTTTCCGCCGTACCAGGCAGCCTGATTTTCAGGGTTGTAAGCATTATAAATGGATTGAGAGAGCCTGGCAAAAAGCTGGTTGGCGGTATCGTAAAGAAACTGCTCCTGGGTATAAGCAAAAATAACCAGAACGTAATCACCGCCGGGGGTGTAGACCACGCCAGAGTCGCTGATCGTGTGAATCAGACCGTCCAGGTCGTTCGTCCAGCCGTGTTTATGGGCGGCGCGTCCTTCAGGAGGAAGTCCGGCTTCAATGAGAGCGTGGATGCGGTTCTCGAGCAGGTAATTGAGCATCTGCTGACATTCCGAGGCGCTCACCTGTCCGCCAAAAAGCGCCTCGTTGTGATTGGCGCAGCGGTAAATCTTCCAGAGCAGGTCGCCGGTCTCTGAGGGAACGGTCTGATTGTAAAAATCAGGGTCAAGGAAGATGTCCTGCCGCTGGTTGGCGGGCGTGCTGATGCGTTCGAGCAGCGGCGAACCGGGCTCAAAGTATCCCGCCAGGAAAGTGTTTCGGTAGCCTAATTCGCGCAAGTCATTAGTAACCATCAGCGGTCCGGTGTCATTATCCATATAGGCTTTCATTAACCCGTCAGCCGGCGGATTGAGCGACTCGGCGATCATCTGGAACATCCAGTCACTCGCTTGGGAGGGCAGCGGCTCCTCCAGGCGGCGCATGGCGGAAACCATGATGGGAATCTTAATGGTACTCGCCGCGGAATAGGCAACATCCGGTGCTACGTCTTGGTTGGCGCGCAGCGCGACATGCAGAATTTCTCCGCTGGCAAGGTCGCGCTGGTAGATTTCGATCAGACCGTTGAACTTTTCGAGTTGAATCGTTTGCTTGAGGAAAATTTCCAGGTTCGCCCGGTCCAGAGGCAGGGCAGAGCTTTCCCGGACGTCCAA
>JAGVUP010000027.1 GCA_019136215.1 Chloroflexota bacterium | reverse complement strand
AAACTTGCCTGTATCACCGGCAATATGTAACCAAAAGTGACATTTCGTTTACATATCAGGCTTCAAATGGAAACAAATTGGCATTTTCTTTACATAGCCGGTTGATCAAGTGAAAAGGGGAAAAATCGGACATGATAAAATCTCTTGGTGTCCTTCGGCGAAATGATAACAAAAGCAGCGTTTCGTTCCCATATCAACCCGGTTATGTACCCAAAAAGGGTGAATCAGGCACATTATGGTGATCTTGCATAAGACTCAATTGGCATGCCAAATAGCGGGCAATGAAAATCTTCAACCGCGCATCTGCGAAAGTTAAAGGGGATTGGGTATGAATTCTGAAAAATGTAGAACGCTAAGAATTAGCGATATATGCACTAAAATTGTTTCTGGCGGCACTCCGTCAACGCGCAATCCTGATTATTATGGTGGATCAATACCTTGGCTGAAGACACAAGAGGTTAATTTCAATAGGATTTACGAGACAGAAACAAAGATCACAGATGCAGGCCTTAATAATTCGTCCGCCAAATGGATTCCAGCAAATTCTGTGATAATGGCAATGTATGGCGCAACAGCTGGAAAAATAGCGATTAATAAGAGACCTATTACCACAAACCAAGCTTGCTGCAATTTGACCATTAATGACAAAATTACTGATTATCGATATGTCTACTACAATTTGATGTCAAGATTTCAAGAGATTGCATCGATGGCAGTTGGTGGAGCACAACAAAACCTAAATGCAGACATGATTCGGGGGCTAGAGATTTCACTTCCACCTCTTTCAATACAACGTCGAATTGCTGATGTTCTTTCCAACATAGATGACAAGATAGAACTCAACCGCCAGACCAATGCCACCCAGCGAATTGGGTCCAATTCCAAGAGGCTGGAGGGTTGGAATTTTGAGTGAAGTTTTAAGTTCAATTGAGAGTGGATCAAGACCTAAGGGCGGCGTTGGTGATCTTGCCGAAGGAATCCCAAGCATTGGAGCCGAAAATATAAATGGGTTAGGATTTTATGATTTTTCAAAAGAGAAATTCGTATCAGAAGAGTTCTTTGCCAAATTAAAATCTGGAATTGTCAAGTCAGAGGATGTCTTGTTATATAAAGATGGAGCAAGTCTTGGGAGAAAAACGATGTTTATGGATGGTTTTCCTCATCAGATTTGTGCAATTAATGAACATGTATTTATTTTAAGGTCCAATAATCTAATCAACCAATTATTCTTGTACTTTTGGCTTGATCAAAGTTATATGACTGAGAACATAAAAAGCCTTAATTCGAATTCTGCCCAACCTGGAATCAATCAACCAGCAGTAAGAAGCTTACCTATATTGATTCCTGAAAAAACAATCTCAGAAAAATTTGAGCAAATCGTGAAACCCCTTTTAAGTAAACTATTCAATGATTGTAAAGAATCATATTCATTGTCTCTACTCCGCGATAAATTATTGCCAAAATTGATGTCAGGAGAAATTCAAATATGATCGTCGAGACGTTCCTTCCGGTTAAGGGAATATGATCATGCCCAACCGTTTGCGCGTGGGGACCTTGGGGGGTGGTCGTACGGGCGTATTGCCAGCGGGGCGTATTGCCAGCGGGGCGTATTGCCATACGCCCCTACGGGGAATAAAAAATTAACATGAACCCGATCAACGATAAAATCTCCGATCTCCACCACCGGCGTTCCATCCGGTTGAAGGAATATGATTATTCCCAACCAGGCGCGTATTTCATCACGATTTGCACGCACCAACGGGAACATCGATTTGGGGAGGTTGTGAATGGGGTCATGCAATTAAATGAATTCGGGCAGATCGCGCAAGAAGAATGGATGAAAACTGCCCTGATCCGGGGTGAAATTGAATTGGGTGAATTTGTGATCATGCCGAACCATTTTACCTCCGCAGATTTCACGCCAACCCATGAACAATTTGGTAAACCGGTTGTTGGATCGATCCCAACCATTGTGCGCGCCTTCAAATCCGCCGTATCCCGGCGCATCAACCTTGCCCGCTGCACACCTGGCAAACCTGTCTGGCAGCGTAATTACTGGGAGCACATCATCCGTGATGAAAAAGATCTAACCAACGCCCAAGCGTACATTCTGAACAACCCAGCCCAATGGGAAAACGATGAACTGCAATTTAAGGGAACAACATGATCCTGTACGAATCCGAAATTGAACAGTGCACGCTCGAACTGCTGCGCGACGAGAGCGGTTACAACCTGGCTTATGGACCTGACCTGCTCGAAGGGCTTGCCCCGGAACGGGTTTACAACGAGGTCGTTCTCAAGGGGCGTCTGAAAGCCGCCATCGACAAATTCAACCCCGACATACCGATCTCAGCCCGGGAAGAAGCCTTGAAGAAAGTGCTTCGAACCGAAAGCCTGACCCTGATCGACAATAATCAAGCCTTTCACCGCTACCTGACCGAAGGGGTGGACGTGAAATTTGGCGTGGGGGAGGGCAAGAGCCGCACGGATAAGGTCTGGCTGATCGACTTTGACCATCCGGAAAACAACGACTTTTTGGCGGTGAACCAATACACTGTAGTTGAGAGTAAAAGCGTACCTCCATACGCCCCGACAAACAAACGCCCGGATATCGTTTTGTTCATCAACGGTCTGCCTTTGGTGGTGATCGAGCTCAAAAATGCCGCCGATGAGAAAGCCGATCTGCAAGCTGCTTACAGGCAACTGCAGACCTACCACCAGAACAAAATCGGTACGCTCACCAGCGACTATTCGCGCTTCATGGAATGGAAGAGCGTGGATGGCGTCCGAGTCGTCGATTCCAAACATGAGGCGGAGCTTGAGCCTTTGGTGAGAGGTCTGCTGAACAAGCGCACGCTCCTGGATGTGATCCGGCACTTCATCGTGTTTGAAAACACGCGGGAAAAAACTCTCAAAAAGATAGCGGCATACCATCAATATTTCGCGGTCAACAAAGCCATTCGTTCCACCTTGCGTGCCTCCGCTGAAAGGACTTCGCATTTCGTAGCGGAGCACCCCGCGGTGTATGGCTTGCCCAACGCGGAAGATCAACCCAAAGGCGACCGCCGCGCAGGGGTGATCTGGCATACGCAGGGCAGCGGCAAAAGCCTTTCGATGGTGTTTTATGTCGGCAAGCTTGTTTTGGCGCAGGAGATGAATAACCCCACCTTCGTGGTGCTGACAGATCGCAACGACCTGGACCAACAGCTTTTTGAAACCTTCAGCAACTGCCAGCAGTTGTTGCGCCAAACCCCGGTACAAGCCAACAGCCGTGAAGATTTGAGACGCTTGCTCTCGGTGGCTTCGGGAGGAATAGTCTTTACCACCATTCAGAAGTTCTTCCCTGAAGAAAATGACAGGGCTTACCCGGCGCTGACAGACCGGCGCAACGTGGTGGTGATCGCGGACGAAGCCCACCGCAGCCAATATGACTTCATTGATGGCTTCGCGCGGCACATGCGCGACGCCCTGCCAAACGCTTCGTTCATCGGCTTTACCGGCACGCCGATTGAACTGACCGACCGCAACACCCAGGCTGTCTTTGGCAACTACGTGGATGTGTACGACATCCAGCAGGCAGTGGAAGACGGCGCAACCGTGCCGATCTATTACGAAAGCCGGCTTGCCAAAATCGCGCTCTCAGAGGAAGACCAAAAGACCCTTGATGAGCGCGTTGAAGAGATCACCGAAGATGAAGAACTGACCAACAGGCAAAAACGCTTCGCCCGCTGGGCTGGCAAAGAGGCTGTCGTGGGCAGTGAGGACCGCCTTAGGCAGGTTGCCGCGGATATCATCCACCACTTCGAGCAGCGCACATCCGCCGCGGAAGGCAAGGGTATGATCGTCTGTATGAGCCGGCGAATCTGCGTGGCGCTGCACGATGAGATCATCAGACTGCGCCCGGAATGGTACAGCCCGGATGATGACAAAGGCGCGATCAAGATCGTTATGACCGGTTCTTCGAGTGACCCCCTGGACTGGCAGGAACACATCCGCAATAAAGAACGGCGCAAGCTGATCGGCAACCGGCTGAAGGACCCCAACAACGATCTGAAGCTGCTGATCGTGCGGGACATGTTCCTGACTGGTTTCGATGCCCCCTGCCTG
>JAGVUP010000054.1 GCA_019136215.1 Chloroflexota bacterium | reverse complement strand
CCCCGCTCTGCAGGCTGGTTTTGTAGTGCTTTCAGACCGCTACTTCTACTCGGCTGTTGCACGAGACAGTCTTCGCGGGGTCAACAGGGTCTGGGCAAAAGAACTCTATGGCATCGCTCTGAAGCCCGACCTGATCCTCTACATGAAAGCCAGCATTCCTTCTCTGGTATCCCGACTGATCCACGGACGCGGCTTAAATTACTGGGAAGCCGGCATGGACCTGCATATCGCCGATAATTTTTACGACAGCTTTGTACAGTACCAAGCCATGATTCTCGAACAATTCGATATCATGTCGGAAGAGTACAACTTCCTGACTGTCAACGCCGATCAAACTCCCTCGAACAATTCGATATCATGTCGGAAGAGTACAACTTCCTGACTGTCAACGCCGATCAAACTCCCGAGAAAATTTTTGAGGACCTGAAAAAGCCAATTCTGGAGCTGCTGCACAACCGGCTGACAAAAGGCAAGAAACCAAAGTAGCAAACGCCTTACCCCAGCATGCCTGGGGTAAGTTCTTTAAGGAGAGGTGATGAGCAAAATCCGATCGGAAGCAGTCTGTATATATGGAGCAAGGATTATCAACACGCACGTGCTGGCGATGTACGCTGAAATTGAAGGCGTGCTGGAGGCGAAGGATATTGAGTTCATCCACCGGATGCGGGTTGCTTCGCGCCGGCTGCGCAGCGCGCTGACGATCTTTGAGGGCTGCTTCTCGCGAAAGGAATACAAAGGATATTCCCGCGACGTGCGGGAGGTCACCCGCTCACTGGGGGCTGCCCGCGACCTGGACGTACAGTTGGCGGTCCTGGCGGAGATCATGCCGGAATACGCGGATCCCCGGTTGGCGCCGGGACTGAATCGTCTGCAGTTGCGCCTCAGACAGCAGCGGGCGGAAGCGCAGAAAGGTGTTGCTGCTGCTGTCCAAAGGCTTCAGGCAGATGACACCCTGGTCAGCCTGGCGAAGTGGGTGGCGCCCCTCCGGGAGATGTCGGAAGGCGTGTATCTTTTTTCTCCGGCGCTTTATGAGCTCGCCTTCAGCGGGATCAGCGCCCGCCAAAATGAGCTCATGGCGCATGCCGCTTTTATCCGCGACGAACGGAACGTGACCGAGCTGCACAACATGCGCATCAGCGCCAAGCGCCTGCGCTATACGATGGAGGCTTTTGCTGACCTTTACGGTGGAAACCTGAAACCTTTCATCAGCCAAACTCGAAATTTTCAGGATGTTTTGGGAGAGATTCACGACGCGGATGTTTGGGTTGAGATGATCCCACGGTTCATCCAGGAAGAAGAAGAGCGGATACGGACATACTTTGGCAACAACCGCCCGCTCCGCAGGCTGCTGCCCGGATTGGAGGCTTTTCAGGCGAACCGCGCGGAAAAGCGAAAGGCGGATTATCAAAACTTTTTAGGGATGTGGGAAAAGGTGGATGGGGAGCGCTTCTGGGAAGAATTGCTCAAACTCATCAACGCGCCTCTCAACCTCGAAGCCGCTTTGCGTTCCCTGCAGCAACTTGAGAATCCTCAGTTGCTTCAAGAAGCGCCTTCTGAAGATATCTCACCGGAAGATTAATGCCTGCAGCAAGGTGGAATAGACCCCTCAAAAGGGGTCTATTCATCTCCCGGCAAGTTGCGTTCCATGCGGCGTAAGAGAAGAAAATTGATCGTTGCCACGATGATCATTAACACCATTAAAAGCAGATAACCGATTTTCCAGTTCTCCTGCCCAACTATCATGGTGTACTCCGACATCCCTCCGATACCTGAGATGAGCGTGAGCGGCATGAAAATACTGCTGATCAGCGTTAATCGCCGCATGATGGCGTTGGTGCGGTTGGAGGTTGCAGCCATACGATTGCTGACCAGTGAGAGGTGTATCTCCATCAGGCTGGTTACCTGATCCCGTGCGGTTTCTGAAAGTTCATAGTAGCGTGAGAGGTGGTCATACACATCCCGGAAGAAAACAAGCGACTTCTCTGCAATGAAAGGGCTATCCTGGCGGATCAGCTTACTGAGCACTTCGCGTTCATAGAATACGGATTTACGGATAGTCATCAGATCACGCCGGGAGTCCAACAGTCGGGAGAGGTCATAATCCGGTGAACCCTTCAGGATCTCATCCTCGTCCTTGTCCAGCTTGGTTTCGATTCTGTCAATAGCCAAAAACTTTCGGTCTACCACCGAGTCGGTTATCAGGTGGACGAGGAAGGATGGTCCGTTTTGGATTTTGTTTCTCTCCCGCTCCACAAGTCTCTCCATGCCTTGCATCAACGGACGTCTTTGTCTGTCGCGGTGAGTGATACTAATGACAAAATTCCTTCCAACCGCTAGGTCAAGTTCTTTGGCTAACAATTCTTCAGAAGAAAAATCGAAGATGTTCAAGATCAGGAAAGAATAATTCGGGAACAAGTCCAGCTTGGGCAGTTGTTCTTCATTGAGGCTATCCTCGATACTCAGAGGATGAATGTTTAGCTCGGTGATAAGGGGCTCGAGATCCTCAGTTTTAGGATCGCAATAATCAAGCCACATATATCCCCCGTCCTGTGTTGCATTCAGTGCATCATGAATGGAAGAGACAATCGAAAGCTCTCCGACCGGGTTGATATAGAAGAAGCGTGAATATGGCTCTTTGGAGGGGGTGGGTTGCAGTAAAGATTCAGTCATTTTGGTCCTTTGTTGAGGGATTGCGTGCGAGTATTTTTACAAGAGGCGAAAGTGGATTCCAGTCCAACAGCTTTGCAAACTGAAAAAGCGTGATCTCTCGCCGAGATTGAATAAAATGGCGCTTTTTCAACATTCCGGGAAGACCCTTAAGAGCGTCTCTTTTTCCCCGCAAGAGAGCTTTCCCGGACGGTATAAAGAATCCTGCAATGAGATAAAGCAAATTGAAGAAAATGTGGGCGGGAAGTAAGAGGTAGAAAAGGAATCCCGGCATGTTTTTCACGAAGACCCAAATCAGGTTCCGATGCCCGTAATAAACAGATAGTTCGCTACGGTAGCTCGTACTGCCGGAGCCGACATGCGCAACCACCGCCTGGGGAAGATAGACGAAGGGATAGCCTGCCAGTTGCAGGCGCATGTCGAGGTCGATGTCTTCTGTGTATGCAAAGAAATCCTCATCAAAACCTCCCACCAAGTTGAAAGCAGCGCGGGGATAGGCGGAGGCTGCCGCGCAGGCGCTCATTACAAGGCGGGGCGAGCTGGCGCTTTTTGCGGCAGGTTGGTTGTGGTTCTTGCGCCAAACCAAGCCGCTCGCGTGATAAACGTTCCATTCGCCGTCAAGGTAGTTGGAATTCTCTGCCTTCAGCAGCCGCGAAGCAAAGCAATGCCCAGGGTGGGCTTGCGCGGCTTGGTGGAGCGTTGCGAGCCAGTTTGGCTCGGGGAAGGCGTCGCTGTTGAGCAGCACCAAATATTCCCCGCAAGCCTCACGTGCAGCCAGATTGTTGCCACCGGCAAATCCAAGGTTAGTCCTGGAGTGAACCACCTTCAGCTTGGCATCCGGAATCAGATCCAAAGCAGCAGAATCAGGAGCCTGTTTGGCGCCGTTATTGAGCAGGATGACTTCATAGTCCTGAAAAGTTTGCGCCTGCAAGGCTTGCATGCAGCGCTGCAGATAGGGCTCACTCTGCCAGAACAAGATCAGGATCGAAAAGAAAGGCGGTTTCACAGTCATGTCTATAGATTACGCATATTATAGTTTACAAGGTCAATATCACAATCGATTCTTAACAAGCTTGTCTTGGTTTACAAAGGAATAAACCTTGGCAGTATGCAAACGGTTGAAACTTGACAATAATGCCTCGTATAATTCAGGAAAATTATCCGAAGGAAGCACTGGGATGGCAAGAACGAAGAAGAAGGGAAAAAAAGTTCTACCCATTTGGGACTGGATATTAATCGGGATGCTTGTCCTGGTTGGCGGGTATTTGCTCGTACGAAGCATAGCCCAAAAATCGCCAAAAGCAAGCGGCTTGCCATTGGAGATCAGTGTCTCCGAAGCAGCCGGGCTTGATCGCCGGGAATGGTTTTTCCTGGACGTGCGCGAACTGGATGAGTGGGAAGAAGGGCATATTCCCGATGCCGCGCTCATCCCCTTGGGCGAGCTGACAGCGAGGATGACAGAAATCCCAAAGGATAAAAGCATAATCGTGGTGTGCCGTTCCGGCAGGCGCAGCGCGGTTGGGCGCGATTTGCTGCTCAACGCGGGTTATACCAACGTCACCAGCCTGGCAGGCGGCATGAACGAGTGGAAAGCCCAGGGTAATTCAATCGTAACAGGACCGTAAAAGTAACTAAAACGGCGTTGTTGGCAGGAATTTTCACTACTGATAACAAGCGCAAGAGCTAAAGCCTCTTTATAAGTTAAGTCCCCACAACCTAACCGCAACAAACTGGAGGGAATACCCCTCGATTCCTCCTGCCAAAACCGGCAGATCATAGTCTTTTATCAGGGTTCATACCAATGTCACGGGAGTCACTATACAATAACACACCAGAACGGCAAGCCTAAAGCAGGTTTTAGACTCATATACCTATGGTAAGATTAAAAAATATTTGACGTGAAAATAGGTGACGCTTTTGGCTACACATTCAAAGCCTGTCTATGATTCTGCAAGTTACCGGGTATCCGCGATTTCTGAGTTGAGGGAGTTGGGAAAATATCGCTACCTGATCGGTCAGCTTATTCGTCGGGACATTCTGACGCGCTATAAACGCTCGGTTTTAGGCGTGGCATGGACGATGCTGAACCCGCTTGGCACGATGCTTATCCTGACCTTCGTCTTTTCTAACTTTTTCAAATCTGCTGTGGCTCACTACCCGGTTTACATATTGAGCGGTTTGCTTGTTTGGAACTTTTTCGCACAGGGCACCAACGCTTCCATCAGCGGATTAGTATGGGGCGGAAGCTTGCTCAAACGCATATACATTCCAAGCAGCGTTTTTGGTGTCTCAGCAATTGGCACCGCACTGGTCAATATGGTCATCTCTCTTATTCCGCTCGTAATAGTGATGCTAGTGGATGGCGCGCCGTTTTACTTGTCCATGCTCTTCTTACCGGTATCCATCTTATTGCTGACTGCGTTTACGCTCGGATTCGGGTTGTTCATCTCTTCGGTCGCTGTCTTTTTCCCGGATGTTGCCGAGATGTATCAGGTTTTATTGACCGCCTGGCTCTACCTGACCCCGATCATTTATCCCGAGAGTTTAATACCAGCGAAATGGTTGCCCTTCTATAAAATAAACCCCATGTATTGGATGGTCAAAATGTACCGGTTGCCCATTTTTGAGGGGCGTATTCCAACCTGGCAGGAATTTCTGCCAGCAATTGCCTGGGCTGTAGGCATGTTGATAGTTGGCTGGCTCTACTTTACTTCCAAGACAGAGGAGTATGCTTACCGTGTCTGATGTCATTGAGGAAAAAGACGAGTTGCCAGTTCCCCAGCCGATGATCCAACTTGAGAATGTTTCTGTCGATTATCGTCTGCCTTCGGAACGCATTGGGACCTTCAAGGAATATGCCATCCGAAAATTGCAACGCAAAATACGGATCAATAAGTTCAGTGCGCTGAAGGGTGTCAACCTGCAGGTCAACCAAGGGGAGGTTTTTGGACTGATTGGCAACAATGGCGCGGGCAAAAGTACCATGCTCAAAGTGATCTCCAAGGTGCTCAAGCCCACCACGGGAAGAGTGGTGATTTACGGTAAGATCGCTCCCCTGCTCGAGCTCGGTGCTGGCTTCCACCCGGAGCTCTCCGGACGCGAGAACGTCTTCCTCAACGGCTCCCTGCTTGGCTATAGCAGGGCAGAGATGGAAGTGGTATTTGATGATATTGTCGAATTTTCGGAGTTAAGCCAGTTCATCGATTCGCCTGTCCGCGCGTATTCGTCCGGCATGTTTGCACGATTAGGCTTCGCTGTAGCAACTGCCCATGTGCCTGAGATCCTGATCCTTGATGAGATTTTGAGCGTGGGCGATGAAGCTTTTCAACGCAAGTGTAACAACCGCATGAAAAGCTTTCAGCAGGCTGGCACGACAGTTTTGATGGTCTCGCACGCGCTGGACACGCTGGAAGGTATGTGCAATCGCCTGGCTTGGATCGATCACGGAAAAATACTAAAAATTGGTGAGCCTCATGAGGTCATCGCGGCTTATCGTGGAGAGAACTGGTAATGGAATTCGTACGCACAGACATTCCGGAAGTCGTTTTGTTTATACCGAAAGTCTTTGACGATTATCGCGGTTTTTTCCTGGAGACCTTCCGCCAATCGGAATTTGACGCTATTTGCGGGCATCATGATTTTGTGCAGGATAATCACTCTGGATCCCGGCAGGGCAGCTTACGCGGGCTGCACTATCAACTCCACCAAACACAGGGCAAGCTCGTGCGGGCAGTTGTTGGGGAGGTCTTTGATGTGGTGGTGGATGTTCGCCTGGGCTCCCCAACATTTGGAAAATGGGTTGGAGTGTTTCTTAGCGCTGAAAACCGCCATCAACTTTGGGTCCCGCCTGGTTTCGCGCATGGATATTATGTTGTGAGTGAGTGGGCGGAGTTTTACTATAAAGCCACCGACTACTATGCCCCGGAGTGGGAACGTGGCATTCTCTGGAATGACCCCGGGATTGGTATAGAATGGCCTCTGATAAAGGGAAAATTGCCAACCCTTTCCAACAAAGACGCAGCCGCGCCATCCCTGGCGGAGGCAGAAGTTTTTCCGCGAGGTTGGTCTGCAGAAAAATAACGAAGGAGTCAATTATGAAAAATTTGCTGGTTACTGGTGGAGCGGGATTCATAGGTTCGAACTTTATCCACTACATGCAGAAGCAGAATGCGGATATTCGGATCGTCAATCTCGACGCGCTAACTTACGCGGGCAGCTTAGAGAATCTGAAGGACCTTCCCCGCCCTGAACAGCATTTGTTCGTGCATGGAAGCATCACCGACCGCGCTTTGCTGGATCAGCTTTTCAGCGAACATAAAATTGATACGGTCGTCAATTTTGCGGCTGAATCGCACGTGGACCGTTCCATCCTTAATCCAGGTGTGTTCGTGGACACCAACGTGATCGTGCCCGTTGAAGGGGCTCGTTTTCACCATGTCTCGACAGATGAGGTCTTCGGAACGCTGACGCGCGAGGATCCACCCTTCGAAGAAGAAACCCCCTATGCGCCGCGTTCCCCATATGCCGCCGCAAAAGCCTCCAGTGACCACTTTGTGCGGGCTTACCAAACCACCTTTGGGCTGCCCATCAGCATCAGCAACTGCTCCAACAACTACGGTCCCCGCCAGTTCCCCGAAAAGCTCATCCCGCTGATGATTCTCAACGCGCTGAATGGCAAACCGCTGCCGGTCTATGGTGATGGCATGCAGATTCGTGACTGGCTCTATGTGGATGATCACTGCGAGGCAATTCTACGGATCCTTCAGGATGGACGCGAAGGCGAAACCTATTGCGTGGGTGGCGACAATCAGCCCCCTAACATTGAAATCGTGAAAACCATTTGCGATATCCTCGACGAATTACAGCCAGATTCCGCCTTCGCGCCGCACAGCCAACTGATCACTTATGTGGCTGATCGACCCGGGCACGACCGCCGCTACGACATCAATATCGCCAAAATTGAGCGCGAGCTCGGTTGGAAGCCCAGCCACGACCTGCGCCAGGGTTTGGTGGACACGGTAAGGTGGTATCTGAGCAATCCTGCGTGGGTTGAGGCAATCACGAAACAATCAGACTACGATAACTGGCTCAAGAAAAATTATTCAGACAGAAAGGCTTAGACATGAAAGGAATCATTCTCGCAGGCGGAAAAGGCACCCGGCTCTACCCGCTGACCATG
>JAGVUP010000184.1 GCA_019136215.1 Chloroflexota bacterium | reverse complement strand
GGCGTTATCTTGCGTCGGGAGGATTTATTTAAGGCGGTTTGGGATACTGACTACGTGGAAGACATGCGCACGCTCGACGTCCACATCAGTTGGCTACGCAAAGCGCTGGAAGACGACCCCACCCATCCCGACCTGATAAAAACTATCCGCGGAAAAGGCTACCTGCTGAGACTCTGAACCACCCTGTATAAATATAAAAACACCTCTGCGGTTTTTACGCAGAGGTGTTTTTGAGTCAAACAAACCTTAGTGCATAAACCCGTAAACCAAAGCGAGCAAAACGCCGCCGGCAATCACGCTGCCAAGCTGCCCGGCAGTGTTGGAGCCCATCGCGTGCATCAGGATGAAGTTGGAGGGATCTTCCTCGAGCGCCATCTTGGCGCTCAGACGCCCGGCCATCGGGAATGCGGAAATACCGCACGCGCCGACCAGCGGGTTCACCTTGCCGCGCGTGATGACCGCCATCAGCTTGCCGAACAGCAAACCCGCGACGGTATCGATGACGAATGCCAGCAAGCCTAACGCGAGGATCTTGATCGTGTCAAAGTTGAGAAAGCTCTGAGCTGTCATGGTGGAACCGATCGACAAGCCCAGGAAGAGCGTCGCGATATTGATCAACTCATTTTGCGCCATCTTGCTCAGGCGGTCGACCACCAGGGCTTCGCGCAGCAGGTTGCCGAGCATCAGGGCAGCCATCAGCGGAGCCGCGTCCGGGGCGACCAGCGCCACGAGCAGTGTCACGATGATGGGGAAGAGCACCAGGGTCAGGCGCGAAACCGGTTTGGGGGAATACTCCATGCGGATCAGGCGTTCTTTGCGGGTGGTCATCAGCTTCATGATCGGTGGCTGGATGATCGGGATAAGGCTCATGTAGGAGTAAGCAGCCACCGCGATGGGCGCAATGATTCCCGGCGCGAGGCGCTCGCCGACGAAAATCGCGGTCGGACCGTCAATGGCGCCAATGGAACCGATCGCCGCGGCTTCGTTGAGGGGGAAGCCTAAAACAATCGCCAGAAGAAGCGTGAAGTAAATGCCGAATTGACCTGCCGCGCCGAGCAGCACCAGGCTGGGCTGGCTGAGCAGCGGGCTGAAGTCGATCATGGCGCCGACGCCGATAAAGATCAGCAGCGGGAATAACTCCGTCTTGATGCCGGCATCGTAGATGACCTTCATAAAGCCGAGTTCGTTCGACATGCCGAGGTTCGCGAGCAGACAGCCAAAGCCGATCGGGAGGAGCAGCACGGGCTCATATTACACCAGGGCGACCACGATCATGACGGCATTCAACCATGTAAAACTGGTAAATCCCTTCGTCAGGTCATTAATTAACTGGGTAAAGTCCATACCTGCTCCTATGCCTGGAACGTGAACAGCGGCTGATTGTGTTTGACCAAATCGCCAGCGTTGACGTTCACCTGGGCGATGACACCATCGCGGTCGGAGCGGATGATGTTCTTCATCTTCATGGCTTCCAGCGTGCAAACCTGCTCACCAGACTTCACGCTCTGACCCGCCTGGACGTCGATCGAGACGATCACGCCCGGCAGGGGCGCGTTAAGCGTCAGACCGCTGCCGACGCTGGCTGCTGGGGCGGCTGCCGCGGGGGCAGGCGCTGGAGCGGTGGGTTCGGTTGCTGCTGCGGGGGTCACCGCGGCGCCTTGAGCGGCGGGGTATACCTTGTAGGTCTTGCCATCGACTTCAGCAATGACCGGGTTGGCGTAGACGTCCTTGATCGTGACGTTGTAGACTTTTCCTTCGATTTCAATTTTAATACTCATGCGCTTCGTCCTCTGTTGATTTGCTGCGCAACCTGTTGTGCGCGACCTGCGGTCAGCCAGACGCTGCCGGTTTGGATGGATTGGGTCTCGCCCGCGAAAGCTGTTTTGGGCTTGGCGCTCAGCGCGTAAGCCACTGCAATAGCAGCAGCCAACGCCGCCGCGTCGCCTGTGCTTGCTTCCATAGCGGGTTCGGGCGAGGCGGTTTCTTGTGCGGCTTCTTCCTGCTCAGGTCGGTTTGTGAGCCTCACCAGCAGCGCCATGATCGCCCAAATGACGAGGATCATCGCGAAAACGATCCCCATTCCCACGGCGGTAATCAATAAACCTTGTTTCAGGGTCTCAAACATCCTGCCCCCTTAAACCGGCATATTGCCGTGCTTGCGCGGCGGATTGGTTTCAATTTTGTTTTGCAGAGCCGCAAGCGCTTCAATGAACTTCTGGCGGGTTTCAGCGGGCTCGATGACGTCATCGATGTAGCCGGCTTTGGCGGCTACATAAGGATTGAGAAAATCCTCCTGATATTCCTGCGTGAGGCGTGCCCGAATGGCTTCGGGGTCTTCGGCTTCCTTGATCTGCTTGCCGTAGAGGATGTTGGCAGCGCCTTCAGCGCCCATCACCGCGATCTCGGCGGAGGGCCAGGCGTAGGTGATATCGGTGCCGAGGTATTTGCTGCTCATGACCACGTACGCGCCGCCGTAAGCTTTGCGCGTGACCACGCTGACCTTGGGAACAGTGGCTTCCGAGTAGGCATAGAGCACCTTCGCCCCGTGGCGGATGATGCCGCCGTATTCCTGATCGACACCCGGCAGGAAGCCAGGCGAGTCGATGAAGGTCACGATCGGCAGGTTGAAGGCGTCGCAAAGGCGCACCGTGCGCGAAATTTTATCCGCGGAGTCGATATCCATTACGCC
>JAGVUP010000166.1 GCA_019136215.1 Chloroflexota bacterium | reverse complement strand
TGATCGACCACCCTGGATTTTTACTGACAGACAGCGGTTTTCGCAACCTTGAACTGCTGGCGATGATCAGTGGCAACGTCAGCAAGGAAAAGATCGCTGATACCATGGCTTTTGTCGGTCTGGATGCCCACGATCGCAAACCAGTCCGCACTTATTCGGTAGGGATGCGGCAACGCCTAGGCCTGGCGCAAGCCCTTATGGAAGACCCCGACCTGATCATCCTGGATGAGCCTACAGCCGGGCTCGATTTCGATGCCCAACGTGAGATCTACGAATATATGATCACCTTGCGCAAAATGGGCAAGACTCTCCTGATCACCAGTCACTATCTCAACGAAGTTAAACTGCTTTGCGACCGGGCTTTCATCCTCAAGGATGGCAGGCTCAGCAGCATGCAGGATATAGACAGCGATTCAGCATACAGGTAACCATGCAAATTGAATACGATAATACCAAACCGATCTATCTGCAAATCATGCGCCTTCTGAATTACAAAATCGTGCGCGGTGAATACAAACCTGGCGACAAGTTGCCCTCCTGGGTGGATGCCGGTCTGATGTTCAATGTCAACCACAACACCATTGCGCGCACCTACCTTGCGATGTCTATGGAAGGAATCGTCAACACCCGCAGGGGTGAGGGCACCTTCGTCACCGAAGATCAAAGCATTCTCGATGAATTACATGAAAGAATGAAGCAGGAACTGCTGCAGGATTTTGTCTCGGAGATGAATCGTCTCGGATATTCGCTCAGTGAGATCTCCAAAACCCTTGATGAGTACATCGATGGGATGACGGAGAGTATCCAGAAGTAATCCCGATGGGAGAAAACAGATTGGAAAACCAAATGCTTATCAGCAAGATAACATCATACTCCTGCCCCAAGGTGAAGGCAAAGGGAAGCGTTCTTAGAGAAGAACTGGCTCGTGCTCTTTGGAACCCGCGTTGGCTGTTTATCGTGCTCATCGCCGGCGTCATCGTCGTTCTGGGCAGTTACAACTGGAGCCAAAGACCACCTCATCCGGTCAACTGGCTGATGCTGCAACTATTTTTTGGTCATTATCAGATGTTGGCGCCCTTTTTAGCCGCAGTGCCTTTCACTGACTCCTTTGTCAATGACAGCGACCAGGGTTTCGGTCGCCTGATCCTTCAGCGCGCGCCGTACAAAAAGTATTTGCGCAGCAAGGCACTGGCTGTGTTTGTCTCCGGCGGAATAAGCCTGGCGCTGGTATTGCTGGTCATGCTTGGCATCAACGCGCTGGGGGATGTTGACTGGGCAAGCCGTGTTTTCGTCAGCAACGGGACCTTAACATCCGCGGGCGGACCTTTCGGTTTCCTGTACGCCATCAATCCGCTCTATTACTTCGGCTATCTTCTGTTACTTAACTTCTTCATGGGGGGCAGCTTTGCCCTCATTGGTCTTGCGTTTTCCGTTTTGGTCGGGAACCGCTACGTTGCCATCGTTGGTCCTGTCGTGATCACCCAGTTATGGAGTTTTCTCGTCCAGCGAACGCGCAGTCTGACGGAATTAGCCGATCCGCTTGAAAGCTTAATGCCCTGGTATGGGATTCATGAGGCAGCAGAATCCGCCATGCTCCCTGCTCAGATTGTTCAGGTCTCTATCCTCTCGTTCGCTTCGCTGCTGCTCTTTTTCCTGTTCACGCGCAAGGCTCGCAACAAGTATTAGAGAAAGGTTGTTATGAAGCGCTTGTTTCAATTCATAAAGTATCAGCTTAGTGTCCAGCTCCTGCGGCGCAGGTGGTTACTGCCTTTGCCGGTCTTTCTCTTTTTGAGCTACCGCGCCTGGAACTATCTGACGACTCCGGGCGCTTTGCCTGTATTGGCAACCTCCGCCTCAGTTAATGCCTGGGATATGCTCTTTCTGGTTTTTGGGAACGTGTTTAATGTCTACTTTGCGATTTGTTTGCTTTTTATGTATTTGGTCAGTGACCTGAGCCCCGAAAACGACCTGGGTCAGCAGATGCTTGTCCGCCTGAAATCAAGACGTCTCTGGTGGATCGGAAAAACAGTCACGCTGCTTTGCCTGGTGCTGATCTACCTCGCCATTGCCGTACTGCTTGTGGGAATCATCGCTGGAGCGACTCTCCCGTGGGGTTCTGATTACAGTTCGCAAGCTCAATCTGCCCCAGAATCAGTTAATCTTTCAATGAGATTCTTCAGGGTCGAGGAACCCCCAGCCGGACCTTTTGGTTTTCTCTTGCTTGAACTTTCCATGATCGCCCTCGGTTTATTTAGCTTTGGTTTGGCGATGCTGATCATTAATCAGTTGACAGGCAAGTACTACATCGGTCTGATCACCATTTTTGCCCTGATCATGTTGAGTTACTCGGCAGGCATGTTGAACGGTCCTCCGGAATGGACGCTGTATTTACCCGGCAGGCACCTCACTTTTATCGACAGCATGCCCGTCAGGAAGGTTCCTTTCGAATACAGTTTCATCTATTGGGGCATTTGGATCCTGCTGACATGGGTTGCCGGGTTTTTCATCAGCAGACGGCAAAACCATTATGCCATTCAGGAGTAAACAGTGCGTAAAAAACGTCCAATCCCATGGTTCCTGATTGGAGCTTTGCTCATATTGGTCATTGTAGCCGCGTTCCTGTTTACCAGACCCAGACTGAACGAGGGATCACCTACCATGCCAGCGCCCAGCCTGCCCCAACCTAGCACATCTATCTCGACCCTGGCTCCCTTGCCGGAACTGCCCGACCCTGCAGCACCGTTCAAAGAAACACCGGCAAATTACGAGCTCATCACGCGGGAAAACGCAGCCGATCTTGAATTATTGGGGCAAATCGGTGAGGGCATTCTGGGGGATGACTTCGACCTCAGCCCGGACGGAAAAACCCTGGCGATCAGTTCAGGCGGAGGCGTTATTCTGGCAGATGCCGAAACAATGAGACGTATCGGTTTCATCCCCTTGATGAGAGGCGCCTGGGAAGTGGATATCTCTCCGGACGGGAGCAAACTGGCGGTGAGCCATTCTCAGGTGGGCAACGAAAGCATAAACGCACAAGGCGCGGGAGAAATCAAGCTGATTGAGACTTTTCTCTCAATATACGACCTGCCGAGCCAACAATTGCAAACACGCATCCGCCTCCGCGAAGGGGACTGCGCAGGAACCAGCGCTGAAGACCTGCAATTTTCCAGCGATGGGAAGTTTATTGCCATTTTTGGTTTCACACCCCGCAATCTGCCCAATGGCGGTAGCGCCTTATGCTTTTATACTGCTTTCGATGGCGGTCTGGAACACATTTTCCAACCCAGGGATGCTTACGGTGGAATAGTTTTGTTTAACCGCGAAGGCAGATTGCTCTATACCTTCTATTTTGAAAGTTTGACACAGAGGACTTCAAACTGTTTAGCAGCCTTAGATCTAATTCAGAGAAGCATGGTGAGAAAATACCCGATACCGCTCGAGACTGTGCAGGACGCTCATCTCACCAGCGATGGTCAGCGCATCTTGATCAGCGATTATCACTGCATGGGCTGGTTGAACCCCAATGATGGCAGTTGGAGCGAATTGCCCCTGCCTGATCTGCAGCAACAAGACATTGAAAAAGTGGTCATAAATGAAGATGGCAGCCGAATCGCTGTCGTTTTCTGGCCACAGGGAAAGATCTACCTCCTGGATGGAAACAGCGGCGCCGTCATCTGGGGACCGCTTGACAGCAAGCTTTATCCGACCTGGGATGGTCAGCAATTAAGTCAGTATGCTTTGCAAAGCTCCAAACTGATCATCAGCCCCGATGGGCAAAGTCTGTATCAGCTTTATCAAGGTCATTCACTGCGAAAACTCAGCCTTTTGGACGGCTCGGTGCAGGCTGTTTTAGGCGGACTCAGCGAAGAGCATATCTACGCCGTGAATCCGGATGCTTCGCAAGCGGCTTTCGGCGGATACTCGGATAACAGCGATCGTGTTTGGTCTCTTTTTGAGAACCGTGAGCTTTTTTCTCTGGAAGGACACACGGGCATGGTGCGGGGGATTGCCTATTCTCCCGATGGTGCCCAAATTGGAACGGTCTCAGAGGACGGCACGCTCAGGCTCTGGGATGCCCAAAGCGGGGCTCTGCTCCAGACGCTCAACGCCAATACAGGCGCTGCCTGGGCGCTTGATTTTTCCCCGGATGGCAGCTTGGTGGCAAGTTGTGGGGATGACGACCAATTGCGCATTTGGAGCCCTCAAGATGGCACGCTTCTAAAGAGCCTGTCGATCGGCGGAAGCGGGCAATCGCATCGCATCTTGCATTTGCTGCCAGATAATAACTCAGCATTAATCGCGTCCTATTGCTTTCATGAAGAGACCTGCCCTGCCGAAGCGATGACAGGAGATTTGCTGCAAATGGATCTGAACACAGGGCAAATCCTGGAACGGTTCCCTGAAATGACTTTTGGACTTGAAACGTCCCGGGACGGGCAATTCATGGGCGTGGTCAGTGCCAGACGCGGCTGGTGTTACGGAAATCCGCTGACCAACCCCGGCGCATTGAGATGTTTGGCAAATGGATATACCGGGCTTGGCGTAAGCCCGGATGGTGCCCTGTACTTTAGTACCAATGGTCAGCATATTCAGGTTTACGATTCGATTTCCGGCGACCTGATCACAGAGAAGTCGCCCGGAATGGATTATGCCAGAACGCGCGTTTCTCCTGACCAAAAGATTCTTTGGGTCTCCGGCGCAAGGCTGCAGTTCTGGGCTATTCCGCAGAATTAACCACAACCCGATCATGTTGCGAGGTCTTCATCTTCATTTCTTTACAAAATCATCCAAACGAATGATTACCAAGCCAAGTCGATGAGAGCAATGCTGTTGGAAAAGGAGCAACAAACAATGAAAAATGTTATTGAGGCAGACAATATTTGCAAGTCATTTGGGAAAAACCATGTACTGAAAGGATTGTCTTTTCAGGTGCCTGAGGGTGCGATCTATGCGATTTGCGGGAAAAATGGTATCGGCAAGTCAGTGCTATTCCGCATACTGACCGGATTCATCCTGCCTGATACAGGCAGCGTCAAAATTCACGGTCAGCAGATTGGAATTGACCTTGAATTCCCAAAGTCTACTGGAATATTAATTGACCGCCCGGGCTACATGCCCGACAGCAGCGGCTATGCCAACCTTGCTTTGTTGGGTCAAATCAGCGGGCTCGCAGACGAAGAAACCATTCGGGCTTCACTCGAATTGGTTGGTTTGGATCCGGACGACAGAAAGCCCGTCCGCACGTATTCGGTTGGCATGTTGCAGCGGCTGGGTTTGGCGCAAGCCATCATGGAAGACCCACAATTGATTTTATTGGACGAACCCACTTCCGGTTTGGACTACGAAAGTCAGATCGAAATGCACGAACTCTTCCTGAAACTTCGCGACCAAGGCAAAACCATAGTTTTTACCAGTCACAGTCCCTGGGAAGTCAGCAGGGTCAGTGAAAAAGCTTTTTGGTTGGTGAACGGCAAACTTCAGGAAGAAGCGCCAGCTCACGTAAACGGTAAGTAGGCAGAAAACCTTATGAAAATAAATGAGGAAAGAATAAATGATCATATTCTGAAGGTCGAACTGCAAAGAGCCTTCCAAAACCCGCGCTGGATTTTGATCGTATTAATTGGAGTCGTCCTTTTTGTCATCGGTAAAACAAGGTTTCCCCAAATCACCGTGACCGGAGAATATGCTATTAACACCACGAACCGATTGATGCTGGCAATGTCTTACAGCGAGTTGGCTTTCATCGTTCCATTGCTGGTTTTGATACCCTATGCTGACTCTCTATTGAATGACATTCAAAGCCGGGCGATAGATTTTTTGATTTTCAGGTCTGGTCGGAAAGATTACCTTCGCTCAAAACTTTTTGCTATCGCGCTTAGTGGCGGAGTTTGTCTGGTCGTGGTTTTATTGGTTATGGTCTTGTCTTCGTCCGTCTATGGAATCAATTTCAAAAGCGGGGTTTATGCCACAGGAATGGTCAATGAGACCGAACCTTTTGGACCCTTCAATTGGCTGTTCATGACCAAACCGGCTTTGTACCTGATATATCTATTCATATCTGCATTCCTGTTTGGGATTACCTATTCCTTGTTTGGAACCGCGATGTCTTTGGTTTTCAAAAATAAATTTATCGGTTTTAGTATCCCGATTTTTGTTTTCCAGATCGTGGATTTTATTGGCGTAAGTATGAATCCTCAACCATGGTATCTCATTCCACTGCGTGGTCTCATGCCCTTTGATACCGCGCGCCAGGTTGGCGATCACGATCTATTATTGCAGTTATTCCAATATCTGGTCGTATTTCTTTCAAGCCTTATCATAATCAGATTGGTAATGAAGTCTTATGGAAAAAAATAAAAAAGAAAACAAACTTTCAGCATTTTTTACTTTCACACGTTATCAGATACAAAGTCAGATACAGCGTAACCGTTGGCTGTTCCCTATCGTTTTGGGCTTGCTGATTGGTTTACGAAATGCAACTATTTTACAGGGTGACCCGGCTTTGCACATTATGAAACCTGCAAATGTCTGGGATGTCATTTTTTCAACCCTGGGAAGCACCTATTTTGTACATCTGGTCATTTTGACCACCTTCTTATATTTGATTGGAGACTTGTTGCCAGAAAAGAGCTATGGCCAATTGATTTTGTTTCGTTTAAAGTCAAGACGTCAATGGTGGCTAAGTAAAATACTGACCCTGCTCACACTGACAGTCGTTTATATGTTCCTTTTCGTCGCACCGGTCGTTTTGGTTGGCGGACTTACGCATGGTTGGAGCTTGGATTATTCTGAACAAACTTTTTTTAACCGTTTCATGTCCGGCGTGCCAGCCAATCTGTTTGCTACAGCTACAGAAGCAGCCTACATAACACCCCCTGATCTATTCGCTCAAACCTTATTGCTGATCTTTCTGGCGCTTTTCACCTGCGGTTTGTTTGCAACAGTCATTACCCTGTTCACCTCTCGTTCCTTGTTCGGGTTGATAGGAGGCTTTTCGTTTGTTTTCGTTTCATTAATTGGAAATTCGCTTAGCGGACCGCCTTCCTGGGTGAAATTTTTGCCATCCCATCATGTTGCTTATCTTGGCAGTCTTCCGGTGCGAACTATACCGGTGCCGATCTCTGTCTTGTATTGGATGATCTGGATTTGTTTGTTGATCAGCCTTGGCTTTTTCAGATCATTGAAACAAAATATTTTCTCGGTCGCGAAGGAATGATGCACAGGATTTTTT
>JAGVUP010000006.1 GCA_019136215.1 Chloroflexota bacterium | reverse complement strand
CGCGTGCCGATGCTTTGCGAGCAGACCTGCCCCATCACATCCACCTGTATGGCGGTATTGATGCTGATCATTTTATGGTTTTTGGCAACCACATAGGGGTCATTGACATAGCTGCCGCGCATCAACAACACGTCCGGCGAGGCATTCATAAAATCGTATAGCGGTTGGGTGCCGATCGCGAACACGGCGACGAACTTGCCGGGATGCAGCGTTTTACGGCTGTTATCAACCGCGCCGGATTCGTAGAGTTTGTAGACCCCGTCCACCAACAATTCGGAGTGAATGCCGAGATGCCTGCGATCGGAGATGAAGTCTGCCAACGCGGTTGGCATGCCCCCGATCCCAAGTTGGACCGTGCAGCCGTCTTCGATGTATTGAGCAACATGACGCCCGATTTGTTCTTCGGTCTCCGAAGGTTCAGTTTGCGGCACTTGTACCAATAGAGAATCATTCTCAACAAAATGGTCAACCATCGAGATGGGAATGACAGTGTCACCGTCCGTCCAGGGCAGGTTTCGGTTGACTTCGAGGATGACGGTCCGGGCGGCGTCGATCATCTCGCGTTCCACCACCACGCCCATCGAAAGCGAGACCATCCCGTCAGCATTGGGCGGTGTGCAGGTCCCCATAAACATGTCGAGCTTGCCCTTATTCCCGACCAGTTTATCTCTTCCGGCACGGTGGAGATTGTTGGGAGTGTATGAGACGCGTCCCTCCAGGTGTACTGCCCGATCGGGAGCGCCGTAAAACCAGTTTTCGTTGAAGAAATGCCCTTCCATTTCTGGTTTCACGAAGATGTCGTAAGCTCTCATCGGGAGGCAGGTCCATAAAGTGACATCAAAGAGCCGATCTGCCTGATTGGCAAGCTCTTCGAGCAAGCCCACCGGCTCTGAGGCAGCGACCCCGATTTGGATCGTGTCGCCAGACTGCACCAAGCCAGCGGCTTCAGCAAGGGTTAGTAGTTTGCTTTGATATTCTTCTTTCCAATTCATCGCATTGGACACCCTCTCTTTAGGGCATGATAAAACAGACAGCAGCCTGATTGTAGCCAACCCCCGAGCCGCATAAAACTACGCGCATGCCGGAAGTGATCTTGCCTAATTTAATTGCGTCATCAAATGCCAGCGGCAAACAAGCCGAGCCGACATAGCCCCATTTGTCCATGACATAATGTGCCTTTTCAACCGGCAAACCGAGTTCTCCCATGACCAGCTTGATGCTGTTGACATTGACCTGAGTAAAGATGATGTGATCGATATCCTTGACCTCAAAGCCGCCGTTGGCTGCGCACTCGCGCACTCGGGCAGGCCAACCTTCGTGGTTGACGGTCGGAGGGAAGGGAGTGACCAGTTTTACCTTGGTGCGTCCGGCTTCAACACTTTCGACAGTAGCAGGTTCATAAGTGCCGCCGGAATAGATACCCCAGTGTTTGTGATAGGAACCATCGGCTTTGATGGAAGAAGAAATAAATCCGGGTTTATCAGAAGCCCCCACTACTGCCGCCCCGCCTGCATCACCATAGAAGAAGGAGGTCACATCGTGTTTGACATCGGCGAGCTTGTGCATCATATAGGCGCCAATAACCAGAACGTATTTCAAGTTAGGATTGGTGGCAATCATACCGGCTGCTTGAGCCAAGCCAGTCGGGAAAGATGCGCAGGCGCAGCCGATATCCCAGGTACCAGCGTTGACAGCGCCAAGTTTGTGTTGGGTCACCACTGAAGTTGCCGGGGTGATATAGTCAGGAGAATCAGTTCCAACGAGCACCAGGTCGATATCTTCGGGTGTAATTCCGGCATCCGCGATGGCGCGTTTGCCGGCTTCGGCAGCCAAATCGGAGGTTGCCCAATCATCTGGCGCATAGAAGCGGGTTTTAATGCCACTGCTGTTTTCAAATTTACCCACTACTTCAGCCAGTTTTGGACTGACCGCACCCATCCATTCGGCGAAGGTCGCATTGGTGATTTCTCTTTCGGGAACGTAGCTCCCGGTTCCAAGTATTGTCGCGTAACGAGCCATCTTTTTCCTTTTCTTCTTTTCTCAGTAATTACGTACCTAAAACGATGCCGCCATCAACACTGATGACCGCTCCGTGAACGTAGGAGGATTCGTCGCTGGCGAGCCAGCAGTAAACATTGGCGATTTCTTCGGGCTTGCCCAGCCGTTTGAGCGGGGCGTTGTTTGCCATGTTCGCCAAAACATTTTCGGGCATCTTCAGGACCATTTCGGTCAGGATGAATCCCGGCGCCACTGCGTTGACGCGGATCTGATACTTGCCCAACTCGCGCGCCCAGGTTTTGGTCATGCCGATAACGGCAAATTTGGTGGCGGCATAGTTGGTCTGCCCAAAGTTGCCATATAAACCCACTACGGAAGAAGCGCTCACGATTGATCCCCCACCCTGTTTGATCATGTACGGAGCGACAGCTTGTGTGCAGTTAAAGACACCCTTGAGGTTGACCGCGATTACGGCATCGAAAGCTTCTTCGCTCATTTGTCCGACCATCTCGCCTTCCTTAAATTTGACGAACTGACCGTCGCGGGTGATGCCGGCATTGTTGATCAGCACATCGATGCGACCGTAGCGGGCTGCCACATCATCGATCCAAGCTTGCACTTCCTGTCGATTGGTCACGTTGACCTGATAAAAGCTGGCGTCGTTGCCCAACTGTTCTGCCAGAGCTTGCCCTGCTTCAACATTGACGTCACAAATGACAACCTTTGCGCCTTCTTTGGCAAACTTTTCAGCAGTGGCTCTGCCGATCCCAGCGGCTCCTCCTGTAATGATGCAAACTTTATCCTTTAAACGCATTTTTCCTCCTTTAGTTAGTTCAAACAATTCGATACAGCTTTTTCAGCTTGATTTTATCGTTTATACCCAAACAAGGTTACAAAACGGTTACAAGAAACCCCGTTTTTCAGCTTTAAATTAATTTTTCACCTTTTTGTGGAAATTGGTCTTAACCAAGCAATTTTTGATAGAGCTGCTCAGTTTCTTTTGAGAGCGATTCACTGCCATAAAGCTGTTGGCTCATTTCGACCGCCTGATAGTATACCTTGCGCACCATGGCAGTATTGCCCAGGGCATGATAGGCGCGCATTTGGAATTGATAGCCGCCTTCGTATTGCGGGTCTATCTGCAAAAGGCGGTTGCTCAGCTCGATTGCTTTCTCGGTCTCATCGGATTCTAACGCGGCTTCGATCACCTTTGTAGCGCAGGTCAGATAGAGCCGGTGGTAGTAGCCGGCATCTGCCAAAAATGCTTCCTGCAGCCATTCAGATTCCAAAAAATGCCCTTGGTAGATCGTCAGCGCAGTCTCTTTGTGCTCCAGGTTGGGGCTGAGGCAGAGCTTTTCAAACCTTTCAATGTCCACCGTTGTCCGCAGATCGGGGTTGAGCAGGTAGAGATCGTCCCTTCGAATGACGTACAGCGCCTGCGCGCCGCTGGGACGGTCGGGCTCAAGCGCATGGTTGAGCGCGTTGAGGACTACCTTAAGGTTGTTGGTGGCGGTCGCGCTGTCAGCTTCGGGCCAAAGAAGTGAGCAGATCTGCTCCTTGTTCATGCCACGCTTCTGATTGATCGCCAGGATCTGCAGCAGTTGGCGCGCTTTTTCGCGCTTCCAGACGTCATTGGACAGCTTTACTCCACCCTGCCAGACTTCAAATTGCCCCAGCAGATTGATCCGCAACCCGCGACCGGGATGGTAGCTTAAACCCTCCGCTTTGTGTTCCCGTAAAAGTTTTTGGACATAAGGCAGGCGGATCTCATTTTCCTGCGCTTTAAGTAGAAGAGGAAGAAAGGTGAATGGGTCGTTGGAACCCAACAGACTCGGTCCCAGCAGCAGGAAGTCGAAGGCTTCGCGCTCGGCGATCTCGAGTGCCTGGTCGAGGAAGAGCAGCATCGAGTTTTTGTAGCCCTGCAGATGGGCAACATATGCTTCCCAGAGCAAAACGGCTGTGCGGCTGAGATTGTCTTCCAGTTCGATCGCCAATGATTCAGCTATTGCCAGTCCTTCACTGGCTCTGGAAGTCTCCCCTGCCAATGCCTGGCTGGCTCCCAGTGAGATGCGTACCAGCAAGCCGATCCAAGGATCTCCAGCCGATTGGGCGATAGCAAGCGCGTTTTGGGCAACCTCCTCCGCCCCATGAAGGTCGCCGTGATAGCCCAGCAATCGGCACAAGCCCCAAAGCGGCTCCACATGGATGCGAACGATATCGACATTCTCGATCGCTTCCTGATACAAATTTCGGTTGCGCTCAAAATAGGTTGGGTCAAAGACCGCGTTTTGGTCAAGCTGCAGCGCGTGCCCCAACCGCACCTTGGATACGGTGCTGACAAAACCGGAGTGCAGCTTTGCGGCAATCTCAGCGCCTTTTTGGGCATGCTGTTTGGCGAGTTCAACTTCGCCTTTTAGCGCGTAAAAAAGGGAAAGCAATAATGAGGTCTCACGGTGAAAGCGCTGTGGACGCGTGAAGCGCAGTTTGTCGGTGCTTGGCTCAATCGACTCGAGCAGCGCGATTCCCTGTTCGAGTTGACCGGTGCGCAGCAGCAATCTCGCGCTGATAAGGGCATGGTTTTCGGGGGGCGTGCCCGTGATCGCTTCTGCCTTTTTAAGTGAGGCTGCCGCCTTTCGAGCCTCGCCCTGGTTAACTTGATTCTCAGCGATCTGGGTCAACAGCCCGGCTGCTTCCAGGGGATGCTCCTGCGGGTTGAGCAATTCCAGCGCTTTGGCGAGCAGTTGATTAGCGTTCACCGGACGGATCGTGTCCAGATAGACCTGCGACTGACCGCGCAGCGCCTGGCTCATGCCCCAGGTGTTGTTCTTGCTCTGAAAGAGACGTTGCGCGCTTCGATAGTATTCCAAAGCCTGATCGAAGTCCTCTTCGTAGCGGCTGACCTCACCCATCAGATAGTTGCCGTAGGCGTAAGATTCAAGCTCCTCTTTTGGCAGCTCATGAAGCCAATAACTCAGGCTGTGATACAAGCCCGATTGCAGCAATTTGTCTCCAATATCGTCCAATACCTGTTTGACGCGTGGGTAATCTTCAGCAGACAGCAAATGAGAGATGGCGCGTTCCCAATATTCGTGAGCAATGAAATAACTGGCGATCTTGCGGTGCAGTTCACGCTTCAATCCGGGAGTCTGGTCGAGATGGCTCATCAAAAAATCGCGGAAAATGTGGTGGAAGCGATAAACACCCGGTTTGAGCTGTTCAAGGAACAAGCCGGATTGGTAGAGGTTGTTCAGAGTTTCCTGGCTGTTTTGAATGTCGAGTAGAAAGTCGCAGACATCGCTTTCCATAAAGCGCAGGATCGAACTCCGGACAAGGAATTCGTGGATATCCTGAGGCTGATTATCCAGCACCTCTTCAGCCAGGTAAGCAAACAGGTTATCGAGCGTCGCATGCTTTTCGCCTTTCAGGAGCGAGTCAACTTCGCCACCGCTGAGCTCCTTGAGCGACTGCCAGAAGATCTGCAGCCCAATCGCCCAACCTTCGGTCTGATTGTGAAGGCGGAGGATATCTTCCGGTGGAAGTAAGTATTGATAGATTTGATTATAAAGGTCGGCAACCTCATTTTCGGTAAAGCTGAGCGTGTCGTGTCTGAGTTCCAGCACCATGCCTTTTACACGCCAGCGGTTGAGAGACGGCAAGGCTATCGGAGTGCGTGTGGCGATGATCACATGCAGATCCCGCGGTATGTGGTTGATGAACCAATCCATTAATTCGTCGATCTCGTCAACCCCCTGCAGGTTGTGAAAATCGTCCAGGATCAGGAAGGCAGGTCCGCGCAGCCCGGCAGAAAGCGCGTTTGTAAATGCCAAAAGGCTGTCCTGCAGATCGGCTTCCGGGTCGTCGAGGAGGCGCAGGGCTGGCTGCCCGAATTTTTGGCTCGGCGAACCTGGGATGGCTTTCAGGCTCCCGCTTTGGTTGAAAGCCGTGTAGAGACTGGAGAGGAACAGGCGCGGGTCGCGTTCGTTGCGCGAGGTGGAGAACCAGAAAACCGGTTCTTTGCGCTGCTGGATGAAGGTCAGGATCGAGGTGGTCTTGCCATAGCCGGTGCCTGCGGTCAGGATCGTCAGCGAATGGTTGAGCGACAACTCGAGCACATGGCTCACGCGTTGGCGCGCCAGGACGTTGGCACGCTGGGCAGGCGGGGTGAGCTGACTCAGGATGATCTGACTGCGATTGGTCATTTTAACAATTTTATCATCTCCCCGCAGCCGGATTCTTTTCTTTAGTAGCGGGTTTCTTCCCCTACGTAAGAGTCGTCTCAAGGGTATATAATATAATTTCAAAGCCCAAGTCATGAGAAAGTTACGGGATTTTTCAATGTTACAAAGTTTGTTTTAGAGAAAGAATGGCATCAGAAGGAAAAATGAAAAATTTTTATTCTCTCTTTAATGGTAAAAAAACCTGTTATAGGAATGATTCATTTACTTCCTCTTCCAGGATCACCACACCATAAGAATTCAATGAAGGAAATTGAATCTGCCGCACTTCATGACCTCCACGCGCTTGAGAATGGGGGCGCAAATGCAGCGATAATCGAGAATTTTGGGGATATTCCCTATACAACTCAGGTAAGTGTGGTAACTTTTGCTGCAATGTGCTCTATTGCTACTAAAATTGCTGAGAGGGCATCAATACCTTTGGGAATAAACATACAGTATAACTGCGTTGAGTATGAGTGGGCACTAGCATGTGCGATTGGTGCAAAATTTATAAGGGTAGAAGCTTTTGTAGAGAATCGTGCAGGTGCACACGGAGTTGTTTACGCCACAGCAGCGGAACTGATGCGACTTAAAGCTCTATACCCTTCAGAAACTATGATATTTGCGGATATTAATGCAAAACATACCACTCCATTAACAAACCAACCAATATCCCTTTCTGTCAAAGAAGCTATTGAATGTGGTGCGGATGCCCTTATTTTGACGGGTACCAGAACTGGTGTCAATCCATGCATCGAGGATATAGTTGAAGTCAAAGAATTAACCTCAGATACTCCAATTCTTTTAGGTAGCGGAATAAACATGGCAAATGCAGCTAAATATTATGAATCAGCGGATGGTGCTATTATTGGATCCTCTCTCAAAGAGGATGGAGATGTCTTTAAGCGGATAGATGAAAGTCGTGTTAAGTTTTTTATGAAGGCTGTTGGTTCATGTCAAAGTTACGCCAAATCACAGAGTTAAAACAAGGAATTAAATATACATAGTGACTTAATGAGTTAATAACAAAAGTCTTTTCAATCGCCTTGATTTTGTCTTGCAAT
>JAGVUP010000118.1 GCA_019136215.1 Chloroflexota bacterium | reverse complement strand
CAGCTATGTCAATGACCCCTATGTGGTTGCCAAAAACCATAAAATGATCAGCATCAATACCGCCATACAGGTGGATGTGATGGGGCAGGTCTGCTCGCAAAGCATCGGCACGCGCCATTTCAGCGGCACCGGCGGGCAGCTCGACACGCACCGTGGCGCGCAAATGTCCGAAGGCGGGCGGGGCATCATTGCCTTGCGTTCCACTGCAAAGAACGGCACCATTTCGACGATTGTACCGACTTTGGCGCCTGGCTCCGGGGTGACCGTGCCAAGCCAGGATGTGGACACGATCGTGACCGAATTTGGCAGCGCGGAACTGCGCGGGTTATCCGTTCGCAACCGTATGGAAGCGTTGATCCGGATCGCGCATCCCGATTTCCGCGAATCGATCCGCGAAGAATCCCACCGTCTCGGGATCGTCCCGGATAAGCGTTATTTTTAGGAAGGTCAGGATGGAAAAAGACATTTTAGGAAAATGGGTTCAGTGTGACGGGCAGCCTTACCCAGGCTTGTACTTCATCTTCAAGGAAGATGGGGCATTCGAAGCCTGCTACGACGCGCTCGGAATCGTTTCAGGCGGCACCTATCAGACCCAGGGCAAACAGATCGATATGGATCAGACTTCGCATACCTTCGGCTTGGTCGGGAAGTTTGAAGGCATCTACGAGATCGAGGAGAACGTTCTGCGAATGGCATTGGTCAGCGCAGGGGAACACCCCCGACCAACCGGGCTTGATCAGGCTGTGGTCTACCAGCGTGAAGAAAGCTAAGGAGTGAAAGGATGCCAAAAGCAAACATAAACGGGATTCAGCTTTATTACGAACTGCACGGACCGGAGGACGCGGATGTGCTGGTGCTCTCCAATGGCATTATGATGGCGACTGCCAGTTGGATGCTTCAGACAACGGTTCTCTCCAAACACATGCGCGTGCTGCTCTATGACTGCCGCGGCATGTGGCAGTCAGACCATCCGGAGCAGCCTTACAGCATGGAAGAGCATGCCGACGACCTGGCGGGGCTGCTTGATCATCTTGGCATCGAAAAAGCGCACATTGCGGGCATCTCCTACGGTTCGGAAGTCAGCTTGATGTTTGCACTGCGCTACCCCGAAAAAACCCAATCGCTGATCGTGATCGATGGTGTTTCGGAAGTCACGCCTCTGCTGAAAAGCCAATCGCAGCCCTGGCGTGTCGCTGCTGAGCGCAACGATCCCATATTGCTCTTCTTGACCTCGGTTCACCTCAACTTTTCGGAAACCTGGATCGAGAAAAACGCCGCCTACCTGGATGGCTCGGTCGCGGCATTTGCGAAGATCGACATGCCCGCCTTTGTGCGGCTGATGGACAGTTTTACCAATTTCAATGTCACCGATCGGTTGGGCGAAATCGCTTGCCCAACATTGATCGTGGTGGGGGATGCAGACCTTATCAAAGGGCCCAAGTACGCCAGTTTGTTGGCGGAGCGGATCCCAAATTCAGAATATGTTGTCGTCCCAGGCGCGGGGCATGCCCTCTGCCTGGAAAAACCTGCTGAACTCAACAGCCTGCTGCTGGGGTTCACCCTCAAGCACAGCCAGCGGGTGTAAAAGGTAATCCACCAGTCATAAAACTGGGATTTTTAAACTAAAGAAAAAGGAGAAAAAATGAAAAAGTCTTTACTTACTGTAATCGCTCTTTTGCTGATTGCAACCATTGCGCTGACTGCTTGTAAAACAGAACCAGCCCCAACCGCCGCCCCCGCTGAACCCGAAGTCGTAGAGGAACCAGCCGAGGTCGTGGAAGAACCGGAGGCTACCGAAGCTCCTGTCGAAGAACCTGCTGAAGTTCCCGCAGGTCTGACCTGTGCCGAACCGATCAAAATCGGTCTGATCACCGACCTGACCGGCATCCTCCAGAGCTACGGCTCCTGGATAGTTCGTTCCTTCATGCTCGGGATGGAATACGCGACCGGCGCCCCTGGAACTGCTGGCGATGTGTTCGACTTCGCTGCTACTCAGGAAAACACATTCAAGATTGATGATTGTGAGATCATTGTCTACGTTCGCGATGACTCCAGCAATCCTGAGACGACCACTACCGTTGCCAATGAGCTGATCGATGTCCAGAAGGTCAACTTCCTCGTCGGTACCGCTTCCTCCGGCGCCACCGCTGTGCTCCAGGGCATTGCCCAGGCCGCCAAGGTGCCCCTGATCGTCGCACCCGCTGCTGCCAATGACATCACCGGTGTCAACTTCAACGAGTACACCTTCCGCACCAGCCGCAACAACTATCAGGACGCCATGAACGAATGTATCGCCCTGACCCAGAATTACAAGACCTTCATCCAGTTGGCTGTTGATCATGCTTTTGGACACGGCTCCGCCGAAGCCTTCCGCGATGCCTGTACCCTGTTGGGTGCCGAATTTGTGGCTGATGATATCTTCGCACCTGCCACTACCACTGACTTCACCCCCTACATGGAACAGATTGCCAACTCCGGCGCTGATGCTTACATCATCACCTGGGCTGGCGCGGGCTTCATCTCCCTGGTTCAGGCTGCTGCCGATCAGGGCGTGACCGATACCATGGAACTTGGCACTACCTTCATCGATAACCTTACCATGCCGGCTTTCTATAGCAACGCCATCGGCACTACTGCAGGTATCCTCTATCACTACACAGCGCCTAAAAATGCGATCAATGACTTCCTCGTTGCTGAAACCCAGAGCCGCTATGGCGCTTCTCCCGATCTCTTTGACGCGGACGGCATGAACGCTGCCATTATGATCCTGGAAACCCTTAAGAAGACTGCTGGTGATGTGACCCCCGAAACCCTGCTTGCAAGCATGGAAGGGCTCGAATTTGAAGGTCCCAAAGGCACCATCTACATCCGCCCCGAAGATCATGTTGCCATTCAGGATATGTACATTCTGAAACTGGAGAATCTCACCGATCCCGCTGGTGATTTCTACACCTTCGTCGATACCACCCGCCCCGAGCCTCCCTGCCTTCTGCCCGAAGGTCTGAAGGATCGCTGCGGCGAGCTGCCCTACGGTAAGTTGGGCGAGAACTAAGTCCATTGTTTGTCTTTGTCCCTGAAGAGCTAATCGCTCTTCAGGGATATTTGCGTACTATCATCAGGAGAACTGAGGCTGAGAAATATGTCGGACAACGATATCATTATAGAAACAGTCGCTCTTTCCAGACATTTTGGAGCATTGAAGGCGGTTGACGACGTCAATATCAAAATTCGCCGTCAAACGCTGCACGCCATCATCGGACCCAACGGCGCTGGAAAAACGACCCTTTTTAATCTGATCAGCGGTGTCTTGAAGCCGACCAGCGGTCAGGTGCTTTATGACGGCAAAGACCTGACCCAACAACCGGTGCACAAGATGATCCATATGGGGATCGGACGCTCTTTTCAGATCACCAATATCTTTCCCAACCTGAGTGCTTTTGAGAACGTGCGCCTGGCATCTCAGGCGCTGCGAAAAAACAACTTTAAGCTCTTCAGCGACGCATCCAGCATTCCCGGTTGTGATGAAACCACCTGGGAAACACTGGAAAAGGTCGGGTTAAAAGACAAAGCTTTCCTTCCAGCCAAGGTTTTGGCGCACGGCGATCAGCGCAAGCTCGAGTTGGGCATGATTCTGGCGCCAGACCCAGAAGTGCTGCTGCTGGATGAGCCAACCGCTGGCATGGCGAGCGAACAGGTGCCCGATCTGATCGAACTGATCCGGGAAGTTCAGGCTCAGGGCTCCAAGACCGTCATTTTGGTCGAGCACAACATGAAGAAGGTAAACCGGCTGAGATTGCCAAAAACAAAGAAGTCCAGACTGCATATTTGGGAGGGCTCTATGAACTTGACCTCTGATCCTGGCTTGGATACCATTCTCGAGCTGAAAAAAGTGCACTCTTACATCGGTCAGTATCACATCCTCCAAGATGTCGATTTTGTCGTCCCTCGCGGATCGATCACGACCCTTCTGGGGCGCAATGGAGCGGGAAAAACCACCACACTCAAATCGATTTTGAACAATGCCACCGTCCGGGAGGGTAAGATCCTCTTCAACGGGAAAGAAATTCAGGGACTGCCGCCCTATGAGATCGCTCAGATGGGAATTGGTTTTGTGCCGGAGCACCGCGCCATCTTCAGAGCGCTAACTGTGGAAGAAAACCTGCGCATAGCCGAACGCAAAAAGGGAGATCTGGAGAAGAAGCGCGACCTCATTTTCGAACTTTTCCCCGACTTGAAGCGCTTCTTACACCTGCGCGGCACTGAACTCTCGGGTGGGCAGCAGCAGATGCTCGCCATTGCCCGCGCCATGGTGCCGGACAACGAGCTGATGCTGATCGACGAGCCAAGCGAAGGGCTTGCGCCGGTGGTCATTGAGCAGTTGATTGAAGTCATTGCCGAGCTTTCGAAAACCAGCACGGTCATCCTGGTGGAGCAAAATTTCCTTGTTGCCAGCAAACTTGCCCGTTATTTTGTCATCATCGAAGAAGGCAAATCAGTGGATTACGGCATGATGGCTGACCTGGAACAGGACAAAGAAAAGATTCACCGCTATCTGGGAGCCGCATAGGATATGAATATGAAACTGAAACGAAATCTCACCCCTCTGGCTGTATTGGCGGGCATTTTCCTCTTTGTCTTCATGGCTGCCCGCGGAATGGAGCCCAAAGACCTGCTCATCACTACCTTGCGCGGTTTCTCGGTAGGCTCGGTCACCTTTTTGGTGGCAGCCGGCTTCTCGCTTATCTTTGGGTTGCTGGATGTGCTCAACCTGGCGCAAGGCACGCTCTACATGATCGGCGCTTATGTCGGTTGGACGGTTTACGTTCGCCCCGATACCTTTGTGGACATTATGCCGATGATCCTCTTTTTGATGGCGGGTTTCGCGCTGCGCTTCTTGTGGGACGCGCTCAGTGACCGCCTGAATTGGAGCCCCAAAACCACAAAAATTGTTGGGTGGCTGTTGGTAATCGTCGCGATCGCTCTTGGTCTTTTCATCGTGCCGCGTTACCCGATCGCTGGTTGGGAGCTGGACAATTACGCGCAGAGCCCGATCTCTTACTCGTTCATGGTTGAGCAGGGCACCCGTCTGCCAGCCATCCACCTCGGTTTCGAAGAGATTCCGGCACCAGTCGCGGTGATCGGACTGCTGCTGATCAGCTCACTGCTTTCTTTTGGACTAGCGCTGATCCGCAAAAAAGCCAACCAACAGCACGAACTCAGCCTGAAAAAATGGTGGACCTTTATCGTCCTGATGGTATTGGGCTTGTTCTTCCTGCTGTTTAACACCATCCTGACTAATATTCTGTTTTCAATGAGCAGCAATTGGCTCTTCTTGATTGCCGTGATCATGGCAGTGTTGAGCGGATTGGGTTTGGGCGCGTTGATGGAAACCACGCTGATCCAACCGCTTTACAGCCGCCCGATCTATCAGTTGATGCTCACGCTCGGTATGAGCACAATCGGTGTGCAGTTGGTGCGCGCTATCTGGGGCATGCCCGAGTTCGTTCTCTCCAAACCAGCGCTCTTCCGGGGCACTGGCGGCGCTTGCCCGGCGACCAATCTGGCAGACCTGATCGAATACAACTGTACCACCGTCATGGTGCTGGGCGGACGTGTGCGGGTTTATGACGAGATATTTTTGCCCATCGTTGGCATTATCGTTTTGGTAGTGGTCTGGGTATTGCTCAAAAAAAGCCGGATCGGCATGATTATCCGGGCGGGCGTGCAGGACAGCTCGATGGTCGAGATGCTCGGCATCAATGTGCGGCGCGTGTTCACGCTCGTTTTCGCCCTCGGCGCCGGTCTGGCTGCTTTGGGCGGTGTGCTGGCAGCCCCTTCCAACGGTCTTTCGACCGGGATGGGGGAGAAGCTGCTGCTGAACGCCTTGATCGCCCTGGCGGTTGGCGGGCTCACCAGCTACCCCGGCGCGGCTTTGGGTTCGCTTTTGGTCGGTTTGATTCAACAGTTTATGATCAAATACGGGCAGATCGGCATCCCAATCCCCTTCACTGATACCCTCTTTAAACCTTCACCGGCGATCGTGCCTGCCTCGACCATGCTTTTGATGGTGATCGTCTTACTGATCCTGCCGCACGGCTTGTTGGGGAAACAGGAGTAAACCATGGAAAACAAAGCCACCAACTTCTTTACCCGCAACAAAGGGATTCTGATCTTCCTGCTGGTCATGCTGGCAGTGCCTTTCGTTACCGGGCTGTTCGAGGGTTCCACCCTGACGCAGGTCTGGACGAATCAGGGCTCATTCTCCAAATTTCTGGAAGGTTTGGGGATAGAGGTCTTCATTCTGGCGATCTTTGCCCTGAGTTATGATCTGCTCTTCGGCATCACTGGCTTACTCTCGTTTGGTCATACCATGTTTTTTGCCGTGGCGGCGTACCTGACCGGCATCTCGCTCAAGACGCTCGGGCTGCCCTTCTGGCAGGTTCTGCTGCTGATCGTGCTCACTTCGGTGATCCAGGCGCTGCTTTTCAGCGTGGTCCTTCCGAGAGTAAGGGGGGTGACTTTTACCATGGTGACGCTCGGATTGGCATCGATGTTCCACATCATCGTTATGTCGAGCGATATGATCAACCTGACCGGAGCTGATGTCGGTTTGCAGGGTATGCCTACTCCGGCTTTCATTGACCCGGCGTCTCAGCGGCTGCGCTTTTTCGTCATCGCGCTTGTATTGCTGGTGATTACGTATATCGCTTATAGAAGGTTTGTCGCTTCGCCGACCGGCAGGGTTTGTGTGGCGATTCGCGAAAACGAGTCGCGCGCGCGCATGTTGGGCTATAACACAACTGCTTTCAAAGTGACTGTGATGCTGATCTCCTCGTTTACCGCTTCGGCTGCGGGCGTGCTGCACGCGCTTTATCAGCCAATCATCAGCCCGACCATCGCCGACCTCGGCTACACCGTCGTCGGACTGCTGATCGTGTTGATTGGCGGGATCGGCACCTTGAGCGGCTCGATTGTCGGCGCTTTTGTGCTGAAGCTTTCCGATTACTTCCTGCGCCGCTACCTGGGCGAGAGCGCCAGCCTGATCAACGGCATCATATACGTTATTTTTGTTCTCTTTGTTCCATATGGAATCGTTGGCACCTTGCGCGTGCGGAGCCTGAGGACAAAAGAAGGTTGGAAACAGATCTTGAGCTGGATCCTGCCTAAAAAAGCAGGATAGGGTGGAAGCTCATAATGATGCAGGGGTGACCCGCCGCGGTCACCCCTTTTTTGATTCCGCAACAACAGCCGTGAGCTGGATGTTGAGTCGCACTCCGGAAAAACCTGTCTTTTTATTGAGTTCCGAATTGCTCATCTATTCTATTGTCTCCATGTGAATGATTCTATAGAAAATGAAAACGAGGTAGACCTTTTGTCTCCGGGTGGCTTATAATGGAGAAAAAAGGAGAAGGATTTTTAGCGATATGATCAAACCGTCAAAAACTGTAGCAAACCTCAAACCTTACTTTTTCGCTGGATTAAAGGGCGTTTTGGCTGAGCTGGCTGAACGCGGAGTGGATGTGATTCGGCTGGACATGGGTTCGCCTGATCTTCCCCCTGCTGATTTTATTGTGGACAAGCTGGTTGAATCCGCCCGCAACCCAAAGAAGCACGGCTACTCGCCCGCCGGCGGGACGCCCGCTTTCCTCAAAGCCGTCAGCACCTACTACAAGATGCGCTTCAATGTGGATATCGATCCAAAAACGGAGGCTTTGGGGTTGATCGGGTCGAAGGAAGGCTTGTTTAACCTCAACCATACTCTGCTCGACCCGGGCGATACGGTCCTATTGCCTGATCCTTATTATCCGGTTTACCTCGCCGGCGCGCAACTGGCTGGCGCGAATTACCACTTCATGCCCCTGCTGAAGAAAAACAACTTCCTGCCAAACTTCGATGCCATCCCCGAAGAAGTCGCGCGCGAAGCCAAGATCATGTGGCTCAATTATCCCAACAATCCGACTGGCGCAACGGCTGGACTGGACTTTTATGCCAAAGCTGTCGCCTATGCCCGCAAATACGATATCCTCATCGCGCATGATGCGCCTTATTGCGATTTAGCCTTTGGCGGCTACGTACCCCCGAGCATTCTCGAAGTGGAAGGCGCCAAGGATGTGGCGGTCGAATTCAATTCCCTCTCCAAGACCTATAACATGGCTGGCTGGCGTATCGGCATGGCGGTTGGCAACGCGGAAATTATCCGATTGCTGGCGAATTATAAGAGCCAGATCGACTCCTCGATCTTCGCTCCGATCCAGGACGCGGCGGTGGTCGCGCTGACTTCGGATCAGGGCTGGCTGAAAGGGCGCAACGAGATTTATGAAGCCCGCCGCGACGTCGTTTATCAAGGCTTGATTGACGCCGGTTTTGAGGTGGACTTGCCTGAAGCAGCGCTGTATCTCTGGGCGAAACTGCCCAAGGGTTTCGACGACCCGATGAAATTCTGCGCGGATCTGCTGCAGGATACCGGCGTGAGCATCACCCCCGGCGTGATTTATGGACCCAGCGGCGCGGATTATATCCGCATTTCAATCGTTATCCCCACGGACCGCATCGCTGAAGCCATGCACAGAATTAAGGAATGGGTTGAGAAAAACCGCTAAAAATCAAAATATAGACACACTGAACACCGAAGCTGCGCCCGAACCCGCTCTGATGGTTGGGGTGCAGCTTAGATCCGGATTGGACTCCAGATTTTCGCTGGATGATTCGCTCAGAGAGCTGGAACTGCTGGGCGAAACCGCGGGTCTGGAGATTGTGGGGGAGGTCACGCAAACGCTACCGATGCCTAATTCCCGCACCTATGTAGGCAGAGGCAAACTTGAAGAGATCAAACTCCTGGCTGAAGAGCTGGACGCGAAAATCATTCTCTTTGATGACGAGCTCTCGCCGCGCCACCAGCGCGAACTCGAAAAGGAATTGGGAAACGGCAAGCGCGTTATCGACCGCACCGCTTTGATCCTGGATATCTTCGCGCAGCACGCAGACACGCGCGAAGGGATGCTGCAGGTGGAACTGGCGCAGTACCGCTACCGCCTGCCCCGGCTGACCGGAGCCTGGACGCACCTTGTAAGGCAGACAGGCGGCGCCTCGGGCAGGACCGGCGGCGTGGGCGGAGTCGGTCTGCGCGGGCCTGGCGAAACCCAACTGGAAGTGGATCGGCGGGAAATCAAGAAAAAAATTGTCAAGCTTGAAGAGGAACTCGATAAAGTCCGTGAGCACCGCAATCGCCACCGGCAGCAGCGCCGAAAATCTCACATTCCCATCGTGGCGCTGGTTGGGTATACCAATGCCGGCAAGTCCACGCTGCTCAACAGGCTGACAAATACGGATATCTACGTGGCGGACCAGCTTTTTGCCACGCTCGACCCGACCACCAGGCAGTTGGAATTGCCTTCAGGCGAGACTGTGCTGCTCACCGATACCGTTGGTTTCATTCAAAAACTGCCCACCGATCTGGTGGCAGCCTTCCGGGCGACGCTGGAAGAAATCGTCGAAGCCGATCTGCTGGTGCACCTTGTGGACGCGTCGCACAGTAATGCCCAATCGCAGAGGCTGACCGTCCTCGAGACACTCGAAGAAATAGGCGCGGCGGACATTCCGATTCTGACGGTTTACAACAAAATAGATTTGCTGAGCCAGGCAGCGCTGAATGACCTGCGCGGCTTTGCGGACCCGGACGCGGTGATGATCAGTGCGAAGACCGGAGAAGGGTTGAATGAGCTGGCAGAGGCGATCGCGGTCGGCACCTACCAGGCGTTCACGCATGTGCGCGTCAAATTGCCCTACAAAGAGGGCAGGCTGGTCTCAATGATGCACGAGAAGGGGCACGTGCGGGAAATCCAGCATCTGGAAGACGGCATCCTGATCGATGGGATGCTGCCCAGGCAGCTTCTGGCGTTTTTTGAAGCCTACCGGGAATAAAAAAGCCAGGCTTTCACCTGGCTCAGGGGTTGCGAAAAATCAGTGATCAGTCGTTATCAACGGAGAGAACTTCTCTACCCTGATAAAAACCGCACTTTGGACAAACACGATGGGGCAGGCGGGGCTCACCGCAATTGGGGCAGACAACGCTGTTGCGAGCTTTCAGCGCGTCATGCGAGCGTCGGCGATCCCGGCGACCGGAAGTGGATTTTCTCTTAGGTAATGGGGTCATCTTTAACTCCTCACTAAACTAACAATTACATTAACCTGGTTATTCTACTCATGAAAATGAGTTTGGTCAAGGTCGAAAATGTCGAAAATGTCGAAAATGGTGATATTCGGGCATGGACTTACTGTGCGATCGCATATTGTTCTTTTTTATCATAAAAAATTGAACCCTCAGGTGTGAAGCGCTCCGGGGAGGGTTTTTGCGCATAGAAGAAAGCAGCTTTGAAATTTTGGAACCCTTCCTCACCAAACAGGGAATCCGAGCGAGCTGATGAGTATATTACTTGGAATTCCAAGGAAAAAAGCCGTTCTTTTATCGGATTTTTCTTTGAAAATGTAACCGAAAAACAAGCGATTGGACCGCAACAAATCGCGAAATTTTGCAAAAATAATTATTAGATGGTTACAAATATGTTATACTATTCATATATTGCATAAGTAACCGGACAAACGATCGGGTAAAAGGATGAAGGAAGTAGTGAGGGGCAGACGGTTCAAACAATTTATTTTAGTTGTTTTGCTGCTTTCGCTATTCCTGAACGCATGCGGTCGCAAATCGACTCATTTATCGCAAAGCCTGGAAAGCCCCAACCAGACAAGTCAGAACTCCACACAAACCAGTAATCTTCAAAAACCTCCGGAAGAATCGGCTGAGCCTTCGCTGGTTTTTACTGAATCCGCGGAGGGCAGCGGGATCGCCCCGACCCCGACTGCAACGCAGCCGACCCAGACGCTCCCCGGCACGCCGCCGGCAGCCCGGACCCCGACAGCAACGCTTATTGTGATCTCTCCTACTGCCACGAGAAAGTACGCGACCCCGATCCCGGCAACGGCGACGACCCAAGCCCCCCAAACGCGCACCTCCACGCCGGTCCCATCGTTTACGCCCACTGCGACGCAACCGCCCACGGCGACTGCCCCGACAGCACAAACCGGTTGGGAAGGAGAGTGGGTCGTTTATTTGCAGCAAGATGGCAGGTATATCACCGGGACCTTGACCTTGACGCTCAATGAGGGAGGAGTGGTCGCAA
>JAGVUP010000094.1 GCA_019136215.1 Chloroflexota bacterium | reverse complement strand
ATCACATCCTGTGGATATATCCCCATGTTTGCGTAGAACTTTTCAAGATGTTCCTGCAGACACAGCGTGTCTCCAGGTCTTTGATGAAGACTGTATCCAAGAATGAACTGGTTCTGTGTTCCCACCTGCACGTTGTATCCCGCTTTTAGCTGCCCGTTTTTCATATGGTCTTCCTTCATTCGCATGAAGGTGGCGTCAGGGTCTGTTTTACTGAAACTATTGCGTTCACCCAGGATTTCCTCATATGCTTCGTATTTCTTCATCCTGGGCAGAAAGTCTTTCTCTATCTGCTTTTTGGCGGCTTGCAGGTCTTTGTTGTCGGTATCATTTTTCAAGCGCTGATTGATCTTTTCCATCGCTTCATTCAGCTTTTCACTGTCTATCTCTTTCCCTTCCCCCATCTCATTGAGATCACGATCTCCATATTCTTTCTCTTCTTCTGCCTCCAACTCATCGATCTGCTCCAACAGCGCTTTTACTTTTTCCTGCAATCTGGCTTTGTAGGTCTGCGTGCTTTTTTTCCAGGCAAAACTGTATTTGTTCGCGTTGGCTTCTATCTTTGTCCCATCCACGAAATAGCTCTGCAGGTCTATCATCCCCATCTCAAGCAATTGGTCGATGATCCCATTGAACACTTCATTGATCACCGCTTTCATCACTTTTCCCCTGAAGCGGTTGATCGTTCGAAAGTCCGGACGGTTCATGCCACTCAGCCACATAAAGTTGACATTCTCTCTCAGGGCTTTCGCGATCTGCCGTGAGGTGAATATCCTCTGGGTATAGGCGTAAATGATCACTTTCAGCAGCATCTGTGGATCATAGGCGCTGGTTCCTCCCCCTTCGTATTGTGCCTCCAGGATGCTTCGATCCACTCTGTTGATCATTTCATTTACTATCCGAACCATATGTCCTTCTGGTATCATCTCACTAATATTGGGGGGGAACAATAGGCTCTGTTCCTGTTGATAACTTTTGAAGACTTGTCTTCTCATACCCCCTATTATATTAAACTTTTGAGGCTGTCACCACCCTTTTGGGACAGCCTCTTTAGGTATTAAATGATAGGTAGATTATTTCTACACCAAAGAAGTTTTTCGATGTTGCCACTGTCTCGACGGGTTACCATCCTATTCCCACTGTGGAAGCAATAGGATATGTTTGTGAATGCAAAAAAGGTGACATATAGGATTCTTACGTTTTTATAGTTTCAAGGCTGTAGCAAAGTGTGGTTGCTCCTCAATCGTTTATCGATAAACATTCTGTAATCCTCATACGGAAAATTGCCGCTTATCTTCGCGTATCTTGCCAGCGTTCTGGAGTGAGAATGTCACCCAAGAGCTTGCGGAGCTAAGGGGTGGGACTATCTCTAATACTTCATACTCATATGGCACTATTTTGCAGCTTTGTCAGTAAACCGTGCAGAGCAAGGGGAGTAAGGAATGAGACTCTGCAACTCTTGACCAGCACATTTCTCCCCATGCGGATGGATTGCAGCCGCTACAATAGCTGTCCCAACCACCCTATCACTTGCTCCCGGTCTTTTTTTCTTGCGAGGGAGAACCCGCCTGCACCGCATTGACCTTAAAAACTACCCTGGGATGAAAACGACTTTTTCCATCAATAAGGATTGGTTTTCCAGTGACCTCACTGCAAGGGGCTTAAATTATTGTCCTCTCCCACGGACAGTTTATTTTCCAAGTCAAAGGCAAACGAGAAAATCGGATTTCCTTTTTGGTAAGAAGTACTTGGAAATCCTTCTCGGTTATATCCCCTCATTCGATATACAAATATTTGCGGTAATTGCTCTGATTGCGACCGTCTCCTTCTGTTTCTGCCTGCTAAATAAAAAAAGCTCCGCCTTAAAAATTAAAGCCCGACTGCGATCTTTTTCAGGTACGACCGTTGTTGGGTCAGTTGGAGTAAAGATGTAATTATTGCCCACGCGATGGTCTATTTCAGGCTCTCGAGCCGCTGCTTCAGAGCCGCGGTGAGTCTCTCCATGCGGGCAACCAGTTGCTGGGCCTCCTCGCGGTCCACGTCCCCAAGCAGGGCGTCAGCTATTGAGCCCGGCTTATCCTCTGCAGGAAGCTCTTCCATACCAGTCAGCAGCCGGCGTAAGCTGCGCGCTGACTTCGTGGTGGGGTCCAGCGGGATACGCGCTTTACGCCCCACTTCCTTCCCAGTCTTGCGCTCCAGGAAGGCATGAACATCCTGGTAACTGCGTCCTTCATGACTGGCATAAAAATCGACTGCATCTGACCATAATGCGCGATCATACTGCATGATCTCGCGCAAGACGCGCTCGGGCATCTCGGATTTATCAGCGATTTCGAGCTCCCTTTCATCAAGCTCAAAGAACTTCATCAAGCGTCCGTAATAGGTGCGTTCCATTTGTAGCGTTTTTTGCAGCATGTCTTTGGTTTCGTCATCCAGGCGAACCTCCCCAACCCGCCTGAAGTAGGCTGTTTCGCTTTCTTCTGCATCTGGGTTGATCTGATGCATCTCGAGCACCAGCCGGGCAGCAGCGCGCGCCTTACCAACCGGCGTAAGCGCTTTATACGCCATATTTTCGGCAATTTGTTTCTCAGTGCTTGGCTGGTTGTCGATTAAAGCAAGCACATATGGTTCGTCGCTCTGTCCCTCAAGTACTGCTTTGATCGCAGTCGCCCAAAATCGCCGCTCGCCGGTCAGCATCCGAAAAACATCACGTCCTTTTTCGTTGACCACTTGTCCGGTTACGGGTTTGATCTGCCCGGTGTCATGCAGAGAGTCCCCCAAGGCGGTGAGTTCAGCAATTTCCTGCGCGATCAACCGGTCATTTCGTGCCAACTCGAACCAATTCCGCACAACTTCGTTCCATAACGTTTTCCCTGCATAAAAGTCCTTGCGAAGGGCAAGGGGCAGGATTAGCCGCGCCTGAAAACGATCCGGACGAATCATGGAAAGCGGGACGCGATATACACTCTGGCGGTGGTTGACCATTTTTGGGGTATTTGGGTCGTAATCTTGCTGCTTCTCCGCGCTGGCGTTAAATGCGTCGGAGGTAACGCTAATCAGGTTATCAAAGCGGGGTTTTTCAGGTTTTGCCATGGTTTCTCCTCAAGTAGTAAACCGTCTTTCTATACGCTGGGTTGTGCCCATGGGCACACTAAGCGGCTCCAAGTTTGCCTATAACGGCATCAACCAGATTGGATAGACAGCGGTATGCCTGTGATTTTTCGGGACAGTAGGAAAAGACATCATATCCAGCGGTGGTTGCCGCAGAAATATCCGCCAGATCTTTGATATAGGGCAGAAGGATATGCCCGTACATTCGTTCCATGTCTTCAATAACATCACGCGATTGTCGTCGAATCATCCGAAAGCGTGAAGGGATAATCCCAAGCACCTCCAAGTCCGGATTAGTTGTTTTGCGCACATTATCAATCATGCGCAGGATGTCCGCCAAACCGATCAAGCTGAGCCCATCCGGCTCGATCGGAATTAAAACGTGGCTGCTGGCAACCAGAGAGTTCATCGGCAGCATACCGGCTGAGGGGGGGTTGTCAATTATGATGTAAGAGTAATCATCCCGAACGGGTTCCAAAAAATAAGTTAGTTGAAAGTCCGGATCCTGACGTCCCTTCAGTGCAGCTTCCAGTCCTTCCATTCTGGTTTTGTTGGTGCGGAAGAGTTTTACTTTCTCATCTCGGTTTCTCGGGATCAAAGAATCGACGATCAGTGAATCACTGGCTCCATATCCATTTTCAAGCGCTTGGGGATAGTTGTTTTCGGCAGTGATAACAGGAATAAATTTGTCATCAAATCCGCCACCCATGGCAGTAATAGTCGCCGAGAGCTGGTCGTCCATATCGATCAACAAAACTGGTTTGCTCCCGGGACGGCGTGATCCATGGATCGCCAGACCCGCTGCCAGGTTGACGCTGATTGTGGATTTACCTACTCCCCCTTTACGATTGATCAGAGATATAATTGCCATAGGCTCCTCACCAATTCCATCCGTAGTTTTGCACCTCTACATTTTACATTAGTTTCAGATATTTTCAAGCCGGTCTTTCTTTTTGAATCTTTTTTCCACCTTACTTCCTCGAACTAATATATAATTATTTATCACTTGACTTAACTATAGGCGGGTGCTATGCTACAAGCAATAAATGACACGGTGGTGAAGATGTTATCCAGCTCTGACTTTTTACAATTCCATTTCCTTGAAAATCCTTTCATGCGTTATAGCGACACGCGTTTCTTTTATCCAAACTTGGCAGAGCAGCGCAAGGTGCTGGAGGTGGCTCATGGGTTCATTGGAGACCAAAAAGATCCCTCCAAGAATCTGGGCGTGATCGCCGGACCTAGTGGCGGCGGGAAAAGCATGCTCGCTATGAAGCTTGCGGAAACTCACTTTGCGTATGAAACTAGGGGCAATATTTTTGGGCTTTATATGAACACAAATACCCTCACTGAACCGCGTCATTTTTTGATGGCGGTTATCGAAACGCTCTCCCTCCCCTCTTCCAGGTCGAATGCGAATCGAATTGAAAGCATCTTTGACCGTCTTGAAGACAGTGACGACCAACTCCTTATCGTGTTGGATGGACCTCCTTTTGATCAGGATTACCTGATGCAGATGTTGGGCTGGTCAGTGGAGCATAACAAAAAAATTAAGACCATTATTTTCTTGCAAGACATCAACAATAACACCAGCAATATCGGTTCCCTTAACCAATTCCTTGGACTTTATGTACCCTTTCGGGCTCCGGATGCTGTTGAGACTGCCTCTCTTATGTTCGCGCGGATGATGTCTGCGGGGCATCCAGATCCGTTGAAACTGATCCCCCAAGAAACCATGCTCAGCCTGGCAGAACAATCACGCGGATCATTAAGTGAGGCGCTTCGTCTGGGGAATGATTATCTTGAAAAATTGCTCGAAGAGCAAAAAGGCAGCTTGCGCTTGGGTCTTTTACCCTTCCGCCCTGGTGCTGCCACTTAGTTTTTTACCGGTAATGACCGGTGTGGTAAGCGATGGAACAAAACGTCTGGACTGAGATCTTGGATTCTCTGGCTGGTCTGGAAGACGATCAGCTTCAGGGGTTGCTCGATTCCAGCAAACTTGGTTTTGATGGCAACTTCACCATCTCAGCAGACGAATCTGTTTATTCCAGCCTATGTCAGTATTATCCTTTTTTAGAAACCATCGTTCAGGATAAGACTGGCAAACATCTCCGCTTGAACTTGAAAAAAACTGTGCCCATGGGCACAGTTTCGGGCTCTCTCCAGGTGAAAATCGCCGCCTCAAACGTGACCGAGGCAATTCTCAGACCAGATTCAATTGCTGCTGTTCCTTCTTACCTGCTGCGTTTTGTCCCTTATGTTGGTGCTCCCGCGGTGCTGATTGCCACCTCCCTTCGCCAGGCTTTCTATCGCGCCTCACGGGAACATGGCGCTGATCAGCTTTATCCAAGGCAGGGAGATACTGTCAAAATCAATGTTCAATCCCTTCTTAAAACACTCGGAAACGCCATAAGTCGGGCAAAGTTTTTCCGCGTTTTTCAGCAGGGTGACATGGATTGGTTCGTTCGCAGAGCGGAACCAAAACACCGTCTCAAAGATGGACGTATCCAACGTGAACCAAACACCTACCACTACCGCGGCTTGATCCTGACCCCCGGCGATGCTCGCGATCTTTATGACTGGCTGCTTGCCCAGGCAGTCTCGCTTGATCCCATTGGAATCCTTTCAAAAGCAATCTCCACTCCGCGTGACCAAATCCTCGCATTCCCTTATCGCCTGCCAGATCGCAGCTTGTCTCCCTTATTCCAGGAGCCTGCCAGCGTTCACGAAGTAGTCACCCATGCCATCGCACAATCCGCTTTAGACCCCACTCTCGCGGGTTTGTGCGACCGACTTGCCACGCATCTGATTCGTCCGGAAAGCTTCCTGGCAGTGCCCTGGTATTGGTTCCAGCGTGTTTTACCAGAATTGGGTGATGATTTAGGCATGCTCTACCTGATGTGCAAGAATTGCTGTTATGTGGACTGGGCGCGCGGTAAGGACCGAGACACCTTTTGGGTTCCCGGCGGTTTGTCCACACTTCAGGGTTGGATCCGCTCTGAAACCCTTCCAAAACGCATTCCACACGCCAAGCCCAGCAAACGAGGACGCCCTAAATCTGCGGAGGTCAGCTCTGATTCTGCTTACGTCCGGAAGTGGCGTCAGACAAACCGCAACCTTGCCAGCCAGTACCTCTGTCGGCTGGACACTCGCATCAGCAATACCGGAACAGACTGGCAACTGCAGGTTTCTGAGGTACAGCTAACTGCTGCGGATGAGTCTCTGAAACAGGCTATATACGCGTTTCTCTTCGCCCCACCCGATCCTGTCAGTCCACAAATGCTCAGTCAGTATGCCTCCAATGCGTCCTGGCAGCGCCTGTTGCTCCAGGATGCTATAGCTAATCCAACGCGATTATGTCATTTTGAGACCTTAGTTAGTGCAGGAATATGTCAGAATGAGACGTTGTCCGCCGAAGAAATATGTCATTTTGATACTTTGGCTGATGGGTTAAATTATTATTTTGAGACCCTCGTTGAAGCTGCAATTTGTCAGTTTGACACGATTGTTAATATACTAAACAGACTTAAATACGCACCTTTTCTCAGACAAGATACTTTTCCAACTAATATAGCGTCAAAGACGGTTGGTAGAGGGTTACAGAAAGAGGATTCCGTTCTTGTTGATGGAAACGACTGTTGGGATTACAGCAAACTAATGCGCGGAATTAATCCCGAGCTACGAAAAAAGATTCAAAAGCAGAATCTTGAACAGCGATTTCTGGCGTGGCTGATTGCGGGCAGCCTGAATACAGAGATTCACAGTCCAATCAGTTTCGCAGTTGCATCAACACTTGAGGGTAAGCAAAGCCCTATCAGACCTGCTACCCGGCTAGCGAAGCTGCGAGCGAGTGACCTGAAAAAATTGATTAAGAAAACAATGAGCAAGATGCAGCAAAATTATCTCGGACCATTGATAAGTGGCGGAGTGGGGAGCGAGGATCTCGATTCTTTACTACAACCTGTAGCGGATAGCCAGGCTCGTCTGTGCTTGATCCGCCGCTTGGCAGACGCGCTGGGTTTGTAAGACTGACCCATTGAAGTAATAATCCACCATTACTGCCTGTCCACCTCCAGGTTTATTATGGGTTAATGAACCAATTGCGATTTATTAACAAGCTTGGATAGCTGGAAATTAAGTTAAATTATGGTGAAGAAAGGAGATAGTCTTTCGGATTGTCATACGGCAAGTTGAGGAGGGGAAAGAAGAGCATTCCCAAGTTATGCTCCTGATTAACCAAGCGTTCAAGAAATATGCGTGTAGAACCTGAGTTTCTCATTTTAGTGCCCTGAAGATAATTTCTTCAAAATATCTTTTACAGACTCAGGAGTTTCTGGCTCTGCAATAGTTTCGTTACCATTGATTGTGATCACACCAGA
>JAGVUP010000023.1 GCA_019136215.1 Chloroflexota bacterium | reverse complement strand
GGGGATTACCGCGAGGCGTACAAACTCTACACCAGTACACTTCCGGAAAATAACGAGGACTACAACGCCGCAGCCCTCTTCGGGCAGGGAATGGTTTTTTACAAGCAGGAAGATTATTACCAATCCAACCGGGTCTTGCGGGAACTCATCAGCCAGTATCCATCCTCCCTCCCTGCCGCGCGAGCTCACTTTATTCTTGGTGAAATCGCCCTGGAAGAGGACCGCGAAGACGACGCCCTGGCTGAATACCAAACCTATGCCCAAGCCAGAACTGGTGTGATCGACCCCTACGTTCAGGAAAAGATCGGAGATTTGCTGAGCGAAAATGGTCAAATCGAAGCCGCTTTCGAAGCCTACAAAGCCGCATACCTTGCAGCCCCTTCCAGCGCGGACTTGAGCCTCGCCCAAAAAGTGGCAACTGGGTACGCGGACCTTGGTCAGAGCCAGACCGCTATCGATATTTACAAAGAAATCTACATTCAAACCGACAGCGACTACACGAAAGCCCAGATGGACCTGCTCATTGGTCGCATCCTGGTCAGTACAGGCAAGCCGGAAGAAGGCTACACCTACTATCAGGACGCGGTCAACAACTTCCCCTACGCCTACGATAGCTACACTGCCCTGGTAGCGCTTTTGGACGCAGACCAGCAAGTCAACGAACTTCAGCGCGGATTAATCAATTACTACATCGGGCAGAATGTCCTGGCAATCGAAGCTTTCGACCGCTACATCGCGAGCAGCAATACCAACATTGATAAAGCCCTGTATTACAAGGGCATGGCATTCCGGGCGCAGGGTTTGGTACTCGCAGGTTTTGGATCCATCGAGCGCACGCAGGCAAATTTCTCCGGAGGGACCGCAGAGGATAAAGCCGCGATTGAGCTTTGGAGCCAATTGATCGCCACCTACCCAGCCAGCTCCTACCGCCAGGACGCGATTCAGGCGATCATCGAAACCCAAAACCGCTATCTTGGGCAAATTCAACTGGCGATCGACACAGCCCTTCACCTCGCAGCCGAGCTCCATTCTGACCTCGAAGCGCCGGACTTGCTGGATACAGCCGCCAGTTACCAGCTCTTTGACAATCAGAAGCAGGCAGCCGCAGAATCCTGGACGCGCATTGCCCTCGAGTATCCCGCCTCCGAAAAGGCTTTCAATGGCTTGTTTTTTGGCGGTTCAGTTTATTATGAACTGGGGCAGTTTGATAGAGCCGCGGATAATTTCAACCGCATCATTCCGATGAGCTCGGAACCTTTTGAGCTTTCTGCCGCATATTTTTGGCTTGGCAAGATCAATCAGGCGCAGGGAAAACAGGAGGAAGCCAGGCTCAACTGGCAGGCAGCCGTCTCCCAGGCGCCTTATGGATACTATGGGATACGGGCGGCAGAATTGTTGGAAAACCGCGCCCCATTTCAGGAGCCAGAACGTCTGAACCTCTCGGTCAACCTGCCCGACCTGCGCATCCCCGCGGGCGAGTGGCTCAAGAAGGCTTTTGACCTTCCAAGTGAGACAAATCTCGATTATTCATCCGAACTCTTCAAGGACCCGCGCTTCGTCAGCGCGATGGAATTTGACCGGCTTGGGCTCTACAACCTGGCATTCAAGCAGTTCAGCGCGCTGCTCAACGAAAACAAGGACAACGCGCTGAATATCTTTCGACTGATAAAAGTCTTTCTCGAAAGAGGCTATTACCGCTCCGCACTGGAAGCCAGCAAAATCATCGCCCGCCTTGCCGGCTACGCGGATACGCCTTTCTCCGCTGCCTATCCGCCTTATTTCACCTATCTGGAGTATGGCACATATTACCACTTGCCCTGGATCAAGGCTGCCGCGGAAAAATACAATCTCTCTGAGCTCTTATTGCTGAGCGTGATCTACCAGGAAAGTCATTTTGGTGCGCAGGCTGCCTCTGGGGCAGGCGCGCGCGGGATCATGCAGCTCATGCCTGCCACGGCAGAACAAATCGCCACAGAGACGGGATTTTTGACCAATTTTGAAGCCTCGGATTTGGACGTACCCTATTACAACCTCGAACTTGGCAGCAATTACCTCGCGAGGATGCTCTACGTATTTGAGGGGAATGAATACAAGGCGCTGGCTGCCTACAACGCAGGTCCTGGTAACGTTTTGAACTGGGCGTCTTTGACGGATGATGACCCGGACCTATTCCTCAACACCATCCGCTACCTGGAACCAAGGGTCTATATCCGCAATATTGTGGAAATCTTCAACCGCTACTGCCTGATCTACGGGCAGTAAAAGCAGCCTCTCACCTTCAGAACCATCATAGCTTCGCAGACCTGATGATATAAAACGGCTCCTTGTGAGGAGCCGTTTTTATCAGAAAGAATACATTTAGCCGTGTTTCAGCGCGGCATGAGCAGCAGCCAGGCGAGCCAGAGGCACGCGGAAAGGCGAGCAGCTCACGTAATTGTTGCCGATCATATGGCAGAACTCAATGGAGCTTGGATCACCGCCGTGTTCACCGCAGATGCCGATCTCCAGGTTCGGGCGCACCGCGCGTCCTTCGTCCACAGCCATTTTCATCAACCGTCCAACGCCATCGCGGTCAAGCTGCTGGAAGGGGTTCTTTTCGAGGATGCCGTTGGAAACATACGCGCCCAGGAAGGTGCGTTCCGCGTCATCGCGGCTGTAACCAAAGGTCATCTGGGTCAGATCATTCGTGCCGAAGGAGAAGAATTCCGCGTATTTAGCAATCTCGCTGGCAGTAGCAGCGGCACGCGGGATTTCGATCATTGTGCCGAATTTGTAGCTGAGCTCAACGCCCTTTTCAGCCATCACATCCTTGGCGATCTGCACCAGGGTCGGTTGAACTTGCTTGAGCTCATTCACGTGACCCGTCAGGGGAATCATCACCTCAGGGTGAGGATCGAAACCGTTGAGTTTTGCGTCGCAAGCAGCCTCAAAAATCGCGCGCACCTGCATCTTCATGATGTCGGGATACACAATACCCAGGCGGATGCCGCGCAGACCCATCATCGGGTTGCTCTCGTGCAAGCCCTGAACGACCTCGAGCATGTGTTGTTTCTCCGCCAAACCTTCTTTGATGCCCTTGGCTCTCATGGTCGCGACTTCTGTAAGCAGATCTTCCAAGCTGGGAAGGAACTCGTGGAGCGGAGGATCAATCAGGCGAATGATCACAGGCAAGCCGGTCATTGCCACAAAGAGTCCGTAGAAATCAGCGCGCTGCAGAGGCAGAATCTTTTCCAGAGCACTAAAATAAGCCTTGTATTCAGCGGAGCTTTCAACTTTCTCTCTTTGCGCTGCAAGCTCAGTCTTGAGGGATTCCTTCTCTTTATCGCTGAGGGCATAACCATCAAGGCGCCCAGTGGCATCGGCTTTTTCAAGCTGTTCGAGGCTGTTGAGCATCCGTTGGGTACCTTCAGCATTCATAATCATCGACTGCACATCTGGCAGACGCTGAACATCGAAGAACATGTGCTCTGTGCGGCAGAGACCAATACCCTTGGCGCCGTAAGAGCGGGCGCGTTTGGCATCCGCGGGGTAGTCCGCGTTCGCCCAAACCTGCAGGCGCGAAATTTCGTCCGCCCAACCGAGCAGGGTCATGAGCTCCTTTTGTTCAGCGAGGTCAGGAGTGGTGAGAGCCAACTTCCCAACGAAAACCTCACCGGTCGTACCGTCGAGGGAGATCCAGTCGCCTTCTTTGACCGTGATCCCGTGGCAGGTCATCTGGCGCAGATTCATGTCGATCTGAATGTCCGCGGCTCCAACCACGCAAGGGACGCCGAACTGACGGGCAACAACTGCCGCGTGCGAGGTGGCGCCGCCCTCACTGGTGAGGATGCCTTTGGCAGCCAGCATTCCGTGCACATCATCCGGTTTGGTGAAGGGACGCACCATGATGACATCCTGTTTCTCAGTCTTGTACATCTTTTCGGTGGTATCCGCGTCGAAGTAAATCTGCCCAACAGCGGCGCCAGGGGAAGCATTCACGCCCTTGGCGTAGTAGCGTCCCTCTTCTCGGGCTTTTTCCATGTCAGTGTGGGTAAATTGAGGGTGCAGCATCTGGTCGATCTGCTCGGGAGTGACCCGTTTGAGGGCTGCCTTTTTATCGATCAGACCTTCCTGGACCATGTCATGAGCGATCTTGATCGCAGCCTTCGCGGATCGTTTGCCGTTGCGGGTCTGGAGCATCCAAAGTTTGCCATGCTCGATAGTAAACTCAACATCCTGCATATCCTGATAATGCTGTTCAAGGCGCTCTGTAATATTTAGAAATTGCGCATAAACCTCAGGGAGCTCTTCCTTCATGCCCACGATCTTGGAAGCATTTCGAATGCCCGCAACCACGTCTTCGCCCTGGGCGTTCATCAGATATTCACCAAACATAACGTTTTCGCCGGTTTGAGGATCGCGCGTGAATGCCACGCCGGTACCCGAATCGCCGCCCATGTTGCCAAAGACCATCGTCTGAACGTTGACAGCCGTGCCGAGGTCATCAGGAATGTTCTCCCGGCGGCGGTAATCGATGGCGCGCTTGGAGTTCCAGGAATCAAAAACAGCTTTCACAGCCAGCTCGAGCTGTTTGTAGGGATCCTGCGGGAATTCGAAACCCATATGCTCGCGGACGACTTTCTTGTAAACTTCGGTGATCGCTGCCCAGTCGGCTGCGGTCATATCCATATCGGATTTATAGCCTTTCTTTTCCTTGTAGGCTTTCAAAGGTTCCTCGAAATGCTCGTCGTCAATGCCCATCACGACTGTACCGAGCATGTGGATGAGACGTCGATAGGAATCGTTCACGAACCGCTCATCACCGCTCTTGACCACCAGGCCTTTTGCGACTTCATCGTTGAGACCGATATTCAAGACGGTATCCATCATTCCGGGCATGGAGAACTTCGCGCCGGAACGGCAGGAAACAAGCAGCGGATTTTTCGTATCGCCGAATTTTTTACCGGCGCGTTCCTCAACAGATTTGAGGGCAGCTAAAACCTGATCCCATAAGCCTTCAGGGAACTCGCGGTTGCCCTGAAAAGCGTTGCAGGCTTCGGTTGTGATGGTCAATCCAGGGGGCACCGGAACACCGGCGCGGGACATATCTCCCAGGTTAGCGCCTTTGCCGCCGAGCAAACCGCGAACGCCATCCCAACTGCCGGCATAGGCTTCAGCCTGATCGACTTCATTAAATAAATAGACCCATTTTTTTGTCATAGATCCTCCTTATGATCTGTGTTGTTGATATTTCTTGATTTTCACGAATTTAAATTTTACCATATACATAAATGAGTTTGGTCAGATTCATTTCGTGTATAGGGCAAACGCATCTAATATATCTTGGATTCATTCTTCGATGGTGCGCGACATCAGATTGACACTTAACTTTCCCAGAATCTATCGTGATTGACCTCAACCGATTAACGCAGATCAAATAAAGAGGTAGCGCTTGCCATCCTTAAGAATCGTATTTACACGGAAACATTCATGGCGGAAGCAATCCTCAGATCTGCGGACACTCTATTCCGCCTTATGAATGGTCTGTGTGACTACGTAGTGGGTATCACAATCCATCCGCAAAGCGAGAGTCGATACCCATCCACGAAGAGTATTATCTATGATTGAAAATTACTCAGCTTTTATTCTTTCTCCCAACGTGTGTCGTAAAGATTATGCCAAACCTTGGTTGGATCATACTGTGTGCGCGCGGGCTTCTTCTCGGCTGGGTAGCCAACGTAAATGATATTCAGCGGTATGATCCCTTCCGGTAGTTTTAAAGCCCGCCTGACGGAACCTTCCAGGATTTTCACCGGGTGCACACCGCACCAAACTGAACCCAAACCAAGCGCGTGCGCAGCGAGCAAAAGGTTTTCCGTGGCTGCGCTGCAGTCCTGTACCCAAAATCGTTCCACTAATGGTTTTCGCAATGCCTTAAGATTTCCGCATACACAAAAAGCCAATGGGGCGTTGTACTTACCGAAGGGCATCATTTTCCGAAGTTCCGCCAACTTTTCCGGGTCATCGACTACCACGAATTGCCAGAGCTTCAGATTCATCGCGGTAGGCGCAGCCATCGCCGCCTCAAGCAGCAGCTTTACCCAGGCGGGAGGTACTTTTTCTGCCGTGAATTCGCGGATGCTGCGCCTCCCGAAAATGAAATCAAAATCCGTTTTACCGCCCTTCAGTCCAACCAGCAGCGCGCCGAGCGTGTACGGCACTTCAAGCATGGGCATGTGCCCCACTCCCGGCAGGCAGACCGACCGTCCATTCGGGGCATGCTCCGCTGGTTCGAGAGCGACCTCCACAGGCGTGATTTGGTCCTGCCCACCCGCGATCGCTAAAACCGGACAATCAAGCGTCTGCACCACATTCAACCGGTTGGGGCGTCCGGCAATCGCGGTCTGGACGTTGGCGAAACCTTCTGCTTTAGTATTCAAGATTATTTTGACCATGTGCTCATCTGGCTGACCCGGCTCCCCTTTGGGCATAAGGCGCTGGATCAAGATCTCACCAATGGTCTGCATTCCTTCAGCCAACGCGCGTTTTGCCTCCGCGAGCCTGTCTTCACGTTTTTCAGGGCTGTCGGAGCGGGTGTTGCTTGTGACCAATGCCAGCCCAGTCAGGCGTTCAGGATGAGCTTCTGCCAGTGCCAGCGCGATGTAACCGCCCATCGAGTGCCCCGCCACACAGAATTGCTGATGACCAAGATGGTCAGCCAACCGGAGCACATCATCGGCAAACTGCTCAATGCTGCCGTCTGCGTCTCCCAGCGGCGTTTGACCGTGCCCACGCAGATCAGGGATGATAAACTGTGCTTGGTCGGCGAAAGTTTCGGCCATTTCCATCCAAATGCTGTGGTCAAGTGCCAATCCATGGAGTAAATAGATGGGTCGTCCGCTCCCGCGCGCTTCATAAAATATGTCAATATCCTTCAGATGTGCGATCATGTTATTTCTTTCCTTTCATGGACACCCGCGCGAAATCAAGGGCTTCAGCCGTTGTGTTGACCCTTCCTAACACTTGCTGCTGGCGAATCGCTTCAAGCAGAAAACCGATTTCCGCGCCGGGTCCAATTTGCAGTTCCCTCTGTAAAAGCATCCCGTCCACAAGACTGGGCGGATTTACGGTCTTATTCTGCTCATCAAACCAAACCGAAAAAATGCTTTCGCAGATGCTGGTACGGAAGTTGAATTTTCCTTCCCGGACTTCCTCCTCGACCAATGCCATCAAGGCGCTATCAAGCCCATAAGAGCCAAATTCGCGGAAAAATCGATAATAATCCAGCTTTTCAAGCTCTTGCTTGGAGAGTTCTGCAATGCGTAAAAAACCGCTTGAAACGGCTTTAAAATACATTTCTTCCTTGTGCCCAATCAGCAGACCGCGCGAAATCTGTTCGGCGAATACGCCGGGAGAGAACGATGCTTCTTCTTTCAATTCACGATCGAAAAGTGGATGCAAATGCAGCAAAATTGAACAAAGCAGCAGCAGGTGACTGCGCCGCCTCCCTCCCTGCAGGGGCTCATCCAGTAGATCCAGATACGCTTTCAGTTGGCTGTTGGTGGAAATGATCGGAATGCCGGGCTGCCTGCCTTCTTCGGGATCAACGGCGAAAAGG
>JAGVUP010000213.1 GCA_019136215.1 Chloroflexota bacterium | reverse complement strand
GGATCGCCTGGACGTACTTCCAATTTCTGATGTTGCGGCTGACTGCTTCGCGCATGGCATCCCGCAGCCAGGCTTCGGGGTAGGTTTCCGCGTCCGCCTTCAATATTTCAGCCACCATCGGGGTCAGCGGACCGATATTCTGCTCGTAGAGGGTGAAGATGTTCGGCTTGTCCGGGTTTGGCAGGGGGCTGGCAGCCCGGAGATCAGCCAGGGTGAGCCCGCCCGCCCGCAGCGCCTCTAAGCGGCGCGCGCCTTCGGGGTTGGCAGGCAAAAGCAGCACCGCCGCGTCCGGGTCGTCCGGGGATTGGGGGCAGGCAAGCAGCAGCCCTTCTTCGAGCAGCTCCGCCAGGGCTTGCTGCCAGCGGGTGTCTTCTGCCGCGGGCATATGATCGAGCAGGATGAACTGCTCCACTACTTCCGCGGGGCTTTCCTGTTGGCTGAGCAGCTCAAAAAAACCAATCAGGAGCAACACCGCGTCGCTCCCAAGCCCAACGCAGCGGGCAAGGAAATTTGCTGGCAGGCTGACGCTCAAGTAGTTTTCTGAAAGTTCGCCGCTCAAGAGACCCTCCCGCGCGCTCAATCCACGTAGGCTTTGTCGCGGAACATGGCGAGTTTCTCGATGAAGACCAGGTCAATGCCGCTGTTGGTGGGACCGTTGCGGTGTTTGGCGACGATCAGTTTTGTCAGATTATGAAGCGGGCTTTCTTCTTTCATCTGCTCCGGTCGGTTGATGAACATAACAATGTCGGCATCCTGCTCCAGGGAGCCTGATTCGCGCAGGTCCGAAAGCACGGGTGTTTTATCCTGGCGCTGTTCCACCGCGCGGGAAAGCTGCGCGGCAGCGATCACCGGCACGTTCAGGTCGCGCGCCAAGACCTTGAGGTAGCGGGAAATGTACGAGACCTCCTGCACGCGGTTTTCCGTGCGCGTGTCGCCCGACATCAACTGCAGGTAGTCCACGATGACGAGGTCCAGCCCGATTTCCATTTGCATACGGCGGCACTTGGTGCGCATCTGCAGCGGAGTGATAGCGGGGGTGTCGTCCACGAAAATGCGCGATTCCGAAAGCACACCCAAGGCGTGCACCACCTCCTGGGCTTCCACGTCGCTCAGATCGGCGGAACGCAGTTTTTGGGAATCAATGCTGGTTTCCTGGGCAATCATGCGTTGGATGAGCTGCTCGGCGGACATTTCGAGCGTGAAGAAAGCCACGTTGCGTTTCATTGCCAAGCCCACATGTTTAGCAATGCCGATGAGGAAGCCGGTCTTACCCATACCCGGACGACCTGCCACGATGATCAGGTCGGAACGCTGCAGACCGCCGAGGGCTTTATCGACCGCTTTTAACCCGGTATCGAGCCCGGTCACCCCGCCAGGGATACTGGCATTCAGCAAAAGGCGTTCCAGGTAATCGAAATCGGCACCAGGTCGCGCTTGTAGCGCTCCTGGCTCACCCCGAAGATTGCCTTTTCCGCGTCGGAAATGACGTTGTCCACGCCGGTGTCCTTGCGATAGGCGAGCTTGGCGATGTCGTTGGCGGCGGTGAGCAGACGCCGACGCACCGCGAGCGCGTTGATATTGCGGGCGTAAGACTCGGCATGCTGCGAGGAGGGCACGCGGTTGGTGAGGGAAATCAGGTAATCCAACCCACCCACGTCTTCAAGATGCCCGCTGGCTTCGAGGGCGTCTTTGACCGTCAGCACGTCAAAGTAAGAGTCGGTTTTAAACAGCTCGATGAAGGCTTCCCAAATCCAGCGGTTGCGGTGGAGGTAGAAATCCTCCGCGCTGACCAGCGGAGCCGCGTCCAAATAGGCATCCGGCGTGATGAGCACGGAACCGATGAGAGCTTCCTCCATATCCCGGTCAAAAAGCAGATTGTTATCGCTGCTGCTTTGGGAATTGGTTTGTTCAAATTGATCGCTCACGTGATGCCTCACTTATGGTTTGGGATCCTCAGCGGGAGGGTCGTCGGGCGGGTTGTTGTCGGCTCTGTCGCTGCCGAGCTGCCCAAGAAAATCTTCAAAAATGTCGATATCCACATCATGGTCGGAGGAGTCTTCTTCGGGTTGAACCTGGGGAAGCACGTCCTCGGGGCGGATGCCGACCTCGTCGAGAATATCTTCGTCTACGAAAACCGGAGCTTTGGCGCGGACGGCGAGGGCGATCGCATCGGATGGACGGCTGTCGATGATTTTGCGGACGCCGTCTTGTTCGAGAATCAGATTGGCATAAAAAGTGTCGGTCTCGAGGTGGGTGATCTCACACCGCTCAAGACGGATGTTGAGCGCGTTTAGAATGGAAATCATCAGGTCGTGCGTGATCGGTCGGGCGATTGCCACGCCTTGCAGCGCGATGGTGATGGAGTCAATTTCGGGGATGCCCATCCAGATAGGAAGGTAGCGCTCGGCATCCTTTTCTTTCAGAACAGTAATACGGTCCTGATTGGTCAGGCTGACGCGGATACTATCGACAACACACTCGATCATTTTTCCCATAATGCACCAAATTACCTGCTTGTGACGGTTATGATACCGTGATTCTAACATGTAAGCCGGGCGAATCAACGCAAGTTACCTTAAAAAATGGAATCTGCCTTCCTTGCAGTGCTTTAAGGTGATATCGGGTCTACTGAACCGCGCTGTATATCCGTCAAATCTGCTGTTAGAAGAAATGCGAGGGGAAGTAGCCGGTGACGTTGATCGCGTTGTTTTCGATGATGAACGCCTTGGGGTCCAGCTCCAGCACGCCGCGGCGCAGGTGGTTCAATTCATATTT
>JAGVUP010000170.1 GCA_019136215.1 Chloroflexota bacterium | reverse complement strand
GGCAGAAAATCGTTGCGTTTTAGCACCGGTATGCCTTTCGCGCGCGCGGCGAGGACTTCAGGATCGTCGTCATGGACGGCGGAAGAGCGCACGATCACATCGGCGGAAAGCGCCAGCTCAGGGCTGTGCCCCAGAAGCGTGCGTGCGCCTTTGGCTGTGACCGCGTCGAAATAGCGTGAGGCAGACTTATCCGTTCCGCTGACCTGCCAGCCTTTTTCCAGCAGCAGGAGGGCGATCGCTGAGATGCCTGTTCCGCCGATCCCGATGAAATGCACTTTTTGCATCAGATCATCACTCCGATCACGATCAACACCGCAATGGCAATTGCCACATAGGTCCAGTTTCCATTTAAGATGTCTGGGACCATATTGTTGATAAGGTCAATCGCCTGCTTTCCGTATTCCGTGCCGGCGTCCGGAGGAATGACCCAATTCCAGGGATAACCGGCTTTATCGATGAAATACCAGGCTGAACCGATCAGCCAGTAGCCGTTAGCGGCGCCGAAAACCGCGCCGAGAATTATATCGATCGGCGTGTCACGGTTGAAGCGCCCCGACTCTGAAAAACGGCGGAAGGCGGGCGTCTGATAACCGAGAAAGCCGCAGACAAACAGGACGAGCAGTTGGAAGGTCAGGGCTTTGGTTCCGGTGAGGTCACTGAACACGCGGGGCAGCACTTCCTGAATGATGAAGAGCGCCAAAATCCCTGAAACGACTACCACCAGTTCCTTGCGCAAGCCTCTGATGGCTCCAATCACTCCGAAGAGGACGATGAAGATGGTGAACAAGACGTTAAGCGTAACCATATTTGTTTCTATCCCTCCGCCATTTCGTAGATCAGGCTGGCGATGCGTTCCGCAGCCTGAGGCTGTGAAAGGGCTTGCATGGCGCGGCGCATATGTTCCAAACGCGGCTGATCCTGAATGAGCGTGTCGATTTGGGCAAGCAGTTGACTCTGCAGATATTGGTCTTCCAGTAAAACGGCGGCTTCGCGTTCCACCAGGTAATCCGCGTTGACTTTCTGGTAACGCCAGGCATAGGGGTAGGGCACCAGGATGGCAGGCAGACCGAAGAACGGGTACTCACCTAAAACGGAAGCGCCCGCACGGGAGACCACAAGGTCGGCAGCCGCGTATGCAGCGCCCATCTCGTGGAGGTATGGGAATGCCTGGTAGCTGCGCGGAAGATTGGCGGTCGCGGTCCTGACGGTTTCCCAGTCGAGATGACCGGTCAGGTGGATGACCTGGTAACGCTGGAGCAGCTCTTTGAGGATGGCGATGACTGCTTTGTTGATCGAGCGCGCGCCGCTGCTGCCGCCGGTGAAGAGGATGACGGGTTTTTCACGGTCAAATCCGAAATACTCCAGAGCATCCGCTTTGATCCATCGCATCAGGTCCTTACGCAGAGGGTAGCCTGTCACTTCAATACGTTCCTTCTTGCTGAAATACCGCTTCGAATCGCTGACTGTGACGGCGATTTTGTCCGAAAATCGGGCTAAGGTTTTCAGCGCCAGTCCGGGTTCGATATCCGGAACGAAAAGCAGGGTCTTGATTTTCAGACCAGCCAGCGCCATGGGAATCGCCACATAACCTCCGGTGAACATCAACACGTCCGGTTGGTAGTCGCTGAGAATTCGCTTTGCCTGTTTGTAGCCTTGCCATAGTTTCACCAAATTGCCGGGCAATTGCTGCGCCGAGATGCCGTGAACCCCAGCCGCGCGGATGCCTTTGTAGGGCAGGTTCGCACGAGCGATGAGCTCCGCCTCCATGCCACCTTCGCTGCCGACCCAGAGCACCTCTGTGTCACTATTCAACCTCTCCGTAACGGTCAGCGCCGGATACACTCCGCCGCCAGTCCCGCCTGCGCAAATCAACAGTCGCACTGGTACTCCTTTCTGAAGCGGTTGTGGTTGTTCCCTGTCGGGCAACATTCATCACGATCCCAATCGCAGCCATGGTCGCGGTCATGCTGGAGCCTCCCGCGCTGATGAAGGGCAAGGCGTTGCCGGCAAAGGGTAATAAGCCGACGATGACCGACACGTTGATCAGCGCTTCGATGACGATCCAACTGGTCAGTCCGAATGCCAGCAGGGAGCCCAACTGGTCAGGCGCGTTGCGGGCAATCTTGAAACCCCGCCAGAGCAACAGCACATAAAGCAGGATGACAATGAGCGAGCCGATGATGCCGGTCTCTTCTGCCAGGACGGCAAAAATACTGTCAGTATGCGGCAGAGGCAGTCCGGTGAACTTGGTGTTGGCTTTGCCAAGCCCGACTCCGAACACGCCGCCTTTGATGATCGCTTCGTAGGTGCGGCGGATGTGGTAGGAACTCTTGGTGGGGTTTTCGAGCCCGGAAAGATATTGGGCGAAACGTATGCGCCCGGTAGGCATCACGTTGATGAGGAAGATAAATCCGAGCAAACCGACCAGGATGACTATGGCAACATGTTTCCAATCTCCGCCAGCCAGGAAGAGCAGCATGATTCCCAGCATCAACACAGTCAGACCGGCGCTCAGGTCAGGTTGGGCGAGGATCAAAGCCACCACAAAACCGATCCCGAAGGAAAGCGGCAGGAGGTAGTTTTTGAAATCCTTCAACATTTCTTTATTGTTTGTGAGCCAAACCGAAAGGTAGAGCACGGAAACCAGTTTTGCCAGTTCGGCCGGCTGTATGGAACCGTCCAGCAGGGAGCGGGCTGAGTTGTAGCGCACTTCGCGGACGATGAGCACAGCGAATAGCATACCGATGACAACAAGCATCATCGGCACCACCCATTTGCGGTAGCGGTGGTAGTCGAAGTAACTCAACACGGTCGCGCCGATCACACCCAGCACGACCCAGATCACCTGGCGAAGAAAGATGGCGTTTTGACTTTTACTATCGCTGATAGCCATAGAGGCATCCCAACTGGCGGAATAGACCATTAGCAATCCAATCACAAGCAGGCTGGCAACGATCAGCAGCAGCCCCACGTCAAAGGAGAGGGACTGGACGTTCGCGCGCCGGCGTGGTTTTGGGGTAGTTGCGTTTATCATAGTTCGTTCACCCATTTTCTGAATGCTTGCCCTCGTTCTTCGAAATCTTTGAAGGCGTCATAGGATGTGCAGCCGGGGGAGAGCAAGACGACATCCCCCTTTTCGGCCTGTTTGTACGCAGTTTTGATGGCTTCGTGCAGCGTGGCGCAGCGAACAACGCTCCGCATCGCCTGACCGGGCTTTTTGGGACCGATCGCGTCAGCGATCAGGTCGCCGGCTTCACCAAAGATCACTACCCGTGAAACCCGCTTGCGGATCAACTGCGCGAGATGGTCCCAGGGAAGTTTTTTATCGCGACCGCCGAGCAGCAGCACGATAGGCTCTTCAAAAGAATTGATTGCGGCGACCGTGCGTTCGGGCGCGGTAGCGATCGAGTCGTTGTACCAACGCACGCCGTTCAGCTCGCGCACCAATTCCAGACGGTGCGGAACACCGTCGAAGGTTTCAATTGCCAATTGGATGCCCGGCAGACCGATCGTCGCGCCAGCGGCGAGGGCGCAGGCAGCCAGAACGTTATAGAGATTGTGTTCACCGCGCAGGTTGATCCACTCTACCGGCAGCATCTTGAGCCTGTCTCCGCCGATTTGGAGCATAATCTGCCCATCGTCCACGTAGGTGCCGTTTTCGCGATAAGCCGGGGCTTTCAAGCCAAAGCTGATCACATCCGTGCGGACCTGGTTGCGTAAATCCCAGGTACCTTCATCATCGCGGTTCAAGACCGCCACATCACCCTGATGCTGGTAGCGCAAAATGCGCGATTTAGCTTCGATGTAAGCCTGCATGGAGTTGTGGCGGTCGAGGTGGTTGGGGGTGATGTTCAATACCGCTGCCACCTGCGGTGAAGCGGTCATCAATTCCAGTTGGAAGCTCGAGAGTTCCATCACCACCAGGTCATCTTCATCCATTTTGTCGAGGTCATCGATCAGCGGGTTGCCGATATTGCCGCCTACCCAGGCGCGGTGAGGGCTGGTTTTCATTTCAAAATGTTTTTTCGCCATCAAACCGACCAGGGCGGTAGTGGTGCTCTTGCCGGCGGAACCGGTGATGCCGATCACGGTTGCGGGGCATTCCTCAAGGAAGATTTGCGAGTCGTTGCTGAGTTTGATGCCCTGGCTGCGTGCCGCCACGATGAGGGGGATGGTCAGGGGCACCCCGCCCGAGACGCAGAGCAGATCGGCGCCTTCGAGAAGACTTTCCGGATGCCCGCCGAAGGCGAATTCCACCGGCAGGTTTGCCAGTGCGGCGCGGGCGGGCGCAAGCTCATCCGCGGAACGGGAATCGGTCAGCAGGACCTGAGCACCTTTTCCAGCGAGGTAGCGTGAAATCGCCAGTCCCTGGCGGGCTGCTCCGATCACGATCACTTTTTTGCCAGAATAGTTTGTTTTCATCAGCTTAAAAATGCCATACTCAGTCCCAGCATGGCGCCAATCAGCTCAATGAGCCAAAAGCGCATCACGATCTGGTTCTCCTCCCAACCGATCATCTCAAAATGATGATGGATCGGGGTTTTCTTGAAGACGCGTTTGCCGCCGGTCGCTTTAAAATAGAGCACCTGAATGATCACGCTCACCATCTCAGCGGTGGGGATGATGGCAATCAGCGGCAGGAACAGCCAGCGCCCGGTCATCAGCGCGACCACCGCGAGCGTTGCGCCGAGCGCCTGCGAACCGGTGTCGCCCATGTAGAGCGCTGCGGGTTTGCAATTAAACCATAGAAAGCCTGCCAGCGCGCCAACGATGCAGAAGCAGAAACGTCCGAGGTATATCTGCCCCTGCATAAGCGCGATAATGCCGTAGGCGCCAAAAGCGGCGATGGAGATCATGCCAGCCAGACCATCAATTCCATCGGTCAGGTTGATGGCATTGGAATATGCGACGATGAAGAAGGCTGCGATCGCCAGGTAAGCCCAGCCCAGGTTTAGGGGAACCAATGAAGTAGGCCAGAGCAGGTGGGGGATCAGCAGGATTTCTTTGAGGGCATAGGCGATCACCAGCGCCACGAGACACTGCAGCAGGAATTTGGTCTTTCCGCGCATTCCCAGTCCGCGCCTTGGTCCGCGGATGCCTTCCCAGTCGTCCACCGCGCCAATCAGCGCGAAGCCCCACATGGTAGCCAGCGGTACCAGGATGGAGGAGCCGATCAGTTGCGAGCCGAAGAGCGAAACCGCGTTGAGGATGACGGTAAGCAAGGTCACAGGAATGAGAAACATGAAACCGCCCATTGTGGGGGTGTTCATCTTTGCCATATGAGATGCCGGAACGTCGATGCGGATGATCTTTCCGATGTTTAACTTCCGCAGCATGCGGACGAATGGGCTGCCCCAGATGACGGTCAGCATGAAACTGATGCTGCTTATGGCAATTGCCAGCGAAGAATCACGCATTAGTTTAGATCCTCCAAAGCTGATACGATTTTTTCCATGTGCATACTATGCGACCCTTTCACGAGGGCAACATCGCCGGCGTGCAGGGCTTCTTTCAAATATGCGAGCGCGCCGGTGTAGTCGTCGAACCAGCGGATTTTATCAGCACGGTAACCGTTCCCGAGAGCTGCGTCGCGGGTCATCAGGCTGCGAGTACCGACGAGCACCATCTCATCCGCGACTTCAGAAGCCCGCAGACCGACACGGTTGTGACCGGCTTCCTCGTAGCGACCGAGCTCGAGCATATCACCAAGCACAGCTACCTTGCGCCCATTCAGGTCATTAAGCAGGTTTAGCGCTGCGATGGTCGAGTCGGGGGAGGCATTATAGCTGTCGTCAATCAGAATCGCGCCGGAAGCGGTGCGGACGGTGACGATGCGGACCTGAAAGCGGTCATCCTTGAAGGCGTCAAAAATCGCGTCCCAATCCATGCCCAGGTTGAACGCGACCGCGGCAGCCCGCAGCATGGTGTAGACCGAGTGGCGCCCGATCAATGGCGCGGAGACGAAGAGGCTCTCTCCCTGATAGTGCATACGGCAGCGTATCCCCTCTAAGCCATGGCTCTGGATTTCGTCCGCCCAGAGGTCGGCTTTGGGATCCAGCCCGTAATAGAAAACGCGCGCGGCGGTGAGAGATGCCATCTCTCTGACGTAAGGATCGTCGTAATTAAGAATCGCGAGCCCATCCGGCGAGGCGGGCAGGGCTTCAACCAGTTCGGCTTTCCCGCGGGCAATATCTTCAATGCTGCCGGCGCGTTCCGCGTGGACCGTGCCGATATTTGTGATGATCCCGATCTGCGGCTTGGCGATATCGCATAGGAGTTCGATTTCACCCGAAACGTAGAAGCCCATCTCGAGTACCGCCACTTTGTGTTCTTCGTTCAAGGAAAGCAGCGTAAGCGGCAGACCAATTTCGTTGTTCATGTTCCCCTGATTTTTCAGGGTTCTCGCCCGGCTCCCCAGCACGGAAGCCGCCAATTCCTTGGTGGAGGATTTTCCGACGCTGCCGGTGATGCCGATCACGGTCAGGTTGTGCTGCGCGCGCCAGTATTTTGCCAGTGTCTGAAGAGCTTCCAGCGTGTTTGAGGTCCGCAGGCTGAAGGGGGCGATTGCCGGCAGGATAAAACCCGACTGACGGATATCCACTACCGGGAAGACGCTTTCGATCGGTTGATCGGTCAGCGCCAAAACCGCGCCGTTGGCAAAAGCCTGATCCACAAACAAATGACCGTCCGTGTTTTCGCCCTTTAACGCCACAAAGAGCCCCTTACTGACAGTGCAGCGCGAATCTACACACCCACAAGCGATTTCAAAATCCTGCGGGATTTGGTAATCCGCGGTTGGCGCGAGCGCTTTGAGAACGTGGCTGAGGGTCAACATTGTTTCTACTCCAATCCTGCAATGTTGCGTCCGTCGTATCTTAAAGACAGACGGACATTATCAGGAGGGATATTCATCAACACTACCAGGTCTTCGACGAGGTCTGAGAAAACCGGAGCCGCGACTTCGGAACCCCAAATGGAGATTTCGGGTTTTTCGAGCCAGATATAGACCAGGAATTTTGGATCTTCAGCAGGTCCCCAGCCAACGAAAGAGGTGTTGGTGGCGGAGTTTGTGTAGCCGAGCGGAGTGGCGATTTCGCCGGTGCCGGTCTTGCCTGCCAGGCTGTATCCTTCGACCAGCGCCGAAGAAGCTTCGTTTTCGAGAGAATCGACCAGCATTTGTGTCAGGGTGCGGGCAGTTTCTGCGGAGATGGGCGTGCCGACCACAACCGGGTCAACATTGTACTGCTTGCCATCGATGACCATTGCCTTGACAACATGCGGCGCCATCATTTTTCCTTCATTAGCGACCGCGCCGATTGCCGTCACCATTTGGATCGGGGTGACGGATATGCCCTGCCCAAAAGAGTTGGTCGCCAGGTCAACTTCGTACCATAAACCGTCGCCGGGGAGTTTGAGAGGCCAGTGGTTCTCACCGCCCAGATCAATGCCGGTATTGCGGTCAAAACCGAAGGATTTCAGATAAGAATAGAAACGGTCCGGACCAAGTTCGGTTCCCAGCCAGGCGAGACAGACGTTGAGGGAGTGCTGCATGCAGCCGGTCATGTCCACTTCGCCCCAGCCGCCCATGTTCCAGTTGTAGATGGTTGCGCCGCCGACTGTGATAGAGCCAGTGTCGTTGAAGGTGGTGTCAGCGGTGACCACGCCGGCGTCCAAAGCGGCTGCCATGGTGATGACCTTGAAGACGGAACCTGGTTCGTAGGTGCTGCTGATGGCGCTGTTGTAGGGCTTGGGGTTGGGGAAGATCTCCGAATAATTCCAGTACTCGTTCGGATCCAGCCTGGGAGCGGTCGCCATCGCAACGATTTCGCCGGTTTCTGGGTCGTAGACAACGATTGTGCCGTTGTCGGCTCCGGACCATTTCAGCGCTTCGTCGAGTTTCCTTTCCGTCATCGCTTGAATTTCACGGTTGAAAGTTAACTGCACTGTTACACCCGGCGGTACCTCTTCCACCGAAGTCAGCAGGTTGGGGTCAATCGCCGAGTAGATCAGTTTGGGTTCTCCAGCCATCAGGTCATCGTAGGCTTCTTCAATCCCGAAATAGCCGATACCATCGGTTCTGTCCCGGAAGCTGTAAAAACCAAGGATATTTGACGCGAGCGTGCCTTCGGGGTAGCTGCGTTTGTTGTTAGCGGTCCAGACCAGCCCTTCGAGGTTGGGGCGAACTTCGCCGCGTTTGACGCTGCGGCTGGCATAGTCATCTTTGATGACTTCCAATTGGTCGATCTTATCCTTGCTCGCGAAGCCGTCCAGAACGACGAAGTAGGGATTGCCGTTGCCAGGAGTCATCTGGGAATAGCCGAGGACGGTGGCATAATCGAGCCCGAGCACGCTTGAGGCAGCAGCCGCTACCGTTTCGGGTTGTTGGATGGCTCGCAGGTCGAGCCCAACTTCGTATACCACTTCGTTTCCAGCCAGGAGGCGTCCTTCCGAATCGTAAATGCTGCCGCGTTCGGGATATATCATTCGGTTGATGCCCTGGTAGGCTTCGCTGTCCTCCAGGATCTGCTTCGCGCCTTCGATATTCTGGATGCGGATGAGTTGGATGCCAGCGGCTGCAGCCACCACGCTTGCCACAACGCAAATAACAAAGAAACGATTCCAATTTGTCGTTTTCATGGAGCCACCTCCGTCGGAACGGGCGCAAGCTCTTCGGGGACTGCGCTTTCCGCTGGTCCTTCGGTTGGGCTTGGCTCGACAAAAACTTTCAGCCTCAGCCAATCCCATAAAGATGCTGTAAATTCAGGCAGCAGCACAGGTGTGCTGATATCCTCAACGGCTGGGGGAGGGGCGAGCGCCGGCTGGGAGGGCGGGATGTAACCGGGAACTTCGATGTACATTGCCTCGAGTGGGTCCAGCAGGGTCATGTTCAGCGCTTCCGCCCGTTCACTTAATGATTTCGCGGAAGAGGCTTCCGCATATCGCGTTCTAAGATCGTTGATTTCCATCTCCAAGGCTAAGATTTCCGCCTCCAAATTTTGGATCCGCCGCCCGGTAGCGGCGGCGCGTCCGCTGATCATCAGATATACGCCGGCAACTACAGCAATGCCGACCAGCACCAGCAAGAAAATGCCGATCCACTGGAGCTGAGTGCGCCAGGGGGCTTGTTTATAGGCTTGTAAGAGATTCTTTTTCATAGCCTTTTCCATGCAGTTTCTATGCCATTTCTTTACAACTTCTCTACCACCCGCAATTTCGCGCTGCGAGACCGCGGATTACTCTCAACCTCTTCCGGTGATGCCGTCACCGGTTTGGAGGTTAAAATCCGGACGCTCGCTTTATGCCCGCAGGTGCAGACTGGCTGCTCGGGAGGGCAGAGGCAGTTTGTGCTTTCGCGTTTGAAAGCCTGCTTCACCAATCGGTCTTCCAGCGAGTGGAAACTGATGACCGCGAGGCGTCCATATTCGTTTAAAAGTGCGATCAGGCTCGGTATTGCCTGTTCAATAGTTCTGAGCTCGTCATTCACTGCGATGCGCAGCGCCTGAAAAGTTCTGGTGGCGGGATCTTGCTTTTCTCGGGTTTTGCCGAGAGCGTTCCTGATCACCTCTGCCAATTCCCCCGTAGTCCTCAAGGGTCTGGCTCGGAGGATTGCCCGCGCGATCCGTCTGGAGAACCGCTCTTCGCTGTAGCGCCAGAGGAGGTCAGCCAGACTGGCTTCATCCAGACCGTTGACCAGATCAGCAGCGGTTTTGCCGTGGGTGGGGTCAAAGCGCATGTCCAGCAGACCGTCATGCCTGAAGGAAAAACCGCGTTCGCTCTGGTCAAGCTGCATGGAGGACACACCGAGGTCCATCACAATCCCGTCAACGCCCGTCCATCCAAGTTCGCGGAGGATTTCAGCGCTCCGCAGGTAAGACGCATGCACAACGCGCGCGCGTTCACCAAAGGGGCTGAGGCGCTGCCTGGTGAGGGCTATTGCCTGGGGGTCGAGGTCCAGAGCCAGGAGCTCTCCGAGGGGGGAGCAGTGGGTCAGGATGCCTTCCGAATGACCTCCGGCGCCGGCAGTGCAATCCAGATAGCGCTTCGGGCTTGAAGGAGCCAGATATTGAATTGTTTCTTTGTAAAGTACCGGGCGGTGCGGGAAGTTGTCTTCGCTCACCGCTTTCCTCAATTTCCTCTAGTATTGATATTGAACATTGCCCAGCGGTCAGCATTTGCTTTCGGGTCGCTGTTCGCGTTTTCTTCCGCTTCCAGCCGTTCGGGAGCCCAGATCTCAAAGCTGTCTCCAACGCCAATGATGACCACCTTTTCCTCAATGCCGGCAAACTTCCGCAGGTGTGTCGGAATGAGGATGCGTCCAACTGTGTCATAAGTGAGCTCAGCAGAACCACCCAAAATCTCACGGCGCATGGAACGCAGGCGGGGATCCGTGATGGAAATGCTGTTGATCGAGTCAGCGATGATGTCGAACTTATCTTTGGAATACGCCATCAGGTTTCCGTCCAGTCCTTTGGTCACGCAGACAAGATCGCCGGAAGTTTGTTCACGGTAATTGGAAGGAACCGTCATCCGTCCTTTCTTGTCGATGTTGTGCTCAAACCTTCCGTAAAACATTTGTTCTATATTCCTTTTAATTGGCGAAGCGCTGGTTTCCCGGCGCTTCCTATAGTTTTGTGACACTTTCTGACACTTTATGACAATCTTGCACACATTATAGGACTGAACCCCCAAAAAAGCAAGAGATTTGGCATGCAATTTGCTAGGAATTTTAGATTTTTTCCTGGATTTGAAGGGTTAGCCTGAGGACAGCGGGCAGTATTGCGCGTAGCCACTTAATGCTATTGAGTTTTTTTGGAGGAATAGGGTCGGAAATTTCCCGGGCGGGACGAATGGGCTAATACTAGTAAAAGTTTCATTCTTGGCGAGCAGGAGGGTTCGGGATTGTCATCTACTGGAGCTTGGGTTTGTTATTGGTGATTTTAGTGCTTGTGGCAGATGAGGGCTACGCAGGAACTATGGGGTTTATATGATGAACAGGTATGTGTCCGCAAGGCAAGATATCAACTCTACTTCGTTCCTTCCTTCTCAGCTTGCACGGATGGAGAAATACCCTGCGGGCACATGCCTCATCCGTACGGCGGGGGCTAGCTCCCGCCGAATTTGTTTGTTTCAAGGACGCTTTGAGGTTCATCTGGCGGGTATATGCCTCCGAGAAAAAGGGCAATTACGTCACTGCGGACCTGCCGTTCAAAATTGAGCGGATGGAGCGAGCCCCATCCGTCCGGCGGGGGCTAGCTCCCGCCGAATTTATTTGTCATAAGTATGCCCCATCCCTACGGCGGGGTATAGCTTTTCGAAAAAGGGCAATGAAATCGCTGCGCACCTACTGTTCAAAATTGCGCGGATGGAGCAAAACCCTGCGGGCACATGCCTCATCCGTACGGCGGGGGCTAGCTCCCGCCGAATTTGTTTGTTTCAAGGACGCTTTGAGGTTCATCTGGCGAGGATATGCCTCTGCAAAAAAGGGCAAGGACATCGCCGCCGACCTGCCGTTCAAAATTGAGCGGATGGAGCGAGCCCCATCCGTACGGCGGGGTATAACTTTTCGAAAAAGGGCAATGAAATCGCTGCGCACCTACCGTTCAAAATTGCGCGGATAGATCAACACCCTGCGAGCACATGCCCTATCCGTATAGTAGTTTGGTTTATGCGGAAAGGATTGAGGACTACAGTGCCGATGGTTTTTGACACTTTTTTGTCTTCAACACATGGTCCTATTTTTATCACTTTACTTTCTAAGTACGAGAGGACATTGGCTGGTTGTTATACATATTAAGCGTCATTCTTCAAACGGATTGCGCCATTTTCCTGCTGCAGTTGAAGTAGCTTGTCAAATTTCAAGCGTACCACCAACAATGTCAGGAAAAACATCACCACATAAACAATTGCGCCGAGTCTTGGCGCAGAAGGTGTGGTAATCAACCCAAGCAAAAACTGTCCGAACGGCACAAACCCAAACACCAGGAGAAACATGCTTTGAACTTTTCCGCGCATGCTTTCCGGCACGTAAGTCTGTATGATCGTGTTGATCCGCGGCGATAAAACTCCATGAATCACATTCATTAACATCAGTGAGCTAATTGCAATAATTACATTACTACTGATTGCAAATATCAGAAGGAAAAAGCCCATCAGAACGTAACCCTGATACTGATTTCTACCAAATCTTGTTTCGTTGCGTTTCCCGATCGCCATGGATAATACAGCCCCGATCAATTGCCCCAGCCCGCAGGATGACATCAATTTGCTCATCCCGCTCGAATCAAGCCCAAAGACATTCTTTGCGAAATAAGGAATGATCGAAAAAATTGACATGATGAACAGTGACAGCGCGATAGTGATCAGCCAGAGAGGCAATATGATTTTGTCTTTTATGAGAACATCCGGTTGAAAAGTCTTTTTTAAGTCTTTGTTTTCCGTTTCTGCAATCGAAGAGGGCAGTTTTATCAGAAAAAACATAAGCAGGGGAATCAGAATGCTGTAACAGTAAACAAAAAAGGGCGTCGAAGGGGAAAAAGATTTCAGCAACCAGCCTGCCCACATCGGCCCTAAAAATCGCGAGGCATAAAGCCCTACCAAACTTAGACTCATCCCCATAGGGACGTAGGTTTGAGGGATGAGCATGGGTATATAAGAAAGAAATACGGGTTGCCAAATTGCATTTAATGTACCGATCAGGAAAGAGATTGCGTAGGTCACGATGAAATTGAATGACAGTTTTGAGGAAATCAGACTGAAGGCACAGGCGACGATGATTTGCAGTACAAGAATAAGACGGAGGGAGCGCAGTTTATCCTTGTTATCTGCGATCGCTCCACCCATCAGCGAGAAGAGAAATTGCGGCAACGTCATGCTCGTGGCAATGACACCAATATGAAAAGCAGAGTTCGAAAACTCAATCACGCGCCAATTCAGAGCAGTGATGTAAACTGACATTCCGACCTGCGACAGGATAACGCTTAGCATCAGAACGTAAAAGAGAATTAGTTTTTTCAGTTTTCCATTCATTTTGCTTCTCCGGAGTTGGCACAAACCAACTTATAACTTAAACAATAACAGAAGCATACGGTGGATCTCTGCGCAAAAGAAAAAACAATCACTTTCGTTTACTCTTCCGATCACAATCAAATTATAACTTTGATTTAGTTTTGTCATTTTTATCCGTAATTCCCGCCTTTCCCTGGTGAGAAGCAGGATGATCAGAGGGATCAGTCAGAAAAGTTTTGGATAAAAGCGGTTTGTATTCAAACTGCCCGATTTCTGCCTTATACCCTTTTCAGCTATTCAAACGCAATAACCCGACTGGCGAATCGTGCCTGCCGGCAGCAGAGAAGCTGATGATTTGCATTATAATGACAGGGTATGAGCACTCTGGGCATCCTCAATGACCGCTACCAAATCGAACAAACGCTGGGTACAGGCGGGATGGCGATCGTTTATAAAGCCAAAGATCTGATGCTCGAGCGTTATGTCGCGGTTAAAGCGCTGCGAGAGGACTTTTCGCAGGATATTGCCTTTCGTGAACGCTTCCGCCAGGAAGCCAAAGCCGCCGCGAACCTCTCCCACCCGAACATCGTCACGGTGCATGACTTTGGTCTTGATCAGAAGCATCTCTTCATCGTAATGGAATACATGCCGGGCACAGACCTGAAGACGCTCATCAAGCAAAAAGGGCGCTTCAGTGTCGCCGAAGCGCTGGAACTGATGATTCAGGCATGCGGAGGGGTGGGATATGCCCACCGTGCTGGATTGGTTCACTGCGACATCAAACCCCATAACATGCTCGTCACTCCGGAAGGACGCCTGAAAGTGACCGATTTTGGCATCGCGCGGGCGCTTTCTTCCATCTCTCCGGATGAACGCAGTGAAGTCGTTTGGGGTTCGCCGCATTACTTCTCCCCGGAGCAAGCCAGCGGCAAGCCGCCTTCGCCGGCTTCGGATGTGTACTCTTTGGGCGTCATTCTCTACGAGATGCTGGCGGGAAGGCTGCCGTTTATCGCTTCGGATTCGAGTGAGCTTGCGCGTATGCACCGCGAGGACAAGCCCGTCGCGCCCCGCTACTATAACACCAGCATTCCTTCCAAACTGGAGGAAATCATCCTCAAAGTGCTTTCCAAAGAGCCTTCCGCCCGCTATCGGACGGCTGACCAGCTCGGAAGGCTGCTGATGGGTTTTTACGAATCTGAACTTTCCGTGCCCATCACGAACGAAAACCTGAATCAACTCTCCAAGCTGGAAAAAGCACGTCCAAACCCGTTGCCGATTGAGCTAACGCCAACCCCCGTGCCCGCGCCAAACAGAAGCGCCGCCGCTCCGGAAGCGGTCAAGGCAACCCAAGAGCATGGACGGTCCTCACAGACGAACCGGACCCATTTTAGCGCGAGGCAAAGCGCGCAGGCTGAGCCCACGAAGCCAGCTATCGATTGGAAGACCTGGTCCCTGGGTCTGTTGGCGGCAGCGCTGCTTTTGGGGCTGGTGCCATTTTGGTTCTATGTTTACATACTGCTCAAACCCTGAGGTGAAGTGTTATGAATGCTTTGATCTCCCCTTCCATCCTTTCGGCTGATATGATGCGGCTCGGCGCGGACCTGCAAGCCTGCGAAGCGGCGGGCGCGGACGCCATCCACATCGATGTCATGGACGGCAGATTCGTCCCGAATATCACCTTTGGTCCGGATATTGTCGCGGCGTGTAAACGCGCCACTTCCCTCCCGCTGGATGTTCATCTGATGATCGTTGAACCCGAAAAGCACCTGGAGAGCTTTGCAAGCGCTGGGGCAGATTACCTGACGGTACACTACGAAACCTGTCCGCATATCCACCGTACCCTGCAGACCATCCGCGAACTGGGCGTCAGACCCGGGCTGAGTTACAACCCGGGCACACCGGTGGAATCGCTCGGGCTGCTGGCGGAGATGGTGGATTTGGTCCTCATCATGTCGGTCAATCCGGGCTTTGGAGGGCAGAAGTTCATCCCTCAAGCGATCGGTAAGATTGAGCAAACCTGCGCGATCCTGAGCGCGCATGGATCCAGCGCAATGGTTCAGGTGGACGGCGGCATCAGCGCAGCCACAATTCAGGCTGTCTACGCGGCTGGCGCCCGAAATTTTGTCGCTGGAACGTCAGTATTCAAGCATCCGGACGGCGTGGCTGGCGGCGTGCGCGCGTTGAGAGAAGCGATCGATTTAAATCAAAAAAGCCGCTAACGCGACTTTTTGATCGTTTGTGGGTTAACAAACTAGTTGAAATTTTTGGTCAAAGTCTTGATGCAGCGCGCGCAGAGGACTCTACGGACTCTCTTGCCATTCTCCATCACAGTAACGCGCTGAAGATTGGGCAGGAATTTCCGCCGGGTTGCCACCAGCGAGTGACTGCGATTATGACCGAAAGCTGTGGTTTTGCCACATTGACTGCACTTTGCCATTTTGTTACCTCTTATGCATTATAATTTCAGGCTGCATGTGTGCTTTCTTATACACACGCAAGAAATTATAATACCAGATAAAGGGAAAAGAATCAAGTGATTTTTAAGGCTTTTTGGCTTTAGGATCAGTGAAGAAAGAGAGTTTTTTATGACAACTCAAAGCAACCCAGAAGGCAGCATATTCATCCTCCCGCAGGCGATCAAGACTCTCGCCCGCAATGCTGCCTTGCAATCGTACGGCGTTATCAGCCTGGCGCCCGCGAACCCCGCGGAGACAGTCTCGCGCTTTTTCAAGAAAGAAGCCGACGTGGGAATTTTGGTCAAAACGGAGGAAGACGGCGTGAGCCTGGAGCTCAATCTGATTATCGAATATGGTCTTCGGATCAAGTCGGTGGCAGATTCTGTGTCAGAAAGCGTCAAATATCGAATCGAAAAAATCATGGGAATCCCCGTCAAGCGTGTGGATGTCCATGTCCGGGGTTTAAGGATTAGTAACCCAGATTAACACATGTCCACAGGTGCTGAATGAATGAATTGTCTCTAACCCTGCCTGATGAGGCTGAACGCCACCGCTTGTTGCAGTCTCCCATCAACGGCGAAGGGCTGATGTTACTTTTTGAAGCCGGCTTGATCTGGTTGACGACCAACCAGCAGCATGTCAACTCATTGAACGTCTTTCCGGTGCCCGACGGCGATACCGGAACCAACATGGTCCTCACCATGCAGGCGGCTTTCAGTGAGGCAGACCAGTTCCGTTCGACCAACGTCGGCGAGAGCGCCCGCCATTTTGCCCAGGGCGCTCTGATGGGCGCGAGGGGCAACAGCGGTGTCATCCTTTCGCAGATCTGGCGCGGTTTTTCACGCGCGCTCGACCACTATGAAACGATGGATACCGGTTTGCTGATGCGTGCCATGCAGGAGGCGCGCAACACCGCCTATAAAGGCGTTGTCCGTCCGGTTGAAGGCACGATCCTGACCGTCATGAAAGATATGACCACGGCGGCAGAGAACGCGCTCAAGGAAAATGCCAGCCTAAGTCAGATGCTGCTGGCGATCGTGGAAGCTGGCGATCAGAGCGTCAAGCATACCCCAGAGCTCCTTCCGATCCTGAAACAAGCGGGAGTGGTGGATTCGGGCGGTATGGGGCTCTTTTACATCTTTGAAGGCATGCTGCGCATGCTGCAGGGGCTCTCGCTGGATGCATCCGGCGCGGTTTTGCGTCCTATTGCTGAATTGGATCTCAGCCACGCGCTCGAAACGGTCGAGGAAGGGCAGGATTACGAAGTTGTGATCGATTTTGCGCCCAACGGCAGCTTCGTCCTTGAGCAGTATTACGATGGATTGAGTGAAATCGGCACGAGCATCCAGGTCGGGGAGGGCGATGGCATCTACCGCATGCATATCCATACCGAGTTGGAAAAACGCTATGAACCGATCGCCTACACCGAGAGTGTTGGAACCGTCAAGAAAATCATGATGGAGAACCTCCAGGAGCAGATGAACGGACGCAACAAAGAAAGCGCCAAATTGAACCTGGCGTCGGTCAATCCGGGCGATGTGGCTGTCGTGGCGGTCTCTCCGGGTGAGGGGCTCTCGCGCATCTTCGCCAGCCTGGGAGTCGCGGCGATCGTCCAGGGCGGTCAGACGATGAACCCCAGTGTGAAGGAACTGGTGGCAGCCTTTGAGAACCTGCCGACTGACAAGATTATCATCCTTCCGAACAATAAAAACATTATTCTCGCGGCGCAAAACGCTGTCAAGGTGAGCGTCAAGAAGATTGCCATTATCCCAACCCGTAATACCCCTCAGGGTTTCGCCGCCATGCTGCGTCTGATTCCGGACGGCACACTCGAGGAAAACGAAGCCTCCATGTGTGAGGCGATCACCGAGGTGCATACGGGGGAAATCACCATATCCACCCGGTCGGTTGAGATTGAAGGCGTTCAGGTGGAAAAAGGGCAGGTCATCGCGCTCTATGACGGTAAACTGGTCTCTTCCTCCGCGACGATCGAAGGCGCGCTGGATGAACTTTTTCAAAAGGCTCATCTGGACGAAGTTGAACGGGTTACTTTCTTCTACGGAGAGGGCATCACCCAGCAGCAGGTCAATACCTTGGGCGACCACATCCGCGAGAAATATCCGGATAAGGAACTCGAGATCCACGAAGGCGGTCAGCCGCATTACCAACTGATCATCGCGTTTGAATAAGATCCGACGGGCGCATAGAATCGCCCCGAAAAATTAGTTGATATCTGAGCCTTTACCCTTTGTCATTTTGACAAGGTAAAGGCTCAATAAGAATCTCAGGGTGAGAGGCTGGATGGCAGCGATTGAGTTGAAGTTGTATCTTGTTGTCCGAAAAAGCAACAAATAGTATTTTAAAATAACCTTGCAATGCGCGTAGCCACAATGGAGAGCTTAAGCGCAGGGCGATGGATGATTTTCAGGGGCAGATATATGGACTTGTTCAAGTATGACATAATTACAGATTTTCAAATGACGCTTTGACTGTACATTTGGGGCAGCCTCCTCGCGAGCATACCTCATTGATAAAACAAAGAGCCGGATCGGTCTGAGATCCGGCTCTTTGAAATTGAGCTTATAAGTCAAGCTTGTTAACAAATGGGCATCAATACTCGTCGCTGTCTTCCTCGTCGCTATCGCCAGAGATGTCGAAAGTCCCGGAGAGTACTTCCGTATTGGCAAGCGCGCGAACTGAATCTTCGATTTCCTGCATCAAATCCGGGTTCTGGACGAGGTAATTCTTGGAAGCTTCGCGTCCCTGACCAAGGCGTTGATCTTTGTAGGAATAGAAGGACCCGCGTTTTTCGATGACCTCAAGCGAGGTTGCCAGATCGAGAATATCACCGGATTTGGAGATACCCTCGTTGTACATGATGTCGAATTCGGCTGAACGGAAGGGGGCGGAAACTTTGTTCTTGACCACGCGCACGCGCACGCGGTTGCCGACAATTTCAGCGCCGACCTTGATGGATTGCACGCGGCGAACGTCCAGGCGGACGGAAGCGTAGAATTTCAGCGCCATACCGCCGGTGGTCGTTTCGGGATTGCCGAACATCGCACCGATTTTCTGGCGTAATTGGTTGGTGAAGACCACTGCAGTCTTGGTCTGATTAATCGCACCCGAGAGCTTGCGCAGCGCCTGGGACATGAGGCGCGCCTGGACACCCATGGTTGGGTCGCCCATGTCGCCTTCGATTTCCGTGCGGGGAACGAGCGCAGCGACCGAGTCGATCACCACCAGGTCCACAGCCCCCGAGCGTACGAGAGTTTCGGCTATTTCAAGCGCCTGCTCACCGGTATCCGGCTGGGAGATGAGCAACTGGTCGGTCTTGACGCCGCACTTGGCAGCGTAGATAGGGTCCAACGCGTGCTCCATGTCGATGTAAGCCGCGGTGCCGCCCTGAGCCTGGCATTCGGCGACGATGTGCTGGCAGAGCGTGGTCTTACCGGAAGATTCGGGACCGTAGATCTCGGTGATGCGGGCTTTGGGAATGCCGCCGACGCCCAGAGCCATGTCGAGCGAGAGGGAGCCGGTTGGAATGGCTTCCACCTGCATATGGTGGGCTTCGCCAAGGCGCATGATGCTGCCATCACCGTATTTTTTGATGATATCGTGTAAAGCTCGGTCGAGCACGACCTTTTTCGCTTCTTCCATGTTCTGGTCGGTTTCCTGCGGATTGTTTTTTGTTGATACCTTTCGGGCAGCCATAAGTTCTCCCAATTCTAATATTTCGGATAGGTTAAATATAGCACACTTGTTCCATTCGTCAAGGTTTTATGCGTCGGCATTCCATGTAGAAGCGCTTGTCTTTGGCGTGGTTCATCGAGAAGGTCTTGCGCGGCAGAGCGCCATCGACGATGACTGACCGGAAGAAAGAATTCTTGCTGATAGGGGGCAGGAAGAAGCCGATATTTCCGGGTTTACGTCCGAGATCATCAACCGTTTCGTCTCCGTGGACATAGTCGATCTTGGTGTCGGGATGGCTCTTGAGGTAGAGATCCAGGAATTGCTGCAGGCTGCCAGCAGTCAGGTCATGGGCAGGATGGTCGAGCTCAACCAAGGTGTATGCGTCGGGCTGGATCATGCCAAAACGCTGCACCGCAGGCGTGGACTTGACGACTTCCGCCACGAGGGTTGGCATGTCTGCCGCAGGGTGGAAGCTCACCTTCTCCGCAAAATAGACCTCCATGGCAGTCAGGAAGTCCTCACCGGGATCAAAGAGCACGCGGTGGATGGGTTCAAAGCAAAGGGAGGGGTCGTGAAGGTTGACCAGTTCGACCAGCGCGTAGCGGGACGGATGGTCGGAGCCGACATGGGGTTTGAGCTCTTCCCAGATGGCTTTTGCAGTGGCAAGGGAGTGATTGCCGTCACCCATCGCAAAGAGCAGCGGAGAATCCGCGTTTGGCAGGTCGTATTTCTGCATGTAGGCGGCTGGCTCAATGAGAGAAGCCAAGCCATTGATGACGCTGTCAATAAGTCCCGCGTGTTCCACAAGCCTGCCTTCGAGGTGACCGCTGCCTGCCATTAACTCGAAGTCATAAGCAAGGGGCAGGACTTCCTTATGGGCGAGGATCTCAGAAAGCACAACGCCTTCGGGGTCGTCGTAGAGGACAAGGATGTGGGGCGTTTCGAGCAGGGCGTCGCGGCGGACGTCCATCCGGGGAGGAATGCGGTCAAGAATGGTGCCTTCGGTGGCACGGATGAGGGTTTGGGAGCCCTTGTTGTAGTCATATTGGTCCAGGTCGAGCGCGACAACGAGACCAGATTGGGTTTTGTCGCCTATCTGGCGTTCCACAAAAACGAAGCCGTGATGCGCTTCAAGGACGCCCGTATCCAGGTAGTCTTGCATTGCCTGCTGGGTTTGGCGAATGCGGTCCTTGACATCTGGGCTGTGGAGCCAGGCTTCGGGGAGGATGAGGTGGAAGGTGGAGGGGGCATCGCCAACGGTTTCAGCGACCTTTTCCCAGTATTCCGGCTGCGAGGTAAACTGATCGCAGGCGATGACCGCCCATTTGTGGGGATCTATGCGCTTTGCCGGGAGGAGAACTTCTGGAACATGGACACCAATTTTTTCTTTGATCGACATGAATAAACTCCTTTTCTATAGGTGAGTTGTTCCTATTGTATCAAAACAAGGCGGAAAATAAAGAGAGCCTGACCAGGCAGGCTCTAAATGGGGATTTTCGGGGAATCAGGATTTTTTGGCAGGAATGTAGACGAACCCAACCGCGCCGGGTCCCACGTGCGTGCCGATGACCGGGCTGATCAACCCGACCAATTCTTTTCGAACGCGGAAACGCGCATGAGCTTCGCGCAGGAAATCCTCTGCCACCTGGGGCGCGTTGGCAGTGACAATACCCAGGTATTCAATGGTGCCCTGTTTTCCGAGCTCCGCTTCAGCGACCTCCAAAACGCGTTCAGACGCTTTCCGGAAAGTGCGGACTTTGTTGAAGGAGTCCACCAGACCATCTTTGATCTGGAGGATCGGTTTCATCTGCAGCGCAGTGCCGATCAGATGGGCAGCGCCGCCGATGCGGCCACCTTTGTGGAGGAATTCGAGCGTATTGACGATGAAGAGGGTGCGTACACGCTGGCAGAGGTCCTTGGCAAGATTAGTACATTCGAGCAGTGTGGCGCCGCGTAGGGCAGCCTCAGCCGTTTGGAGGGCAACAAGGGTAAGAGGCATGGAAGCTTGAAGGCTGTCCAGGACGGTGATCCGATTTTTTGGGAAATCCGCAGCAGCCTGAGTAGCCGATAGCCAGGTGCCGGAGAGCTTGGAAGACAAAACGATCGTCAGAATATCGTATCCCTGGTTGAGGAGGTTTTCATAGGCTTTTGCGAACATCTCCACTGGTGGCTGTGAGGTGGTGGGGAGCGTGCTGGATTCTGACAGCCGCTCGTAAAATTCCTCCACAGTGATCTCGATCCCGTCGAGGTAAGATTTGCCATCCCAATTGACGGAGAGCGGAATGATCGTGAGGTTGTGTTCTCGCGCGATGTCATCAGGGATAGCGGTGGTGCTGTCGGTTACAATAGCGACTTTGTTCATAGCTTACTCCAAGTGAAATCTTTTTTTATAAAACACATTTAGGCAGATTAAGTTACGCAGGCAAAATAATAAGACTGAATTAGTCAAAATATATTATTGGAAGTTTATTAGAAAAGTGGCAAGGAATGGAGTATCATAAGAGCTTGAAGGAAAAAGCTACCACAACAGGGAAATACCATGTTTGAAAACCTTACCGATAAACTGACTGCCGTCTTCGACAATCTCCGCCGGCGCGGAAAGCTGAGCGAAGAGGATGTTGAGAAGGCGATGCGCGAAGTTCGCCTGGCGCTTTTGGAGGCGGACGTCAATTACACCGTCGTTAAGTCCTTCACCAAGCGGGTCAAGGAACGGTCTATTGGTGCGGAAGTCTCAAAAGCGCTCAACCCCGCCCAGCAAGTCATCAAGATCGTTCACGAGGAATTGATCGAAATCCTCGGGCAGCCTGCTCCGCTCAACCTGCGAGGGGAGAAACCGCATGTGGTGATGTTGGTGGGTCTGCAGGGTTCGGGTAAGACGACCGCGGCTGCCAAACTGGCAAAACGGCTTCGCTCAAGAGGCGAGCGCGTAATGATGGTGGCAGCGGATATCTATCGACCGGCAGCCATCAAACAGCTTCAGACACTTGGTGAGCGGATCGACGTGCCTGTCCATAGTGTGGAAGGCGCTAAACCGGTCCAAATCGCGAAAAGCGCAGTGGAAGCAGCGAGAAAAGGCGGTTACTCGGTCATTTTGCTGGATACCGCCGGGCGTTCACAGTTGGACGACACATTGATGAATGAACTGAAAGCCTTGAATGAGGCGGTGCCGGTGAAGGAAATCCTGCTGGTGGTCGATTCAATGATCGGGCAGGAGGCTTTGAACATCGCGAAAGGTTTTGTGAACGTGATTCCGGTGAGCGGGCTGATTTTTACGAAGATCGATGGCGATGCCCGCGGCGGCGCGGCGATTTCGATCCGTGAAGTGACTGGGATCCCGATCAAGTTCCTCGGTACTGGCGAAGGTTTGGACGCGCTGGAGGTCTTCGACCCGACCCGCATCTCCTCGCGCATCCTGGGCATGGGGGACATGCTCGGCTTGATCGAAAAGGCGGAAGCCGCCTACGCCGGGCAGATGGATGTCAAAGAAGCTCAACGGATGCTGACCGGTCAGTTTACGCTGCAGGATTTTGCCAACCAACTGCGGCAAATCAAAAAAATGGGACCCATCGGGCAGGTTTTGGGCATGCTGCCCGGGCAGCTTGGCACGGTTGCCAAGTCGGTAGACCCGCATGAAGCGGAGGATCAACTTAAAACGGTAGAGGCGATCATCAATTCGATGACCCCCAGGGAAAGGCAGGATCCCCGCATCCTGAACGCGAGCCGCCGCCGGCGCATCGCGGCTGGATGCGGTAAAGACGTGCAGGATGTCAACAAATTGATGAAGCAATTCCGGGACATACAGACTTTAATGAAAAAGTTCCAAAAATCCGGCGGACGTGGTAATATTAATAGGTTATTTGGATAATCCTCGGCATGGAAGAAGGAAATGCCCCTTCAGCATTCTCTCAGCCTTTGACGGAGCCAGGAAGAAATAGATAAAAGGTCAAGGAGTATTAGTAAGAAATGGTACGTATTCGTTTACGTCGGGTGGGTTCAGCTCACCAACCGCAGTATCGTGTGATTGTGGCGGACAAAGAAAGTCCCCGCGATGGGCGTTTCATCGAAATCGTCGGTCAGTACAATCCCCGTACTGAACCCGGTACGATTGTGTTTGACGAAGAGCGCGTCTATCACTGGCTGAGCGTCGGCGCGCAGCCTTCTGAGTCAGTGCAGAAACTCTTCAAAGTCGTAAAGCTGGATGAGCGCTTTAAGCGGTTCAAAGCGGGTGAGGACAAAGAAGCTCTCTTAGCCGAGGCAAAAGAAGTTTACAGCAATCTTGTCGCTCATCCCAAAACCACCCATTACGCCAAGGCATAACGGGGCATGTCATGAAAGAATCCAAATTGCATGATCTGCTGGTTTTCCTCGCGCAGTCGATCGTGGATGACCCACAACAGGTCTTTGTTGACGAGTACCGCAACGGGAACAGCATTCATCTGGACTTGCAGGTCGGCAAAGCGGACATCGGTCGCGTGATCGGTAAGCAAGGCCGGGTGGCAAACTCGCTGAGAGCCATCCTGAAGGTGGTTGCTGCGCGCAATGGCAAGCAGGTTACCATGGATGTGGTGGATCTGGGTTAATGCCCAAAATGACAGATCAACACCAAAACACAGCAGGCTCAGTCGCTTCGATTGAGCCTGCTTATGTATTAATTGGCAAGTTCCAGCGCACGCACGGAGTGCGGGGGGAGATCAGCATGCGCGTGATCACGGATTTTCCGGAGCGCATCCGCAGAGGGAAGATTATCTATGTTGGCTCCGAGTACCAGGCGCGTAAGGTCATCGCCACGCGCTGGAAGAACAACCTGATGCTCCTGAAGCTGGAAGGCTACGATAATCTTGAAAGCGCGCGGGAACTGACCGGCAAAGACGTTTTCGCCGCGGTAAAGGATCTCCCCAGCCTGCCAGAAGGCAGATACTACCACCACCAATTGGTCGGTTTGACGGTCTGGGAGGGGGAAGAAAAGCTCGGCGTACTAGCGGCTATCATGGAAACTGGCGCGAATGAGGTTTACATCATCGACCAACCGGATGGCAAGGAATTGCTTATTCCCGCGATTCCAGAGGTGATCCAGAAGGTCGATCTCGACCAAAAACGATTGGAAGTCCGCCTGTTGGAAGGGCTGCGCGGGTGATGGACCAGACGGGTTTTTGGCTGGCGTTCAGCCACGTAAAAGGCATTGGAGCGGTCCGGTTCCGGAAGCTGCTCTCTTTTTTTGGCGAACTCAGCAGGGCGTGGGAGGCAGACAGCGCGGAGCTGCTCGCCGCTGGTCTTTCTGAGAAAAACGTCCGCGACATCCTCGAAAAACGCGAAAGCCTAGATCCGCTCGCCCTGACGGAACAACTGCGGTCGAAGGATATTAGCTTTCTGACCTGGGAGGATGAGGCTTACCCGCGATATCTGAAAGAAATTGCTCAACCGCCGCCGGTTTTATATTACAAAGGCACAATAACTGTCCAGGACGACCTTGCGGTGGCGATCGTGGGTACACGGAACGTTACCTCTTATGGCAAGCAAATCACGCAGGATACTGCCGCCTACCTGGCTCAAAGCGGGGTGACGGTGGTGAGCGGTTTGGCGCGTGGGGTGGACGGGCTGGCGCACCAGGCAGCGATCGAAGCCGGAGGCAGGACGATCGCGGTGCTGGGGAGCGGAGTTGATATCATCTATCCGCCGGAGCACCGCCGGCTGGCGGAGCGGATAAAGGAACACGGAGCCATCGTCAGCGATTATGCTCCGGGGACGAAACCGGATGGGATCAACTTTCCGCCGCGCAACAGAATCATTTCGGGCTTGAGCCGCGCGACGATCGTGATCGAGGCGGGCGAGAAGAGCGGCGCTCTGATCACGGCGAAATTCGCGGTCGAGCAAAACCGCGAAGTCTTTGCAGTGCCGGGGTCAGTGCTTTCGCCGATGAGCCGCGGCACGAATGATCTGATTGGTGAGGGTGCAATGCCCATGACCAATCCAAAAACGGTGCTGGAGGCGCTGCGCATTGAAGCAGACAGCCGGGTGGAGAAACCCCAACAGCAAAACCTTACGGACGCGGAGCGGACGATCCTGCATGTCTTGGGGCAGGATTCACTTCACATCGATGAAATTTGCGTGCGGATGGACATGAGCGTAGAGAAACTTACCGTCACCCTGACCATGATGGAATTGAGGGGTTTGGTCGTCAAAGAGCGGGGGATGGTTTACCGCCAAGCCGGCAAATGGATGTAAGGGATGGTTTTAATCTAGGGAAAACAGGTCTTGCCTTCAAAATGCAATAATCTTTACCGGGCACCTTCGGGAGGAGCAAGTCCCTCCCGTACAAGGCGTTCTTTTAGGGGCTTGCCATGCAGCACTGATAAATAAAATCAGGGTTGTCAAAAATCGTCCAAGGTCGTCCTTGATAAAAACATGGTTATGGTATCATAGGCGTGCGATTTTTATAGACACACCTGTCAAGGGAGTTAGTTTTGGAAGCTTATTGTTTTAAATGTAAAGAAAAACGCGAGATCACCCAGGCACAGCCCGGCTTTACCAGCCGGGGAGCTGCCATGACGGAGGGGGTCTGCGGCGTTTGCGGCACGAAACTTTTCCGTATGGGTTTGACGCCCGCGCACGAAGGTATGGAAAAACCCGCGATTATCCCGGGCAAACCCGGCGCGAAGAAAACCGCGCGCCGTAGTAAGCAAACTGGCGCTGCCCGAAAGCCCGCCGCCCCTGCCGCGGGCAGCAGATCGAGCTCAGCCAGAAAGGTCTCGGCGGGAAATGGAAAGCCTCTCGTGATCGTCGAATCCCCCGCGAAGGCGCGCACGATCGGCAAATTCCTGGGTGATGGTTATCAGGTGATGGCATCGGTGGGGCACGTTCGCGATCTGCTCAAGTCGCAATTAAGTGTGGATGTGGAGAACGATTTCGCACCCAAGTATCGCGTACCGAATGAAAAAAAAGAGCTGGTCGCGGAAATCGCGGCAAAGTCCGCGCGATGCGAGAAAATTTTCCTCGCCACTGACCCAGATCGTGAAGGCGAATCGATCGCCTGGCATGTGATGGAATCCGCTCAAATGGAACCGGACAAGGTGGAAAGGGTCGTTTTCCATGAAATCACCAAAGAAGCGGTGTCGAACGCGTTTGCCCAACCCCGGCAAATCGATATGGATCTGGTGGACGCCCAACAGGCGCGCCGCATCCTCGACCGTCTGGTAGGTTACAGCCTGAGCCCAATCCTTTGGGCAAAGGTAAAGGGTCACCTTTCCGCGGGTCGGGTGCAGTCCGTGGCACTGCGGCTGGTTGTTGAACGTGAACGCGAAATCCAGGCTTTTGTGCCGGTTGAATATTGGAAGATCACCGGTTTGTTTGAACCCGAAGGAAGCAAGAAACAATATAAGGCGCGTCTCTTCAAGGTCAATGGCGCCGATCCGCAACTATCGGACGAAAAAACAACCATGGCGCTGCTGGAAAAATTGAAGGCGGCAGCGTACACGCTGGAGAGCATCGACCGCAATACGAAGAGCGTCCGCCCGGGATCTCCCTTCATCACGAGCACCCTGCAGCAGGAAGCCTCGACTCGTCTGGGCTTTTTGACGAAAAAGACGATGGCAGTGGCGCAGCAGCTTTATGAGGGTATCGATCTCGGCGGCGGGGAAGAAACAGGTCTGATCACGTATATGCGTACCGATTCCGTACACGTCTCAGAACAATCTGTGCGGGAAGCCCGCGAGTACATCGCGCAGAAATATGGAGAAAAATACGTACCCGAAAAAGCGCCGGTCTACCGCACGCGCGCTGCTTCTGCGCAGGAAGCCCATGAGGCGATCCGACCAACCTCCGTAAGGCGCATCCCCGAGAGCGTGAAAGACCACCTGACGAACGACCAGTACAAACTATACAAGCTGATCTGGCAGCGTTTTATTGCCAGCCAGATGGCTCCCGCGCTGATAGAAACCATCGCGGTGAACATCGCCGGCAAGGTGGGCAGCGAAAGCTGTGTGTTCCGCGCGAACGGGAGCAAGACCATCTTCCCCGGGTATCGGGCGCTCTACGCGGCGGTACGGGGCGAAGATGAGAAAGAAGATGAAGATCAGACCGATCTGCCGATCGAAATCCTGGTGGTCGGGCAGAGGCAGCATCTGATAGACATCAATCCAAGCCAACATTTCACCGAGCCGCCTCCAAGATTCACGGAAGCCTCGCTTATCCAGATTTTGGAGGAAAACAAAATCGGAAGACCTTCGACCTACTCGCCGATCATCACGACCATCCAGGCGCGCGGATACGTCACGCGCGAAGCGAAACGTCTGATCCCGACGGAAATTGGCTTTCTGGTGAATGATCTGGTAGTGGAATTTTTCCCGTCGATCGTGGACATCGGCTTTACCTCTGCGATGGAAGACAAACTGGACGCGGTCGCACAAGGCGAGACCGGTTGGGTGGATGTCATCCGTGATTTTTACGGACCTTTCAAGGAAAGCCTCGACCATGCCAAGGAGAATATGCCCAAGACCCAGGTGAAACCCGAGCCGGTCGGCAGGGCGTGCCCTGACTGCGGCGGTGATCTAGTGCTGCGGACGGGGAGGTTTGGAAGGTTTATCAGTTGTTCCAACTTTCCGAAGTGCCGGCACACGGAACCCTGGCTGGAAAAAATCGGGGTCACTTGCCCGGATTGCCGTCAGGGCGAGGTGGTGGAGAAGCGGAGCAAACGCGGGCGGGTGTTCTATAGCTGCTCGCGATACCCGGACTGCAACTTCGTCTCATGGGATAAACCGCTCGCGCAAGCCTGCCCGAAGTGCGGTGGCATGCTGACCAGGAAAAATGGCAAACAAGCCGTCTGCGGAAATTGCAAATCACTCTTTGAAGTGGAAGAAGACGTCCCCGTGCAGGCGTAAAGATTGGTATAAAACCTGCACCTTAAGAGGTGATAAACACTTTCATTGAGGTGCAGGTATGGTAAACACGCTGGAATTAATCAAAGAGAAACTAAAGGAACCGAGAAATCTGGCAATCGCTACAGCCGTTGCCGGGTTGGTGCTCGGTTTAATTATTGGATGGGTGATCCTGCCTGTGCAGTGGACAGACGCTTCCGCGGAACACTTGCGGGAAGATTTGCGCCAGGACTATCTGCGCAATCTGATCACGACCTATACCCTAAATGGCGACAAAGAGAAAGCTCTGCAGCTCTACGGTGAGTTGGGTAAGAAAGCCGAACCCACATTGAGCAAATTGCTGGCAGAACCGGGCTTTCTCTCCACCGAGCAAATAACGCGGTTTACGACTGCCCTGGGAATCGCTATTCCCCAATCCAGCGGGGAGAATACCGGCACAGCGCCGCTGACGTTGGAAGACGGAACCGAGATCAAGGTGGATAATGGTGATGAAGGTGCGCCCACGAAATCCAACACGCTGTTATGGCTGGGGTTTGCGCTCCTGGCGATCCTGGGGGTTGGCGCGTATTTAGCGTACCGCTTCTATTTCAAAGAGCGGGCGGTACAGAAAGGCTCGTCATGGGATGAGGATACTTCCCGGAACCGTGTCGCGCCGGCTGCGGTGAGACAGCCCGCCGCTGTTCCGATGCGCCCGGCAGCCGAACCCGCTCCTCCGGCACCTGCCCAAAGCCAGTCGGTCTTTAAGCCCCCGTTTTTTGGCAACGGCAAGCAGTCAGGCGGCGTTGCTCCGCAAAAGCCGGTTGCTCAATTCATGTCAACTTACGCGTTTGGCGATGACCGTTATGATGAATCCTTTACTTTTGACGCTCCTAACGGGGAGTTTCTGGGCGAATGCGGTGTCAGCATTTCGGACATCATCGGCGTAGGCGAGCCCAAGAAAATTTCCGCGTTTGAAGTCTGGCTCTTTGATAAAAATGACATTCAGACCGTGACGAAAGTGCTGATGAGCAGGCACAGTTTTGAGGACACCAACACGCTGCAGCGTCTCGAGATCCGCGGAGAACCCATTTTGGCTGAACCTGGAAAGCAATTTGTGCTCGAGACGGCAACGCTGCGCCTTGAAGGACGGATCGTGGACGTCATGTACGGCGAGATGCCTCTGCCGGAAGACAGTTACTTCCAGCGCAGCACCGTGGAGCTGGCAGTTTACCGGAAATAATCTTTCCCTAAGCATTTATCAGACAAAACGGGTCTCATGCGCATGAGACCCGTTTATTTTGATTTGCGGAGAATGGTCAGGCAATATTGATGATTTTAATCATCACCGACTCGCCATTTGGGAGATGAACCGTAACCGTTTCGTCTTTTTTATGACCCATCAGGGCAGCCCCCATCGGAGATTCGTAGGAAATCTTGCGCTGGCGGGGATTGGCTTCGTTCGCACCGACAATGGTGTAGGTCTCTTCGGGTTCGTTTCCTTCCTGCAGGGTGACGGTGTTACCAATTTGCACAACGTGGGTGTTGATGTCCGTATCTTCCGCCACAATCGCGGTCGCGAGGATGGCTTCGATCTGCTGGATGCGCCCTTCGAGGAATCCCTGGTCCTCCTTGGCGGCATGATAATCCGCGTTTTCGGAAAGGTCGCCCATTTCGATGGCTTGTTTCAGCCGGCGGGCAAGATCTTCGCGGCGGGGTCCTTTGAGCTCAGCCAATTCTTCCTGAAGTTTTGCCTTGCCGGCAGGTGTTATGATTTGAGGTGAGAGAGCCATATATACCTTACTCCTATGGTAATGATTGTGGGTCAAAGAGCCGCAGGTGTTCGTCGATCGCGAAGCGGTCTGTCATCCCGGCAATGTAGTCGCATATAACGCGTTCAAGACCGCGCTGAGGAATGAACTCCTGGACTGATTCGGGCAGGGCGGCGGGGGTACTCTGATACATGGTGAAGATATCGGTGATAATTCGTTCAGCTTTGCCCGACATGCGCACCACGCGATGATGGCGGTAGAGTTTGTTGAAAAGGAAATCTTTCAACTCACGGTTGCGGCGGTACATATCTTCGCTGAAGCCTGCCACATTGAAGGGCAGTTTTTGCAGGTCGAGGGAAGAACTGACGCCGCTTTTTCGCAGGTAGCGGTCGATCGACTGGATAAGGTCAGTGATCTCAAAGCTGATAAGGCGGCGGATGATTTGATGCCGTGAGAGGTCATCGAGCGTTTCGCTGCGCCGGCGTCCGAGGCTTTCGTTGACGATTTCCCACAGGGCGATGCCGTCCAGTTGGGAGGGGGTGATCATCCCGGAACGCAAGCCGTCATCAAGGTCGTGGGAGGTATATGCCAGTTCATCAGCAATGTTGGCGATTTGAGCTTCAAGGCTGCCGCGCAGTTCAGGATCGTAATCCTGGGCGTCGGCGATGTCGTAATCCGTTTCGTGTTTGACCATTCCTTCGAGGACTTCCCAGCTCAGGTTGAGCCCCGGGAAGTCGGGATAGCGATTCTCAAGCTGCGTGACCACCCGCAGTGACTGTTGGTTGTGGTTAAAACCGCCGTGCTCTTTCATCAGACGGGCAAGGGCTGTTTCGCCTGAATGACCGAAAGGGGGGTGCCCGATATCATGGGCGAGGCAGATGGTTTCCACCAGGTCTTCATTGGCGCCAAGCGTGCGGGCAACCGAACGCCCAATTTGCGCGACCTCAATGGAGTGGGTCAGGCGGGTGCGGTAATAGTCTCCTTCGTGATTGATGAAGACCTGGGTCTTGTACTCCAGACGGCGGAAAGCGGTTGTGTGGATGACCCTTTCGCGGTCGCGTTGGAAACTTGTGCGATAGTCGGCTTCTTCCTCAGGATACTTGCGCCCTTTGGAATTCTTGCTGCGGATGCCGTATGGCGCAAGGGTTTGGTCTTCAATCTCTTCAAGCTGTTGTCTGGTGTAAATCATTCAATGCCTCTGCGGGAATTATACGTGTAATCCGGTCGAACTGGGGATATCAGCCGATGATTGTGCCGATTGCGCCGCCATCCAGGGCATTGCGCAGCGCTCCAGGAGCGGCGGCGGAGAAAATTTGCACAGAAAGCCCGGGCAGGGAACGACACAATGCCTGCATGGTTTGGACTTTGGTGACCATTCCGCCGGTAACATCTTCGCTCGCTGAGCCGTGCAAAAAAACAGAGAAATCGGAATCGGCGGGTATGCGGGGCAGGAGCTGCTGATTGCGCGGGAAATCCGCGAAAACCCCATCGACTTTGCCCGCGAGGAGGATGCGCTCTGGTCGCAGCGAGCCTGCCAAGTGGACAAAGAGATCCTCGGTCGAAAGGATCGTGCCCCCGAGGGCAACATCACAGACGACATCTCCGTATACGAGGGGAATCAAGCCCATTTCAAGGCTTCGGATGATCGGATGGAGATTCCAGGTCTGGATATGACGATTCTCGGCGGAAACGCAGGCGGAAGGCGGAAAGGCAATCAGCGGAAGGCTGAACGCCTGCGCCCGGGAAAGAAAAATCTGGTTCAGGCTTCGCGCGCTGTACCAGACCTGCTGGTAGCCGAGATATTCCTCCGGGCTGCGGACGCCTTCGCGCGTGCCGAATTTGGCAGCGGTATGGTGCCCAAAAGAGCCTGAACCATGACCCAAAAGGAGCCGCCGATCCGGGTTCACCTGGCGCCAAGCCGCGATCTGAGCAAGCAGATCATCGATCTGGTCAGTCAGTGCGGTTTCCGGCTGGTCTTTGTCAGTGATCAGCGAGCCGCCCAATTTGAGAAAGGTGAGGCGTGGCACGGTCACCGGGCTTTAATCCTCGGGGCGGAGTTGGGTCAAGAACACGCGCGGCGAGCCTGCAGCGCTGAGCGCTTCACTGACAGCGGTTTGTATTTCGGGTGTGACCAGCGCGAGCATGTGCCCGCCCATGCCCCCACCGGTGAGCTTGGCGCCGAGGGCGCCAGCCTGCCGGGCGGCGAGAATCAGCGCGTCCAGTTCCGGGCAGGAGAGGCGCAGCGCGGAGAGATGCTCCTGGTCGGCGTTCATCGCCCTGCCGAGAGCTTCGATATCGCCGATCTGGAAGGAACGTTTGCTCTCTCTGACCAGTTCCGCGATGGCATCCAAATGGGGCTGGATGAAGGTGGGATTGGCGGCGAGGTCGTGCGCGACCTGACCAGTTGATTCGCGGGTGGACTTGCGCACCCCGGAATCAGCAACCACGAAGGTGAATTCCCGAATTGGTTGGAAAAATTCGATCATTTTTCCGCGCTGGTAATAAACCGGCTTTTCGTAGGTGATGACGGTATTGTCAATGCCTGATGGTCGTCCGTGGACAGCCTGTTCGGACTGAAAAGCCAGGGTGTTGAGTTCCTGCGGCTTGAGGGTGTATCCAAGAAAAGCGGACATTGCCCGCAGCAGCGCCACGGCAATAGCAGCGCTGGAACCTAACCCAGCCCCAATGGGCAGCTCGGAGCTGAGGGTCAGGCGGCAGGTGGGGCGCTTGAGCAGCCCAAGGTAATCGAAGAGCAGGTCGAGAGTCTGCGCCAAAAAATGCGCTTTCCCAAGATCATCAATGTCCTGATCGATCCCCAGAGGGGCGGCTTTGATCTGGATGCTGCCCTGAGGCTTACCGATGAGCGGTTCGACGGTGGCGCGAACCTTGAGGCTGAGCAATGGGATGGCAATAGCAGGGCTGTCGTACACTACGGCATGTTCACCAAGCAAAATCAATTTTCCACAGGCATTCGCGGTTTTTACGGGCATCATTCACCTCACGGTCTGAGATAAAGAATCAGTAAAACAGCCAACCCCCAAAGGAAGATAGCGGCTTGCAGAGGTCGGTCTTTGAGAAGCACCTCCTCCGGAGTGGAGGCGGTGTTGAAATTTTGAATCAGGTACATGTAGCGCAAAATACCATAGAGAACAAAGGGTATGGTGATCATCATCCCGTAGGAAGGTCCCTGGGGCCAGGCGGAGAAGGTGTAGAGCATGTAGCTGATCAGGATCGAAGCAAGCATGACAACCAGATACTGGTTCAGGAGGGGCGCTGAGTAACCGTTGAGCACTTTGCGGAACTCACCCGCGTTGCCCTCGAGCAGCCTTAGCTCGGCGAGGCGTTTTCCCAAACCCAGGAACAGGGCAAGAAGCCCGGTGAGGAGAAAGAGCCAGGGGGAGAAAAAGGTTACTTTGATGACGCTGATTCCCGCGAAAACACGCAAAAGGAAGCCTGCGGCGATGACCATTACGTCAATGATCATGACTTGTTTGAGCCATTTTGAATAAGCCAGCATGAGCAGCGTGTAAGCAAGGCAAACGAGACCGAGCTTCCAGGAGAGAACAAAAGCCATTGTGAAGGTGAATAGACCGAGGAAGATGACAAACATGACTGCCTGTTTCACGGAGAGGCGTCCGGAAGCAATCGGACGGTGGCATTTTTGTGGGTGTTGACGGTCGGCTTTGAGGTCAATGAGGTCATTGATGGTGTACGTGAGCCCGGAGACCAGACAGAAGAGAATAAAGGCTGCCAATACGTGTAATGCTGAACCTGGGATAAAGAGCTGGCGGTCAAAGACGAGCCCAGCGAATATCACAGCATTTTTCGTCCATTGGCGCGGACGGAGAGTTTCGATAAAAGGTCTTATCATTGATCTATCTTACCATAAGGTGGCGCTGTTTCGATGGTATTTAGAAGGGCAGCGTTTGGCATTTGGGAGCCTCAACGGACCCTGAAAACAGCGCCGCCGATACTGAAAACTGCTGGACGGCGATCTTGACCCGATGACGGCGCTTAAGAGCGGAAAAGACAAAGTCGATGACGACTTGGCGCTGGGAATGAAGCTGATAGGATTGCTGAAGCGTTAACCTAAAACAACAAGCCCCACTTGGGGTCCAGGAGGTCGTCTTCCATCATATCGGGAGTCCATTGTTCCACGCCAAATTCAATTTTGGTCGGAACTCCGAGGATCTCTTCAACTTTTTTGCGGGTGTCTTCCAGCATTGCCGGACCATAAGGGCAGAAAGGCGTGGTCAACAGCATGCGGACGTAGGCGCCTTCTTCGTTGAGCTTGATTTCCCGCACCAAGCCGAGTTCGATGACAGAATAACCCAACTCGGGATCGGTGATGCCTGACAATCCCTCGATCAAGTCTTTGTATTTTTCGGGATGAGTGGTTTCGATCTCCCAGGTGAACTTAGCTTTACTTTCCATTATCGACCTCTTGTATATAGATGCAGACTGCCTCCCCGCTTAAAACTCCCGGTTCGAGGCTGATCGCCCGCTGGAGGAGAGATTCTAACAAAGCGTGGCTAATCGTACAAATTCGCCATCTTTTGACCAGGACACGATGAACCCATCTTCCGTGAGCCGTTTGGTCAGGGCGGTGAGCGCTTCTTCGGGAGAGTGAAATGTGAGAGAATTCCAGTAATCTTCCGCCAGGTCTGCACCGATCTGCTTGAAAAGCTCTGCCAACGCATCCGCGCCGAGAACGCGCTCCATCGTGGTAAGGGGCAGATCGGTCAGTTTGATGTGGTTGACAGGAGCGTCTTGAAAGCCTTTTTCCTTCAGGCGGTAGACAAAGCGCGGTCTGCCCACGCCGTGGCGTTCTTCAGATGAGGTCACAATACCTTCTGCCTCCAGCTTCTGCAGGTGATGGCGGACGGAAATCTCGCTGATATTCAGCCTGTCCGCAAGCTGG
>JAGVUP010000049.1 GCA_019136215.1 Chloroflexota bacterium | reverse complement strand
AGGATCAAACCCGGTAAACGCAGTTTTGCCGCCCACACAAGCGGCAAACCGGTGATGGTTCCGGACGTCCCCGCCTGGATTTGCGATGTGTGCGGGTTCACGATCTATGATCCAGCCTCCCTGGTGAACCTGCATCGGTTGTTGACGAACCCTGCCAAGTCCTTTTTTCACCGGGACGCGGCAAAAAAGACGGAAAGAAAACCCGCGCGAAACCGCCCCCAAACTGACCAGCCGGCGTAGCTGGGGCTGTCGCAATAGTCAAATCCGAAATTTTATATCCCTTTTATTGAGAGAATCTTGCTACAAGCTTATCTGCGTTCAGGGCATCATGCCAGCCAGCGCTTTTTGCTTTTTCCAGGGGGGCATATCTGATTCCTCAATAATGATCGCCCGCAGTTCGAAAATCTGGTCTCTCAGCATGGCAGCGCGTTCAAACTCAAGCTCCGCCGCGGCGGCCTTCATCTGTTTTTCAAGCTCAGTCAGCAGGTTCTCAAGCTCACGCTGCTGCATCTTCGCTGCCAGTTCGCGGGCATTGCGGGGCTTATCCTTCTCTTCGGGAGCAACATTTGCCAGGCGGGATGTGATATCGTACACTGCTTTGGTGATGCCAACGGGCGAGATGTGGCGCTCCTCGTTGTAGGCTTCCTGTTTCGCGCGACGGCGGTTAGTCTCGTCGATTGCCCGCTTCATCGAGTCTGTCATGCGGTCGGCATAGAGGATTACCTCGCCGTTGATATGCCGCGCGGCTCTGCCAAAGGTCTGGATCAGGGCAGTGGTGGAGCGCAAAAAGCCTTCCTTATCGGCGTCCAGTATTGCCACTAAGGAGACCTCGGGCAGGTCGAGCCCCTCGCGCAGGAGGTTGATGCCAACCACTACGTCGAACACACCCAGGCGCAAATCGCGGAGGATGCCAACGCGTTCGAAGGTTTCCACCTCCGAGTGGAGGTAGTGCACCTTAAAGCCGGACTCGAGCAGGTAGTCCGCCATATCTTCCGCCATGCGCTTGGTGAGAGTGGTGACGAGGGCGCGCTCTCCGCGTTCGATGCGCTTGCGCAGTTCGACGATCAGGTCATCAATCTGCCCCCTGGTTGGGCGGACATCGATTTTGGGGTCCAGGAGCCCTGTTGGTCGGATAACCTGATCCACGACTTGTTGGGACTTTTCCATTTCGTAAGGACCCGGCGTCGCGCTGGTGTAAAGCGTGATGCCCATGAGCTTCTCGAATTCGGGGAACTTAAGCGGGCGGTTATCGAGCGCTGAAGGCAGGCGGAAGCCGTAATCCACCAGGACTTCCTTGCGGGAACGGTCGCCATTGTACATTCCGCGGATCTGCGGCACCATCATATGAGACTCATCCAACACCATGAGGTATTCCGAAGGCAGAAAATCCAGCAGGGTCCAGGGAGGAGTGCCGGCGGCACGCTGGTCTATGTGGCGGGAATAGTTCTCGATGCCGGCGCAGGAGCCCACCTCCCGCAGCATTTCAAGGTCATAGCGGGTGCGCTGCTCCAGGCGCTGCGCCTCGAGCAGGCGACCGCTTTGGTTGAAGAACTTCAACCGCTCTTCAAGCTCGGTTTCGATATCCTGCAAGGTTTTCTCCATGCGATTTTCTTCGGTGACGTAGTGCTTGGCGGGGTAGATATCCAACTGGCTGGGGCGTTCGATCACTTCACCGGTGATCGGGTTGAGCCGGACAATCTCTTCAATCTCATCGCCGAAGAAACTGATGCGGATGCTTTCCTTTTCGCTGTAAGCTGGCAGCACCTCGAGCGTGTCGCCGCGGACGCGGAAGATGCCGGGCTTTACCTCCAGGTCGTTGCGCTGGTATTGCACGTCGACCAACTGGCGCAGGAGGGCGTTGCGGCGGTAGATGGCTCCTTTTTCGATATGCAAAACGTTGGCGCGGTAAGCGTCAGGGTCGCCCAAGCCGTAGATGGCTGAAACAGACGCGACGATGATCACGTCCTGTCGGGACATCAGGGCTGTGGTCGTTGATGTCGGTTTCTTTTTCGATGTAGAGGTCGCGCCGTGGGATGTAGGCTTCAGGCTGGTAGTAGTCGTAATAGGAAACGAAGTACTCGACGGCGTTTTCGGGGAAGAAATCCTTGTATTCAGCGTAGAGCTGTGCGGCGAGCGTCTTGTTGTGTGTCATCACCAGAGTCGGGAGTTGAAGTTGCTGGATGACGTTGGCGACGGTAAAAGTTTTGCCAGTGCCGGTGGCGCCAAGCAGCACCTGGTGCCTGTAACCTTTTTTGATGCCTTCGACCAATTTTTCAATCGCTTCAGGCTGGTCGCCGGTGGGCTTATAGGGGGCGCGGAGTTTGAATTGCATATTGTCGCTTTTCGGTCTTGATGATTCGAATGCTGTTAATAGTTTAAGGCGTCAGCGTCGGTGTGATCAAGAGAATCGGTGTAGGCTGGATTGCAGGAGTAGTTGGTAATATCACCTTAAAGACAAACAGATACGCGACAATCGCGAATAGAATGCTGTATAAGGTACCAATAAGGTAATACTCAGCAAAAGCGGATCCCTTACTGATCTTGTCATATCTGGCGATTGATTTGGCTGCTATCAGCAGACCCATTGCTGCATATTGCCCCAAGGATGCAAACAAGACGGCAATGATGCGTTCAAACGTGCCTACCCATGCTCCAGCTCCTTCAATTTCAGGGAGTATCGAAAGACTTTCTTTTTGCTGTTCAGATGGTCGATCATTGTCTGATAATTCTGTGCTTTGCCGCTTTTTTGCGGCTTCCAATTCCAATCTTCTGCTTTCTTCTTTCGCCGCTAGGGAATATTCCTTAAACAGAATATCCAAACTAACATTGCATGGTTTCCAAATGAGTAAAAGTAGTGTCGACCAGGTCCAAATGTGGTTTGGTAATTCTGCCAGCCAAGGTCGGATTCCTATCACAGGTGTGAAGCTAGCGAGTAATAACAAAGTGAGCAGGTGGAGAATTTGATCAATGATAAAGAGCGTTGGTTTTTGGATGGATTTTTTTCTCAAAAGCCATTTGACACTATCGATCACCCAATGTGAACCGGCTGCAATCGCAAGAAGCCACCATGGAGTTTCGATAATTAAAAGAACACCCATAAACACAACCGCATAAATCAAAGAATGTTCCAGTAAGCTTGCATACTTTTCTTCTTTTTTATTTGCCAATGTTTTTGTCTGGAGGTAATAATCTCCGAGCAGATGAGCACATAAAAGAATAAGAAAAAACAAGCCGTTATGCATATCGTTTGTTGATCTTCTCCAATGCTAATTCTACTTCTCGACAAGCTGACATGTATCGCTTTATTCCGCTGGACTCAAATCTGCGCGTCAATGAAGATGTAAGAATATCGAGTTTTTCCGCGATCCTTTGATGATTGATTTCTTCAGGATCCACGATTTCCTCCTCCAGAATGACTTTGTAAACGTTAATTTGGGAATCACGCCATCCACTTACTTGCAGGGCAGTCAACTTCAGTATTTGGTTGATAAGGTTAACGCTATCATCCGGCTCTTCGACACTCAGATGAATATTGGCGCGTCCGTAATCATTATTTCTGTGAACATATTCAATTGCTTCACGGGCCTTCCAAAAAGCTGGTCCATCCGATCCAATGCAGATGGAAGGATCAAGCTTAGTTGTTAGAGCCCCAATGCCAATACCAAACCGGAACCTTACTGGCAGTAGAGGAAAAGTAATTTTATCCAAGATATGTAACAAATTGTTACTATGATTAAGTACACCTTGGAACTCATCACCCAGCGTTATAGTAAATTTCGAAGCAAGATATTCTTCGAACGTTTCATTAATTTGGTTTAAAATTTGTTGAAGGCTTTCCTGAACCTGTACACGGTTAAGTAGACTTTTGGAGTTAATTATATCTGCAATTACTACAATCATTAAGGCAATCCTTTAAAAAAGAGTGAAATCGAAACAATAGCGCAAAGTTGTAAAACAACTCCAAAAACCAGAGAAGATAAAGAATAATTGAAGTACTTGTACTTTAATGCACATATTTTCGAATTATTATATATTTCTTTAAGCAATTGCGTTTTAGGATTTGTTATTTTTTCATATTCAGCTTTGAATTCGTCAAATGCCTCATATTTTGATATCGTTTCAAAGTAGAAAATAGATGGTGTCAATCCAATTTGCTCAATATGAAGACGTGCACGAAGGGTTAAAACCACAAAAACAAAACTTATAGAAAAAGAAACAAAAGAAAGACAAACCATTATGAGCAGTAATAAGGGAGGGTGATTACTCCCCTCTAGGAAATTAGTCGTAAGAATACGTAAAAAGGCATCTTGATTGATTGAAATTGCTAAAATCACGCCCAGGAAAGCTAATAAAATCGAAGCTTTTGTATCAGCCCTTTCAATCAGATGTTGGATTAGATCGACTTGAAACTCTAGTACATCTATTCCTTGTTTTTCGTCCATTATTACCTCCTATAATGATTATAATCGTGAATAAATAAAGTGGCATCTCCTGTGGCATCTCCTGGACCAGAAGCAGGTTTATCTTAAATCAAAAAACGGGTTCCAGCCCGTTTTTTGTTATTGTTCCATAATTAGTAAAATCAAATCCTTTCGATCCCTATCCTCGCAGCAAGCTACGGGGAAATGCCCTCATACGTATTATAGGTATTTCTTGATATTCTGGAGCATGTAGTCCCAGTTGATGATGGTGTCAACGACCTTGTCGAGGTAGGCTTTGCGGGCGTTTTGGTAATCCAGGTAATAAGCATGCTCCCAGACATCCAGCACGAGCACGGGTTTCTTGGTGTCTGTCCAGAGGTTGTCAGCGTTGGGGGTCTTGCCAATGGCGAGTTTGCCGTCCTCAACAACGACCCATGCCCAACCGCTGCCGAACTGGGTCATGCCGGCATCGACCAGCTTTTTCTTGAATTCTTCCACTGAGCCAAAATCGCGCTCCAGCAGGTCTTTCAGTTCTTCGGGCATCTTGGATTTGTCTGCGGGGGTCAGGCAGCTCCAGTAGAAGTTGTGGTTCCAAACCTGGCTGGCGTTGTTGAACAAACCCTGCTTTTCGGGGCGGGCAGCCGCGGCTGCAATAATTACCTCTTCGAGGGTCTTGTCTTCCAGTTCCGTGCCGGCAATCAACTCTTTGCTTTTATCCACGTAGGCTTTGTGGTGTTTGCCGTAGTGGTAGTTGATAGTCTCTTCCGAGATGACAGGGGCAAGGGCATCCTTCGCCCAGGGGAGTTCAGGTAATTCGACTGGGGTTTTCATCCAGGGTTCTTTTGGGGAAATGTGGTGGCTCATGTTTTCTCTCTTTCTATAATTGTAATTTTTTCTGGAAATGATTATAGCCAAACGAAGTGAGTTTTTCCAAGTTGTAGTCCTGGAATGTTATACATCGACTATTCGCCAATAATCTTGATCAGCACGCGTTTGGGTCTGCCGCCGTCAAACTCCCCATAAAAGATCTGCTCCCAGGGACCAAAATCGAGCCTGCCATTCGTGATTGCCACCACCACTTCACGTCCCATGATCTGCCGCTTGATATGCGCATCAGCATTATCCTCACCAGTATCGTTGTGGCGGTATTGTCCGATCGGAGCATGCGGCGCGATTTGTTCCAGCCAATGGTCGTAGTCCTGGTGCAGTCCATGTTCATTGTCGTTGATGAAAACAGAAGCAGTAATATGCATCGGATTGACCAAAACCAACCCTTCCCTGACGCCACTCTCAGTAAGGGCTCTTTCCACGTCGGGAGTGATGTTCACGAACCCGCGCCTGCCCGGTACGCGCATCATCAATTCTTTACGGTAACTTTTCATCTTAGCCCTCTTGTTCAAGCAATTTCGCATGTTTCTCGGCGTGCATTTCAAGCATTTTTTCTTTTACCTCTGCCAAGTGGCGACCCTTCAGCGGGAAGAGGAACAACACCAATGCTGCGATAAGCAAGGTAGCCCCTGGAATGATACCGACAATCGCCCTAATTCCAAACAGCGCTGACTCTGGTTGGTTGAGGAAGATTTGCCCGCCGTTCGACTCGCGCGTCACAAAATGCGCAGCCGCGAGAACAGAAGCGGTCAGGGTGGCTGCCAAAGATTGAGCTGGCTTGGTAACCAGCGCGTTTGCCCCAAAATACGAACCTTCACGCCGCACACCGGTACGCACCTCATCTTCATCGATCACCTGACCAAGCAAAAGGTAGGTGACCACTTGTACGCCGGAGTAACCAAAGCCCATAACCGCGATGGAAGCGATGATCAAATTTGCCGGCACGAAACCAATGGCGATCAGACCGATCCCGGTGATCAGCAGATAAATTTGCAAGGTTGTGACTGCTTCAAAGCGCTTTAGCACGAACTGCACCAGCGGCACTCCGATCGTCAGCGGGATAAACAAGGCAGCCAGCAGATAGATGGTAGGTTGCTTGGTGACATAATCCGCGACGTAGAAAATCGCGCCCATGCAAATAGAGAACATGAAGGTGCACATGAAATTCGCAATCACAAATATGATGAAGGATTTATTCGCAAGGGTCGCCTTGACAGCCTGCCACCAAGGCAAAGCCTTGTCCACCTGGCTGAATTCTTTGCGCTCTTTTACTTTTAATGTTGTCAGGATGATGAGAAAAGCCGCCAGCACCCCAACAGCGATCATTGACATCTGCAAGGCGAAAAGTGAAGTGTTTAGCGAACCGGCTTTCGGGCGGAAGAAATCGGGGATGATAAAGCCAATCAGCGTGCCAAGCAAGCCAAACAGGCTGTTGACCATGGATATCTTGCCGCGTTCCACGTCCGATTCTGTCAGCTCGGGCAGCAGCGTTCCATGCACCAGCCCCATGATGGTGTAGCAGGTGTCGTAAAGGAGCATGGTGACAAGCATCCAGACGAATTTCGTGAAATCCGGAGCGTGCTGCGGCGCGAACCACACCAGGCTGAAAGTCAGCGCGAAGAAAGGCGCTGTGTAGCGCAGGTAGGGGATGCGCCTGCCCAATTTGGAGCGGGTGTTGTCGGTGATCTGCCCAAAAATCGGATCGTTGATCGAATTCCATACCGCGTAGATACCGAAGGCGATGCCGATCCATTTTGCCGGCAATCCAAGATAATCCTGGTAAAAGATGGTCAGCAGGGCGGAATAGATGCCGCTGACGGTTGCCATCCCGAGCGAAGCCAATCCGTAATACATGCGTGTCGAAGCTTTTACTGGTGCTGAATGAAGGGAGTGATTAAATTCAGTCTGCATGTAGAGCATCCTCCAAGTATTGGTGTGAGGATTATTGTAACCGCTTGGAAAGGAAACCGGGTAGCTTCTATTAACTTAGACGAAAGGTGTAGAATCTGTAAATTGCCGCTAATTCTGGTATGAGAATTGCAGTTCAAACCCGTCATGGATTTGATACTACCGCGATTGCGAACAACTGGTCGAAAAAACATGGCTGATTTTGGGTTAGAGAAACCTCAGGACAAAAAGAAAACCTGGCGTGTGCTCGTCATAATATTGCTATTAGGGCTGGCAGTGAACCTCGTGCTGCACAAGATGATGGACATCCGCCATGCAATTGAGGTTATCCAGGAGATGACCTGGTGGGCGGTCGCCCTGGCAGTTGTGGCTGAAGGACTGGCTTACCTGGGCAATGGTTTCTGTTTGCGTGCTCTGTTGGACCTGCATAACCACCGCCTCAGCATCTTCGAGGGAGCCATGATCTCGCTGGTGTCTGCCAGTATCGGTCTGGTTGCCGGAGGGTGGATCGGGGCTGCGGCAGCGACATATCGTTTTGTCAACAAGCGCGGCGCCAGCAAATCCAGCGCGACCATTGCCGGAATCCTGCCATCAATGCTGTTAAACGCGGGAATCATTTTAGTGTTTGTCATTGGGATTGCCTTTTTGGCATTCACCGACAGGATTACGCAATCGCAATTGATTCAATACGGCATATTCTTATTGGTCCTGATCATTTTCACCTATGGCTATTTGCTGGCGCTTGTGTTTCCAACCGGGACCTACAAATTGGTTAATTGGGCGCTCTGGAATTGGGCGCGTCTGCGCAAAAAATCTTATGATCCTGCCGCAACCCAGCAGAATGTCAATAGATTGCTTCAAGCATGGAAGTCACTGGGTAAAGGCAGTTGGTTCCGCCCGCTGTTGGGCGCCTTTGCTTACATTTTGTTCGATATGATGTGCCTGTACCTGGTCTTCTTTGCAGCCGGGTTCCGGGTGAATCTGGGGGTGCTCTTCGCGGGGTATGGGATCCCGTTCCTGATCGCCAAAATTGCATTTATCCTGCCTGGCGGCGTTGGTGTGATTGAGGCGAGCATGGCTGCCCTTTTCACCAGTCTGGGCGTGCCCAAAGAGGTCAGCATCGTGGCAGTGATCGGCTACCGCTTGATCTCATTCTGGCTGGCGACGTTTGCAGGCTTCGCTCTTAGCCCATTCCTGACACGAAAAAAAGCAGTGTCTTTAGAAGAAATATAAGCTCCCCAAGCATTTTTATTTTCTCCCTTAACGGTAATACAAGCCCGGAATTAACAGGGCAAACGCATCTCATTCGTTTTTTCTAACAATTGGTCGTTTAGCGAATAAGCCCTCCTGGAAGAAGGGTTGGCGTCAGCCAGGGGGCAGGTCAGGTCAGTCCGCGAAGTATTATTCCAAAATTGGGAATAATTAATCGTTTGTTCGCGGATGGAGTAATACCCCATCTGTACAACCCCATCCTTTCAGCGCAGGAAGTTGCCTCTAACGAAGAGGACAATTTGGTCATGTGGCGCGATTGGGGACGGCAAGGTCTGATATTTTGAACCTTTTTGACCGTCCTGTCCTCAACCCGCCGATGGAAGCGGATGGAGCAAGCCCCATCCGTACGACGGGGGTATGTGCCCGCGGAGCAGGGCATTACTTCCGCCGATTTTCTGCTTTTTACGATAACTGGTGGATGTAATATTGCAGGGGGAGGGGATTGGGGACTATCCGAACCGTCATTTTGCATCCTTATGACCGTCCTCAACCCGCCGATGGAAGCGGATGGAGCAAGCCCCATCCGTACGGCGGGGGTATGTGCCCGCGGAGCAGGGCATTACTCCCGCCGCTGCTCCATGCCGTGCGATACCGGAGAAGAATCGACCTAATGAACCGGAAACCTTCATTCAGTTTCTATTTAGATGCGATTGCCCTGGGAATTATTATCGCTGGATGTCTAATTCATAGAACAAATGATAGAATGATTGTTTGGAGACTTACCAGACTATGCCCACGAATAATCTGCGCGTGGTTGGCGCGCGTGAACACAACCTCAAGAATATTACCGTTGAAATCCCGCGCGATAAGCTCGTTGTGATGACCGGGCTTTCCGGTTCGGGCAAAAGCTCGCTGGCTTTCGACACGATTTTCGCCGAAGGTCAGCGCCGTTACGTGGAATCACTCTCCGCGTATGCCCGCCAGTATCTCGGGCAGATGGACAAACCCGATGTGGACTCGATTGAAGGGCTTTCCCCCGCTGTTTCGATCGATCAAAAATCCACATCCAATAACCCGCGTTCGACTGTCGGCACGGTCACTGAGGTCTACGACTACTTCCGCCTGCTTTTTGCCCGCGCGGGCGTGCCCCACTGCCCGGTGTGCGGACGTATGCGCCCAGGAGATCGTAGAGACGATCATGAACTTGCCAGTTGGCTCGCGCCTGCTCGTTTTGGCGCCGATGGTGCGGGAGCGCAAGGGCACCTACCAGGCGCTTTTTGACGAGATCGGAAAGAGCGGCTTCACCCGCGTGCGGGTGGATGAGTTGGTCTATAACCTTGATGAACCAATCGAAATCGATCGCTACCAAAAACATACCATCGAAGCGATCGTTGACCGCCTGGTAATATCCGCGCCCGAAACCGAGGACGAGCGCCTCAATAACATCTCCCGCCTGACCGACTCTGTCGAAACCGCCCTGAAATACGGTGAGGGCAGCGTCACGGTCCACAATCTCAGCGCCGACCCGCCTGAGGACATTCAGTTTTCCGAAAACCTTGCCTGCCCGGAACACGGCTCGCTGCTTATTGAGGTTGAACCGCGAACATTCTCATTCAACACGCCCCACGGCGCCTGCCCGGTCTGCCAGGGACTGGGAGCGATGGAAGAAGTCAACCCCAACCTCCTGATCCCTGATAAAAGCAAAAGCCTGCGAGAAGGCGCGATC
>JAGVUP010000021.1 GCA_019136215.1 Chloroflexota bacterium | reverse complement strand
GAGCCTTCACTTGTCTTTGTGACTTCGATCCGGTCAGGGAAGAAGTCCTTGAGTTCTTCGATGTGCGTAATGATCAGGATTTTTCGGAAATCCTGGCGGATCAGGTTGATGGCTTCCACCAGCCGCTGACGCCCCTGCGTGTCCTGATTGCCAAAACCCTCGTCAATCACCAGCGTCTGCAGCCTCGCGCCGGCGCGTTTCGCCAGGACGCGCGAAAGCGCCAGACGAATGGCGAAGTTTATCCGGAAGGCTTCGCCCCCGCTGAAGGTCTCGTAATCCCGCTCCGCGCCGCCTTCGCTGATGACAATGTCCAGCGTTTCACGTTTGTCGCTGCGCTTTTCGTCTTTGTATTGGCGTTGAGTTTGGAATGAAACACTCATCGTATGTTCTGAAAGCCGGCTGAGGATGTCGTTTGCCTGGTCTTCCAGCTCAGGGATGGCTTCTTCGATCAGCATCGCCGGCACGCCGTCCTTACCGAAAGCCTTTTGGACCTGTTCGAGGTCGCGAATTTTGCGGCGGGTGGATTCTGCTTCTTCGCGGGTGGCTATGAGGTTTTGCTTCTGCTGATCAATGGTCGCCAACTGCTGACGAATGCCTCCGAGGCGCATCTGCACTTTGGAGACCGCCAGTTTTGCGTCGGTCAGAGCTGCCTGGGTTTGGCGGATATCCGGCAAACCCGCTTGCGCGGCTGCCAGTTCCGCTGTTTTGGCGTCAAATTCCGCCTGCAGCCGTCCTTTTTCCGCCGCGGCAGATTGCAGGTTTTCTTCCAGGTCTGCCAGCGCTGCCCGCAGCTCCTCCACCGCGCTTTGCGCCGTTTGTAGACGGGTATACGCCTCCACCGCCGGGCGCGCTGCTTCCTCTTCCGCCCTGAGCTGCTGGTGCGCCCGGGCATCGTAGCCCAGTTCCGCAAGACGCGCCTCTTCCTCCGCGATCTTCGTTCGCACATCCGGCAGATAAGCCTCTTCCGCGAGCGCTTTTTCCGTCTTTTGCAGGTTCAGCGCCCCTTCCGCCTGCCAGGCTTCCTCATTTTTGCGGATTTCCTGAAGGCGTGTGTCGATGCGCGCGAGTTCATTTTGGTACTGCATCCGTTCGGTCTTGTATTTTTCGAGGTTTCGGCGAGCCTGGCGCAGCGCTTCCGCCTCCGCGTCCGCTTCGTCCATCGCTTTGCTGTTGGCGCGAAACTGGTCGCCCAATGCGATGCCTTTTGCGGTCAGTTCCGCGCTCATTTTCTCCCGGTGCTCTGCCGTCAGCGGCTGACCGCAGAGCGGGCAGGCTGCGTCTGCCACCTGTTCCAACTTCCCGATGCGCTCTTTCAAGTCTTTCATGCGGGCGTGCAGCTCTCCGTTTTCCTGATGGAGGGCGTTTTTCCGGGTTTCAAGCGCAGCCAGCAGGCTTTCGGGGTCAGCCGCGTTGGAGATTTCCTGGGTCAGCGCGGAAACCATCTGCCCAACATCCTGCCGCTGCTGGTCAAGCGCGCTGGCGTCGGACGCTGCCTCACGGACACGGGCTTCCTCCTGGCGGAGGTGTTCGGCGTTGGTGAGGAGCCGCTGCTTCTCCATCTCAAGCTGCTGGCGGTAGGTTTTTAGCCCGCTTTCTATCGGGCGGAACTGCTCCGCCTGGGTTTCCGCCGCGCGCAGCCGCTCCCGCAACCGCTCGTAGGCGTCACGCGCGGTTTGGATTTCTTCCGCACGGGCGAGCGTGTTTGTGTAGGTCTGCAGCCTCCCCAGGCGTTCGGTCTTTTGCCGTTCGTAGCCCTCGATTCGGTTCTGCGCGCTTTCCAACTGCCCGCCAAGCGCTTTGACGGTTTGCTGCTGGGCGTCCAGTTTTTCTTTTTGCGCCAACTGCTGCTGGTAGCGCGCTGTTTGCAGCTCCACCTCTGCCGAAGCAGCCTTAAACTCCTGCTCCGCGGCTTGAAAATCCGCTCGGCGAAGGGCTTCCTGGTCGATCTCCGCCTGGATTTCCGCCTGCTTGCGTTCCTGGATTTCGAGGTTGGTCTTTGCTTCGCGGACGCGGTTTTTGGCGACGTCCAGGTATGCCTCCCACTGATCCAGCCCCAAGATGCTCGAAAGGATTTTCTTGCGGTCTGCCGGTCGCTGCGTAGCAAAGGAGTCGGCTTTGCCCTGCAGGAAGAAGGCAGCGTTGACGAAGGTTTCGTAATCCAGGCGCAAGGTGCGCTCAATTTTCGCCTGAGTGGCGCGCATATTCTGTTCGGTCAGGGTCTTCCATCCGCCCGCTTCGCCCTGATGAGGGTTAAAAATCATGAATTCGAGCTGGGTGCCTTTGCCGCGGGTGATGCTGCGCGCGATCCGATAGGTCTGCGACTCGTACTCAAAGTCCAACTGTACTTCTGCTCTTGCAGAGCCGGTATTAATGATGGCTTCATCCCGCTTGCGGGCTTCGCCGTAAAGCGCGTAAGTGATGGCGTCCAGCAGCGAAGACTTCCCCGCGCCGTTGGGACCCGAAATGCACGCCAGGTCAAAGCCGGAGAAATCAATCTCCACAGGCTTGCGGTAGGAAGTGAACCCGGTAATGCTCAGCTTAATCGGTATCATCGTCACCCAAGCCTAAAAATTTGTTGTAATCCGCGGTTGTAGCAAACTTCGGCTGCCCGTCTTTGTGCAGTTCCTGCCAGAACTTATCGTCGTAGCGTCTCGAACGGATGGGAATGGGCATGGGCACGCCCCAGCCAAGCATCAGCACTTCCTCTTTGGGTTGGAGCTTGGCAAGCATGCCACGCAGGGCATTCCTCCCCGCCAGACCGCTCAAGACGGCGTTGATATCATCCTCGTCCCCGAGCGCGCCGGAAATGCGCGTGCCCAACTGCGACATGACCTCATCATAGATTTGCGAGGGGCGCTGGTCGATGATCAGCAGGGTTACATAATATTTTCGCATTTCCCGCGCGATGGTGCTGAAAATCGTCTGCGATGCCATCTCGCGGTTGAGCAGCTTGTGGGCTTCTTCGACCACGACCACCAGCGGACGCGGTTCGACCTTCTTGTCCTTATGGTACTGGTTGGTAGCTGCCTCCCAACTGTCGCGGATCTTGCGGGTGATCAGATTGGTGACCAGGAGGTAATCGAGCTCTGAATCAAAGCGTCCGAAGGAAAGGATCACATGCCGCCCTGCCTGCAGGCTGTCGATTATCTCCGCCAGACCGTTGCTGGCGGGGCTGTTCACCAGATAAGGGCGGTTCATCAGCCGGCTGAGCTTGCTGCGCAAGCTTTCGGCTGCGCCAACGTGCACGCCCGCCTCGTTTGCCCAGGCTTCCACGCTGTCTGGCGCGGGGCGGCGCCTGCCTTCCTCATCCTCCTCAACAGCCTTCCCGCGCATGTTCATGAACTCGCTAAACCAATTCTCTCCGAAGCTGGTTTGGAGCGCGTCAAGCGTGGCAGCGGTGGTTTCCTTGAGGTTGAGGGTCTGGGTCAACTGCAGGATGTCTTCGGGCGTGATGTCCTTGTGGGCGATCTCAAGCTGAAAATCGGCATGGAGCGCGCCGAAGTCAGTGCCCGCCCCCAATCCTACCAGCCTCACGCGCGATTGAAACTGCTGCTTTAATCCGCTCACCGGCTGACCGGTATCCGAAGAGGTGCTGGAAGGTCCGTATTCGTTGTGCATGTCAAAAATCAGCGTGGAGGCGTTGTTGGCATGGATCAGTCCCGCCAGGATCATTCTTGCCAGGAAGGACTTTCCGGAACCCGTCGTCCCGAAAATCCCTGAGGAACGCTGAACAAACTTTTCGAGGTCCAGGCAGACCGCGTGTCCCTGTTCGCGCGTTTCTCCGACGCGGAAGATGGTCTTGCCGTCTTCTTTGCCGAAAATTTCAGCGATATCTCCGGCGTTCGCGAGCTTGACCGGCGCGTGGTGGTCAGGGACAGTTTTGACCGTGATGGGCTTGACTTTTTCAGGGCGGTTCTGCGCCCAGGCGGGGTATTCCGGGCTGGCTGGGTCGGGACCCTTTTCGAGCATCAGGGCGGGCATGACTGCCAGGTTGGTGTAGAGCGTGTTTTGGTTGAGATAGCGCGCGAGGCGCGGGCTGAAGCGCTGGCTGTTGAGCTGACTGGCATAATTGGGATCTACCGCCGCCAGTTGAAGGTCAGTCACCAGCCCATAAAAACGCCAGTTTCCGCTGTCCATCACCACAAAAGCGCCTTCCTGCACGGTTTGCGCCGGCACGGTCAGCTTCACCTGCAAATTAGCTTCAAGTCCGCCGCCAGTCACAAAACCGATCGGCGGGTTTTCGGGGCTGAGATTTGCTTGAGGTTCCATATCGCGTTACTCCAATTCTGAAAGCGCGTCCAACACCTGGGTCAGGCGCATGTAATCATCCCGCAGCAAAACGATAAGACGCTGGCAGGCATCCTCATACCATTCGGGATTGCCGAGCGAATCCTGCACACGGCGAGCCTGGCTGAGGTGCGCGACCAGCAGCTCCTCGATCGGCTGATCGGTCAGGCGCAGGATATGGCGCAGGTAGCCGGCGCCGAGGCTGGTGAAACGCGCCACTTCATCTGAGCCGCATAAAAAGAGCTGGTCCAGGCTGAGCGGCGGGCGGGGCGGCAGTTGGTGCCGCAGTTGCCCCTCGCTCTGGTAGCCAATCGTGAGCACGTGAATTTCGACCGGCAGGTTGCGGTTGTAGCGGTTGTCCGCGGTGTATTCCCCCGGAATGCTCACCCCTGAGACAAGCTGCCGCACCAATCCGTCATCATTGATGCTGATGTTGGTGATCAGCCCATAGACGTCGGTATCATCCACAAGGGAGGCTCGAACCAGCGAACCGAAAGCCGGGGTTTCCAGCTCCCGGACGCGGCAGCCTGCCACAAACTGGCTGTTATCGGCGCGCAGAAGCTTGCCGATTGGGATGGAATGGGACGAATCGCTCATGATAGTCCTTTCAGATAACTTTTATTTGACTGTCGCTGACGGGCGCGGAATTGGGGATCAAGATGACTTTGAAGCATCGCTTCAACTTCATCCGCTTCGATCCGCCTGACCACCGCCAGCTCGTGGGCGCGATGCAGCAGATAGGGGTAAGGATGCGAATCCAGCACCTGGGCTTCTCTGTAAATGACGGCATGAAGCGCGTCCACGAGGCGGGGCGATTCGCTGACCCATAGAGGGAACTCAACCCGCACCAGGCAGGGTTCGTCTTCCGCGCCGCTGACATTGAGATAAAAGAAAGCCACCGCGCCGCTGTTGGCAGGCTTTTTGGGTCCGCGGCTGATCGCCTCGAAGATGGCGGAGCGTTCGCCAGGCTGATCCAAAATATCCCGCAGAATAAACCGGTCGCTCAAGTTCAATCCATCAGTTTTTTTGTCGGGCGGCAAGCCCTGGCGTTTGCACTGGAAAACCGCCAGCATCCGGCTCAGCATCGCCGAACCGGGCTTGTCGATGTAGCCGGCGGTCAGGACGCCTCTGCGCCGGAGGTCTTCGTCGATCCCAGAAATATCCCGCTGCACCTGCTGTTCCCGCTCGCCCTGGATGGTTGAGCGGTAAAAAATATCCAGCGGACCGTCCGTGAGGGTGATGACTGGTTCCGCGTCTTCGGACGAGACGGCTTGCCGGATCCGCTTACGCTCCGCCAGGTCTCTCAGGAGAGCGATTTCGTCCTCACTGATCAAATTGCCCTCACTTGTCTGGATTTGTTGGGGGGTGAGCAGTTCGGTTTCCACCCAAATCTGAGGCGTTTCGCCGCTGCCGATCCGAGCTTTGATCAACCCCACGTTCACCACGCCGAACTGCCATCCGCCGCGATGAGCGTGTAGCTTTCCGGCGCGGCGGGCAGGGGGCGGTGGGTAAGGATCGGCTCCGAAGTGGGTTTCGCCAGATAAAGGGTGGGGAGCTGCTGCTCCGCTTCCTCGATCGCCTGGCGCAGTAGCTCCGGAGAGGCAGCAGCTTCAGTGAGCAGGCTCTTCAGTTCCACCGCGCGGGCGCTCTGCTGCGCCTGCCAGGTAGCGTAGTCTGCTGCGAACTGACCCTGGCTGTGTTCTAATTGGGCGTAATTAATCGGCATAATCTCCTGAAGGATACGGCTTTTCCTAATTATATCCAACCTGTTCGGGTAAAATGGAACAAACGGCTACCATTCGTCGTTAATGACATAGATTGTTAACTAATTAGGAGAAAAAATGAACCGAAAACCTATTTTACCTGTCATCACCCTGTTTTTAGTTGCCGTAATGGCTCTGTCATCCTGCAGCTTACTGCACAACAAGACCGTAGGCGCGCCCGAGCAGCCCGCTCAGGCGCTTCGTACCATAACGGTGCCCGGAACCGGCAAAGTCACTCTGGTGCCCGACATTGCGTACATAAATATTGGCGTGCGCAATGAAGCCGCGGAAGTTTCTTCTGCGCTTTCCGCTAACAACGCGCAAGCGACCGCGATCGCTGACGCGATCAAGGCGCAGGGCGTCAAACAGGAGGACATCCAAACCGCCAACTTCAATGTCTATTCCATGCAGCAATATGACTATGAAGGTCAGCCCAGCTACGTTACCTATTCGGTCGAAAACACCCTGTATGTCACTGTCCGCGATCTGACCAAATTGAGCAATATCCTGGACGCGACTCTGGCTGCTGGCGCCAACAATATCTACGGCATCAACTTTGATATCGCCGACCGCCAGGCTGCCCTGGACCAGGCAAGAGACCTTGCCATCGAAGACGCCAAGACCTCCTCGTACGTGCAGCCCTATGCGCCCTACGGGATGGGCGGCGGAATGCCGATGGACGCAGAATCATCGGTGCCTGTCTCCGCCGGACAGATCATTGTCACCTATGAAGTCTATCTAACCTATATCATTGAATAGCATCCCGCGTTTGCCATCAGAGACACCGATAGAATTCACCCCGGAAGCGCCACCTTTCGGGGTGAATTTTTGTGATACCCTCTATTTTTTCCGACACAGCGGGGACGGCATGATAGAATGAAGTAGCCCTGTCTAAGTTTGAAGAGGGGCAGCAAGATTTCAATCCAAGCACCAGGCGAAAGCCCGATGAAGAAAAGGAGCTACCATGAGTATCCATCCGCTTGCAGGTAAACCCGCGCCAATCGAATCGCTGACCAATATCCCCCGCTTGATTTCCGCCTATTACATCCAGCATCCCGAACCCGGCAATCCCGCCCAAGCGGTAAGCTTCGGCACTTCGGGCCAGGGAGAGGGCATCCGCGGACCGCTCTTTATGGGGATGGACAGCCACGCGCTTTCGGAGCCAGCGCTCTACACCGCGATCGAGGTGTTCGCCGGCAACGGGATGGAGATTCATATTCATAAAGACCATCAATACACGCCCACGCCCGTCATCTCGCATGCCATCCTCACCTGGAACGCCAGCCACCAGGGCGTACAGGCGGACGGCGTGGTCATTTCCCCCTCGCACAACCCCCCCGAAGACGGCGGTTTCAAATACAACCCGCCCAACGGCGGACCCGCCGACACGCTCACGACCAAATGGATCCAGAACCGCGCCAACGAGATCATCGCCAACGACATGCTGGACGTGCGCCGTTTGCCGCTCAGCAAGGCATTGGCAGCCGATACGACCCGCCAAATCGACCTGATCACGCCATATCTCAAAGACCTCGCCAACGTGATCGACATGCAGGCGATCGCCGACTCTGGCATCCACATCGGCGTTGACCCGCTTGGCGGCTCCGGCATCGCCTACTGGGAACCGATGGCGGAAATGTACGGGCTCAACCTTGAGGTCGTCAACAAACGCGTGGACCCGACTTTCTCTTTCATGACCCTGGATAAGGACGGCAAGATCCGCATGGACTGCTCCTCGCCCTACGCGATGGCAAGCCTGGTGGCGCTGAAGGATAATTTTGATATCGCCTTCGGCAACGATGTCGATTACGACCGCCACGGCATCGTCACCCCCAGCGTTGGCTTGATGAACCCCAACCACTACCTGAGCGTGGCGATCTGGTACCTCTTCCAGCACCGTCCCGATTGGTCTGCGCGTGCGGCGGTTGGGAAGACTCTGGTTTCGAGCTCCATCATCGATCGGGTCGCCCAAAAGATCGGTCGCAAACTCTGCGAAGTCCCGGTCGGGTTCAAGTGGTTCGTGCCCGGTCTGCTCAGCGGCAGCATCGGCTTCGGCGGCGAAGAAAGCGCTGGGGCATCCTTCCTGCGCAAAAACGGACAGACCTGGACCACCGATAAGGATGGCATCATCCTCGACCTGCTGGCAGCGGAAATCCTGGCAGTGACCGGCAAAGACCCGGGTCTGCACTACCGGGCTCTGGAGGAGGAACTGGGCGGCAGCTTCTACGCCCGTCTGGACGCCCCCGCAAACGTCCGACAGAAGGCGATCCTCAGCAGCCTTTCGCCGGAGCTGGTGAAAGCCGAGAGTATGGCGGGAGACCCGATTTTGGAGAAGCTCACCTCCGCCTCCTGCAACCAGGAGCCGATCGGCGGGCTGAAGGTGGTAACTGAGAATGGCTGGTTCGCCGCCAGACCCTCGGGAACGGAGAACGTCTACAAAATCTACGCCGAGAGCCTCAAAAGCGCCGACCACCTTGCCCGCATCCAAACCGAAGCCCGCGAGATCGTCGACGCCGCGCTGGGGCAATAGCCCCACCTGTCTGCCCCACGAACGCCGGAAGCGCTTGTTTTCCGGCGCGGCAGACCGCCAGCCCGCGGCGGGAGTATTACCCCACTGTGCAATGGGCTTCAAACTAATGTAACCGCTCGGTCACAAATGCTTTTATGGGGAAACATCTGTTGGATGGGCAGACTTCGCCTTAGCCGGTGAGACTTGCAGGCGACTTCTAATCCAACAATTCCATCTGCTCTGCTTCTTTCCCTTTTTCTCTTTTCGCGCGGCGGCGACAGCCGTTCCACAGCCTGAGGAGAAGTTATAAATAAAATGCCATTTTTATATATTCTCAGATTGGTAAAACTGTTTAAAATCAACCTTCTCAATGTTTAACATTTGTCTGACATCAGGGGGTATATGAAATTTAAAAAGTGGCAAACTTGGATTTATCGTTCTTTAGCCTGTCGCCTTTTGTATCGGGTGCAAAATATAAGCATTAACATAATGTTGATTATCAAGACCACAATACTGCCTTCGATTTTATAATCCCCTCCGGACAGAAGTTTGTTCCCTAAGGCAACCATAGAATAAAGGCTTGGATAATCATCCGCTAAACTAACTCCGCCTAGAACAATCGCTCCAATAACATTCCAAATTGCATGAGCCATTATAGGCGCAATAATTGTTCTTTCTGATTCATACAGGGCAGTCATGAATAAACACATAGTGATGACATTTACTACCGGAAGGAGTCCCGCTTCGAAGGCTCCTCCATGTAAAAGCGTAAATATTATCGTTGTAACTACTATAGCTAGAGGCAAATTGTACTTTATCTTTAGTAATTGATATAAATAACCCCTAATCAGTAACTCCTGCATTGTCACATTTATGAAAGCCGAAAGCATCCAAAGCCATAACATAGGCACGTCATTCTTCTCTACAATCTCCAGTTGTTTAGATATGAGAAGAATTATTGCTGACAGCCCTATCCAGACAATTCCTGCAAGGATTCCAACAATTGTTCCATTTATGCCATTTTCCGTAACGGGTATTTTTACTTTGCTCCTTTCAATTATCAAGAAGCCGACAGTAAATACGACCATAACGACAAATGGAATTAATTCAGCAGTAAATCTCCAAATTGCCGGATTCTCATTGGGGATATTTATTATCCCTGATAAGGCGGCCCACCCAAAGAAGAAAATAAATATTTTTAAAAAGGTAATCAATGCTTTTTTCAATACGAGTTCATCCCAAATTTATATATTTAGCCTTATTTCAACACTTCCCATGTGGGATTCTGTTTAGAACCAACACGCCTAATATAACCCTTTTCTCTAAGAGAATCCAACGCTCTCTGGACCGTTCTAACAGTTTTAGAAATCTTATCAGCTATTTCTTCTCTTGATGAATCCGACTTTTGTTTTAAAATGGCAAAAACTGCTTTCTCTGTTTCATTCAAAGTGACATCATTCTGCCGCTAAGTGACATTTTTGTCACTTAGTTTTATTCAAGCGAGTACCCTCAGCAATAGTGCCATCATCGGTGCCAAAGATATTGGCATCGATTCTAAAACATTGCGATTAAACGGTAACTTCTCACTTTGTAGAAGCTCTGAACCCTATTCGTTACTGCGCTTTTATCAAAAACAGGGATTTCATTTAGGATAAACATTTTTTTCAGGGTACCAAAGGAAAAATCCTGGTTTTAAGCCTTCTCTTGGGAGAGGATTGGGCATAGCCGGGGTGAGGGTAGCATTGGGATTTTGGGACCCTCATCCACCGCAAACCCTTCCCCGTGGGGAAGACCGAAGACTGGCGGGATTATTACCCCACCATACAATGACTTCAAATTAATGTTACCGGATGATCATAAGAGGTTCTTATCGAGTGTAATGGGGAGAATAATTAGCTATGCGCTGCCGAGGCGCATGAATACAGCGGCAGTGGTGAGGATGAGGCAGATGAGGATGCTCCAGCCCCAGAGGAGGAAGACCCAGCGCTTCTCCAACAGGCTCCGCAGGAAGAAATAAGCCCCCAGAAAGGTATTCGAAAGCCAGGTGAGCCCCCCGATCAACACAAGCAATAGCAGACGGTTGGATGAGACTTGTTCGAGCGTGATCCATGTCACGCTCGGTCGGGTGGCGCTGAAGGCGATGACCACCGCCAGCAGGAGCAGCAGGCTCAAGAGCCCGGCAATCAGCAGTCTTCTGGCAATTTTTTCCTGGAATATTTCCGTCAGCATCGTGCGCGGGTTCTGCGAAAGAGGCTCAACGGGTTCTTCCGCGCCCAGATTGAGGAAATCCTCAATTTTCTCCGCGAAGGCGCGGGCGCTGACCGGCGAGATGACAAAATGGCGGTCTTCCGCGCGGATGAGCACCATCTCCGCCTTTTCGGTGGCGGCAAAAACAACCGGTCCAAGCCCGCGGATGGTGCGGGTCCCGTAGTACTGCCAGGGCAGCACAAATCCGGGCAGGGGCATCGGCGAGTCAAAGTCCGAGACCGGATGCGCCCATTCGATCGCGTCCAAGGGGATTCTTTCGCGCTGAAATCCCCAGTGCAGCTCGAGACAAGAACGCGTCAGCCGGTAGCGGGTGGTCAGGAGCAGGAAACTTCGGTAAACCAAAAAGACAAGGGCTCCCATCACCGGCACCGCCAGCAGTGAAAGCGCCAGGTTCGGCACGCCCGTCAGACCGCCCGAGCCAAAAATCAGCAGCACAAACACCCCCACCAGTGCTAGAACTCCCAATCCGATGGTGAAGATCAGGCTTCGCTGGCGGGGAGCTTGGTACGTTTCATCCATATATGATTATTATACCGGAGGCAAAAAAGAGGCGCCCAAGCAATTTGAGCGCCTCCTGGTTGAAAACGGAAAACTAATCCGCCTGGTACTCAGCGCCGCGGCGCAGAGCTTCGATGTTGATGGAGATGAACTTCTTGAGTCGGGCGGCAGTGTGCGCCTCCAGCGCGCGTTCAAGCGCGCCTTGCGGAAGCAGGTGCATGTTCCCTTCCAGGGTCCCCAAAAGCACCATGTTGGCGGCGCGTTCGTTGCCGATTTCCATGGCGATCTTGCTCGCGGGCACCATCAGCACATGGATGTCCTCGCGGGTGGAGGTGCGGTTGACCATGTCCTCATTCACGATCAGGTATCCGCCCGGTTTGATCATCGGTTCGTACTTATCGAGTGAGGGGAGGTTCATCGCGATCACAGCGGTTGGGTGGAGAGCGGTCGGCGAACCGATCTCGTCATCCGAAACCACAACGGTACAGTTGGCTGTGCCGCCGCGCATCTCAGGACCATAAGAGGGGATCCAGGTAACGTGTTTGCCTTCATCCATCGCGGCGTACGCCAAAACCTGCCCGGCATAGAGCGTGCCCTGACCGCCAAAACCCGAAATGATAATTTCAGCCTGCATGCTAATTTCCTCCAATCTTCATTTCGCTTACAGCGGTAGAAACCTTAAAATCGCCCACGGGGTAATAGGGCAGCATGTGCTCAGCCAGCCATGTGCGGGCGGCGGCGGGCTTCAGACCCCAGTTGGTGGGGCAAATGGAAAGCAGCTCGATCATCGAGAAGCCCAAGCCCTGTTTTTGCGCCTCAAAAGCCGTGCGGATGGCGCGTTTCGCGTTGCGGATGCTGCGGGCGTCGTGCAGGGAGCGGCGCGCCACAAAGGCGGCGCCATCCAGCGTTGCCAGCAGTTCCGCTGTGCGGATGGGATAACCCTGGGTTTCCACATCGCGACCGAGCGGCGAGGAGGAGGTTTTTTGACCGGGCAGCGTGGTCGGCGCCATCTGACCGCCGGTCATACCGTAGTTGGTGTTATTGATGAAAATGACCGTGAAATGCTCACCGCGGGCAGCGGCGGCAACGATTTCGCCCATGCCCATCGAGGCAAGGTCGCCATCACCTTGATAGGTAAAGACTATCTTGTTGGGCAGGGTGCGCTTGATGCCCGTCGCCATCGCCGGCGCGCGTCCGTGCGCGGCTTCGACGAAATCAAAGTTGAAGTAGTTGTACGCAAAGACAGCGCAGCCCACCGGAGCAACGCCGATGGTGTTATTCAGCTCACCCATTTCTTCGAGCACTTCCGCGATCAACCTGTGCGCCACACCATGGGTGCAGCCCGGGCAATAATGCGTGGTGCGGTCCGTGAAACCAAGCGGGCGTTTGTAGACAACTTTCACATCTGTTTCTGTCATGATTTACTCTCCTGTTCCCACGAGCTCGCGCAGCCCTGCCAACCATTCGGCGCGCGCGTCAATGTTGACATCGTGCTTGCCATTCACCAAAGCGCTGATAGCGTTGGAGATCTCATCAGGATAAGGAACCATTCCGCCCATGCGCCCGTAAAACTCCACCGGCACTCTGCGGGCAACGATGGAAATGATGTCATCCAGCATTTGACCATTGCTCATCTCAACCACCAGGAAACCCTTGACCCTGTCTGCCAGTTCGTCCACGACTTTAGCGGGGAAGGGTGAAAGCGAAATTGGACGTACCAGACCGATCTTGAGACCCTGTTCGCGCGCGGCACGCACAGCCGAAAGGGAGATGCGTCCGGCGGTTCCATAACCAATCACGACATACTCGGCATCATCCAGGAAGTAGCCCTTATAGCGGACTTCGTTCTTTTCAACTTCCTGCCAGCGCGTCATCATCTTCACATTGAAGCGTTCCTGGGTGGGGGGATCAATGTTAATGGAAGTCAAAACGACCTGACCCTTGGAATCGGGGCTTCCGATTGCCCAGGCAGGCGGCGTGGTGCGCACAGGCTTGAACTCGGGCAGCTCCACAGGCTCCATCATCTGCCCGATGAAGCCGTCCAGCAGAAGGCAGACGACCATGCGGTATTTTTCGGCGATATCGAACGCCATGGTGGTGAGGTCAACCGCTTCTTGCACGGAGGCGGGGGCAAGGACGATGAGATGATACTCACCATGCCCGCCGCCATGGACGACCTGTGTGTAGTCAGCCTGGGAGGGGGCGATGTTGCCCAATCCAGGACCGCCGCGGACGACGTCCACGATCACAGCCGGCAGTTCGGTGCCGGCGAGGTAGGAGAGCCCTTCCTGCATCAGGCTGATGCCCGGGCTGGAGCTGGAGGTCATAGCGCGCAGACCGGTGCAGGCGGCGCCGTATACCATATTGATTGCACCGAGTTCGCTCTCTGCCTGCACAAACGCGCGACCCAATTCGGGCATGCGCGCGCTGAGATGCTCGAGCAGTTCCGTTTGCGGGGTGATGGGATAGCCAAAATACGAAACCAATCCGGCTCGCATCGCGGCTTCGGCAACAGCAATGTTTCCTTTGATCAATTCGAGTGCCATTACGCAGCCTCCCCTCCTTTTTCATCGCCGGGACGCACACCACGGAAGACCGTGATGGCTGCATCGGGGCAGACGACAGCGCAGGTGCCGCAGGCAATACAGTTTTCGGGGTGAAGCATGTGAGCGGGATGATAGCCCTTCACAGTCAGCCGGCTCATGTCCAGAGCAAGCGTTTGCGTTGGGCAATCCGTTACGCATGTTTCACAAGCTTTACAATACAGTTCATTGATTTCTACCCATCCCTTGGGTGGCATGCACATCCTCCTGAGTAAATTTATTCTGCCAAATGTGGTGAGCACGGCAGCTTGACCATCATAGTATAACGCAAAAGAGCGGTCTGATTGGAAAGTCCTGGCTGACAGCCTTACAGCCTCGAATCAATCTGCTTATCCGGCGGCAATCCTGCAAAATTATCCAGCCCGCTCCCGTGCCTGGCTTTGATATTGTCGATCCGCTCCTGGCTCCAGCCAAAGCGCTCTCGCTGCTCCTCAACAGAGTCGCCCATTTCATCGATGCCGGAGAAGTCCACCCCGATCTGTTCGCCCAGTTCCTTCCAACTGAGCGTCTTTGGATCCATCACGCATCGGCAATTCGGATGGTTTTCCAACTTTTTGGAGTACGGGAAAACCTGCCCGTGCATCAACACACAGACAATACACGTTCTGTCGTCCAAAGCCGCTTGCCACCGCCACTCATGCACAATATTCGGATTCTCGTAAAACGACTGCGACTGCGCCTCACGCAACGCCCTGATGCTCTCCGTTCTTGATATCGTCAGCGCTTTTGTCAAGCTTATTCCCAGCGATTGAGTGAGGGAGAATTGCCGATGGAAGAGGAAAGGATATAAAAAAGGAAGAAAATACCTAATAAAACGAGGATAACAAGCCTCAGATGAACCGTTGATCCGGTTCACATCAGGGTTTGATAGGGTTCCTGTCGAAAATACTGCTTTACTTCAACGGTCTCGGCTTATTTCTACTTGAGCAGCTCCAACAGAATCTCGCGTGTGCGCTTTGGGTCGGCTTTGCCGCCGGTGGCGCGCATCACCTGCCCCACGAACCA
>JAGVUP010000182.1 GCA_019136215.1 Chloroflexota bacterium | reverse complement strand
GTAAAACACGGAAAGATATTTACCTCCGCGAACTTGCATAAGGACTGGATCGGTAAAAATTTAGCGACGATGATCCGGGAAAAAACCGGTGAGCATGCAGTTATTCTCAATGACGCGGATGCGGCCGGTTTGGCAGAAATGCGCTTCGGGGATGAATCTTTAAAGCAGTATGAGGTCGTGATGTTCCTGACGGTCGGAACCGGCATCGGATCGGCTCTGTTCGTGCGGGGTCAGTTAATGCCCAACACTGAACTCGGGCACTTGGAGATTCGCGGTAAAGACGCAGAACACCGCGCATCAGCAGGGATCAAAACCAGAGAAAAACTGACTTTCAAGCAATGGGCGGCACGCTTTAATGAAGTCCTCCTCACTTATGAAGCGCTGCTCAATCCGGAAATATTTGTTCTGGGTGGCGGTATAAGCAGCAGCTTTGAAAAGTATTCCAAGTATTTCACAACAAAAGTGCCAGTTGTGGCTGCTAAACTCCAGAACCTGGCAGGCATCATTGGCGCCGCCATGGCAGCACACGAAAAGTATCCTCAGAAATAATCAAATAGAGGTTTATGCTCTTCGCATAAACCTCTATTCATAACCATTTATTAGTGGGGTTTTACCGTTCCGCTGGTTTCAGATTGAAACCTCTGCTGGTTTTTCCGCTTTTCATCTTCCGGCAGCCGGCTGTAGAGGAAGTTAAGCGCGTAAATTTCGTCTTTTAAACCGTCATTTAATGCTTTCTGGGGTATTCGCCATGTCCAGTTCCCAGAAGCGCTTCCGGGCAGGTTCATGCGTGCTTCAGTCCCCAAACCCAAAAAATCCTGCATCGGAGCAACGGCATAATTCGCTACTGACCGCCATACTTCACGAATCATTCCGCGGGGCACATCAACTTCATCCGTTCCAAGATAATCCAGACAAAAGCGTTGCTCGCGGGGAGAAGCATGATCAAACCAGCCCCGGGCGGTATCGTTATCGTGAGAGCCGGTATAGGCAAAGCAATTGACCGGGTAGTGGTGGGGGAGGAAGCTGTCTTCAGGATCTCCGCTGAAACCAAACTGGAGAATTTTCATTCCCGGAAAACCAAAACCATCCCTAAGCGCTTCAACGTCCGGCGTGATGACACCGAGGTCCTCAGCGATGATTGGTAGGCGGGGTAAACGCGCTTTGAGCGCTGAGAACAATTCAACACCCGGGCTTGCTATCCATTCACCATGAATAGCGGTTTCAGCCATTCGTATTGCTGATTGGCGTGAACTTCCCAGTTATATAAAGGATTTCCCCAAAGTTGACCGGTTGCGGAGAAGTAGTCCGGCGGCACGCCCGCTACCATCGTAGGTGTTAAAGTATTGTCCATCAGGAAAAGTTGCGGGTTCGCCCAGGTATCGGCGCTGTCCATCGCGATGACAAAAGGCATATCTCCGATGATGCTTATCCCTTTGGAATGGGCATAATTCTTCAGGTTTTGCCATTGTTCGTCGAATAGGAATTGGCTGAATTTGACCTTATCGATGACGTCTGCCAGCTTGCTTCTCATTTTTTCAAGGACAACCTGATCGCGGAATTTCAGCGCTTTGTCCCAATCGGACCAGGGATGTCCTCCCTGGATTTCTTTGATTGCCATGAACAAACCGTAATCTTCCAGCCAGTTGGCATTATCGATCTGGAATTGCTTAAAGCGCGCTGAGATATCTGTGGGCTTTGTTTCCTGGTAGTTTTCGTAAGCCCGGTCAAGCAAATGGTTTTTCCACAGGATGACCGGTCCGAAGTCGACAAAGCTTTCCGGGAATTCAGGACGCTGACGCAAGTCCGATGATTTTAGCAAGCCAGATTCAAGCAAAAGGATGGGACTGACAAGAAATGGATTTCCGGCAAAGGCAGAAAAGCATTGATAGGGCGAATCGCCGTAGCCGGTGGGTCCAAGCGGGAGAATTTGCCAGAGCTGCGTGCCAGAGGCATGCAGAAAATCCACCCAGCGATAGGCTTCTGGTCCGAGATCACCAATTCCGTCAGGACCTGGAAGGCTGGTAGGGTGAAGCAAAATGCCCGATGAACGTTGATAAATCATAAAGAGAAACCTTTCAGAAGCTGGCTATGCCAGGAGTTTACGATATATGTCTAAATACTTACTGGCTGAAATCTGCCATGAGAAATGAGCGTTCATTGCGTTGCGGCGCATGATTGGCCATTCATTTTTGTCTTCGTATACTCTCAGCGCGATCCGCAAGGACTGCTCAAGACCTGTTTCGTTCTTTTCATCGTAGAGGAAACCTGTCGCCTTTTTGGGGTCGACACTGAAATCGAGGATCGAATCAGCCAGTCCACCGGTGCTGGTAGCTACGGGCAGGTTGCCATAACGCATTGCAAACATCTGGGAGAGCCCGCAAGGCTCGTAAAGACTTGGCATGAGAAATATATCGCCGCTTGCGTATAGCATTCGTGCAATAACGTCGTCGTACTTCAATATGCAGGCGATTCTATCGGAATGTAGCGCGCTGATTTCACTTGCCTGACGTTCAAGCTCGGGATCGCCTGTGCCTAAAAGCACAAATTGCCAGGGCAGATCTATCAGCGACGGCAGCGCCTTGAAGATGCTGGGGATGCCTTTCTGGTGGGAAAGGCGGCTGACAGTAGTCAGCATGGGAATATCGGGATTGACCTCAAACCCGAGGGCTTTTTGAAGGTCAAGTTTGTTCCTGGATTTTTCTTCGATTTTTTCAATAGTGAAATTGCTCGCGATGGCGCTGTCTGTGGCAGGGTCCCAGAGGGTTTCATCAATACCGTTCAGGATTCCTGTGACCTTTTCGGCATGCTTCCGTAAATACTCTTCAATCCCGCAACCATACTCAGGCGTCATGATTTCTCGTGCGTAGTTAGGTGAGACCGCGATCACCTGATCAGCAGCGGAAATCCCCAGCGGGAGGGGCGTGAACTTCGCCCAATCAGGCAGGTCCGGGTCGCTGCTGGGTTCGAATCCGAGCGAGCTCATGGCTTCCTGGGATCCCCATCCGTTGAATGGCAGGTTGTGGACGGAAAGAATGGTTTTAATCCCAGTGAAAAAGGGATCGATCGCGTATATGGTTTTCAGCGCGTAAACCGATAGTGCTGCATGCCAATCGTTGGCATGCAGGAGATCAATTTTCCAGTCAAGATAGCGCGCTGCCTCTAACAGCGCTAAAGAAAAAGTGCCATATTTCATCCCGTCCAGGAACCAATCTCCGTGATAAACAGGGGAGTCGTGGTTGATGCTTTCGTTATCGAGAAGATAAACCGGCACTCCGCTGATTTCGCTGACAAAGAGCTCGGTTTCAATAGCACGACCGTTCGCTTCAAAAGTAAATTTGCCGATCAAACGGTGTGGGGGATTATGCTTTTTTACCGCGGCGTGGAATGGCATGATGATGCGAATATCCAGAGCCCCATCAGCAAGGTTTCTAAGGGCAGGCGGCAACGCGCCGGAGACATCGCCAAGCCCGCCGACTTTGGCAAAGGGCGCGGCTTCAGCTGTTGCAAACAGGACGTTTATCGTATCCATGGCTAACCTCTATTCGTTAAGTGCGTTTTCTACGATTTGAAGATAATCCAGCGTATTGATTTGGGACAAGTCGAGCCCAAGAACCGCAGCGAGTTCCCGGATGAGCGCGGTCTTTTGATCGGCATCCTGACGGCTCCAGGTGCGGCTCTTGATTTCAACGAAATCACCAATATCTGGATTTTTAATCGTGTCTAGGTTGATGAAGAATTCCGTACCTTTGAACTGCACCAGATAGCGCAGGCGGTTTTTTTCAATTTCGGTCTTCGATGAAGGCTTGAAGTATTCATTGTAGAAGCGCAGGCTGTGGGTCGCTGGCGCAAGGTAGCGGCTGCGAGAGAGCATGACATGCGGGTCGTTTAGGTTGCGGGAAGTTTCGAGCTCGCCAATGAGGGTCAGGCGTGAGCGCACGCTGACGATCTTTCCCATATCATCCAGGAATTCATCTTCCCGGTAGCGCAAACGTCCCTGAGAAGGCTTTTCGAAGCCAAAATAGGTATCATATTCGTGATAGTGGCGCTTACGGATAATCTTGATGTCAGGCTGGAACAAAGCGTCTAAAACAGGCGCTATGTTCTCGACCTTTACCTTTACCTGGACCTCGAAACTCTCTTCCTCAGCCGCGCCGCCAATTGCGATCAGTTTGGAGTAAACAGATTCTTCGCGTCCCTTCAGGAATTCATCGATTCTGGCAGCAATCTGGCGGGCTTCGCTGATCAACTGTTGCTCATCCAACGTTAGCAGCTCGCGGTTGCGCATGAGCCACCTGCCGTTGACCATTGTGTCAGTCACATCAGTTGATTTTGAAGCGTAAATGAGCTGCGCATAGATGCCTTTCGGATCGCGGCGGAACCTCGGCTGATTGTGGATTGGGGATATATCGACAAGGATCAAGTCTGCACGTTTACCAGGCTCAAGGCTGCCGATGATATCGTCCAGGTGAAGCGCTTTCGCACCAATGATGGTTGCCATTGCCAGGGTCTGACGGGCAGGCAGGACGGTGGGATCTCCCGCGACGTTCTTGGCGACCAGGTTCGCGAGTCGGATTTCTTCAAACATGTCAAGATCATTATTCGACGCAGGACCATCCGTACCAACGCCTACATTACAGCCAAGTTCCATCATCCGGGCAACCGGCGAGAAACCCGATGCAAGCTTGAGGTTTGAGGTAGGGTTATGAGCGATGCCCACGCTGGCACTCTTCAGAGTGCGTATTTCGCCCTCATCCAGCCAAACACAATGCGCAGCAGTAAGTTTGGTTTCGAGCATGCCGAATTTGCGGATGTACGGGATTACCGGCAGTCCTGTCTCGCGCCTGAGGTTTTCAACTTCATCTTTGGTTTCTGAGACGTGGAAGTGGACCCTGGCATTATATTTGTTCGCTAATTCCACTACTGAAGTCAGCACATCCGGGGTGCAGGTGTAAACTGCATGGGGGGCAATAGCGGGGACGATCAGAGGATGATCCTGCCATTTTTTGATAAGGTTTTCGCAAAGAGCAATAGAATCTTCAAACGATTGCGCGTCCGGCGCTGTAAACTTCATTACGGTTTGCCCGACCACAGCCCGCAGACCAACCTCGGCAGTTGCCTCCGCCACATGATCTTCAAAATAGTACATGTCATTGAAAGTGGTGATGCCGGAACGGATAAATTCCGCACATCCGATTTTAGTACCGAGCCGCACGAATTCCGGCGAAACAAATTCCCGCTCAACCGGCATCATATAGCCCATCAGCCAGACATCCAGCCTAAGGTCATCCGAAAGACCGCGCAAAACGGACATTGGAACATGCGTATGGGTGTTGACCAGACCCGGTAGCAGGACCTTCTCTCCGCAGTCGATGGTTTCTTCCGCCTGGAAGGAAGAAAGTATTTCTTCCTGGGGACCCACCGCGATAATTTTATCCGCGTCTATCACGACAGCTCCGGGTTCAAAGATCTCATAGTTCTGATTCATCGTCAGAACGATCGCGTTCTTAAGAATAGTGGTGGCTTTTTTCATCTTTCTCCTCTACTTTTGGATAAATTCCCGGCGGATCATGTCGAGCGCGACATTGATCGCCCAGGTAAGCGCGTCACCAGAAGGACCGCCATAGAGCCGGTTGACCTCCGTAAGTTTTCCGTTGTGGAGCATGGCTATCTGCACGCGAGGATCTGCATTTCTGGGACTCAAGACGACCCCAAGCACCATGTCCGCTTTTTTTTGTTCCCGGTACTCATTGATCAGTCGGTTGAGCGTCTCTTCCGAAAAAACAAGGTCCACTGTATCGCCGCTGAGATTATCTTCCGGCATAAAAGCGCGGAGTTTTCCATAAATCGTACCGCTGGTGCCGCTTTCGATGATTGACAAGCGTGTGCCGGTTTGGTTGAGCATATCTGCGACGGCTTTTTCGAGGGTGGTTTCGTTCTCGCCGTAGATATAGTCTTTCAATTTTTCCCGTATTTCCTGCAGGACTGGAGCCATCATTGCTTCGGCTTCAGCGGCTGAGGGCGCTTTGGCAGTGACGCGGATATCCGTCTGTCCGGGATGAGCGAGCAGACCGACAGTAGGATTCGAGAGCTTTTCCATTTCCCCAATGATTTCATCGATGCTGGATTCGCCTTTGGAGACCGTATGAATCACCCACGGCAGGATGATCTCATCGCGCAAGTCATAGCGTTTTTTGAGGTAGTCCACTACAAAATGGTTCATCAGATATTCCATTTCACGCGGGACGCCCGGAAGCGAAATAATAGTCTTGACGCCCAGTTCCACGTAAAAAGCCGGAGCGGTGCCGACGGGATTGGGAATGGCGATGGAATTTTGGGGGATGAAAGCCTGGCGTTTGTTGTTTTCAGTCGGGATGCGGTTATAGTGGCTGAAGCGGTCATAAATTTGCTGCCAGAGTTCTTCTTTATAGATGAGTTTGACGTTGAACACATTGGCAACAGCCTGACGGGTGGGGTCATCCACGGTGGGTCCAAGACCGCCAGTGGTGATGACGATATCTGCCCGCATAAGAGCTTCCTGGAGGGTGGCGGTGATGCGATTGAGATTGTCGCCTACGGTCGTGAGGCGGTAGAGGTCCACGCCGATATCGCGCAAAGCCCGCGCGATAAATCTTGAGTTGGTATCGTGTATCTCACCCAGCAAAAGCTCGGTTCCAATTGTCACAATTTCACAAATTGCCATAGGCGATCCTTTTGATGTAATTTGTCAATTCTATCTTAAACCCTTGGGATTGTGTCTAAAAATTCCGCAATTCTAAATAGATGTGTTTGATCCTTTCCCGCGAGGAGAAAGCATTCCTGGTCATGCGATTGTTCGATTATACTTTCGGCATGGATTCCAATTACAAGAAGAAAACCGGCACCTGGGGCGAGACGGTCGCGCTGGAATATTTGACAGGTCAGGGCTACCAGCTTGTCCAGCGTAATTACCACAGCCGCTATGGCGAGGCGGATTTGATCATGCGGGACGAAACCGGACTTCTGACCTGTGTGGAGGTCAAAACGCGCCGCAGTCAGCGTTTTGGTCCCGGAGAGAACAGCATCGGCAAAAAGAAGCTGCAAGCCATCACGCAAACCATGACCTGTTTTCTTTACGATCACACCGAATTCCCGGATTATTGGAACCTGGATATCGTTGTCGTTGAAGATTTTCAAGGCGGTAAGGCGCCGGAAATTCTACATATCCGGTCTATACAAATCAATGAATAAGAAACCTCTGCTCGTCCTCATTGGTCCAACCGCTTCCGGAAAAAGCGCCTTTGCCATCCAACTCGCGCGTTCATTAAACGGAGAAATCGTTTCCGCGGATTCACGTTACTTATACAAGGAGCTGAATATTGGTGTCGCCAAACCGAGCCCTGCGGAGCTTGCCAGCGTGTCTCACCATCTGATTAACGTCGCGAGCCTTGCTGACCCCTGGAATTTGGGTCTCTACAAGAAATCCGCCACTCATGTCATTGAACAAATACAAAACCGCGGAGTTTTACCGATCCTGACAGGCGGAACGGGGCAATATATCCGCTCCATTCTGCAAAACTGGCAAGTCCCCTCACGCGGACCAGACGGGCAATTACGGGCAGACCTGGAGACCATCGGCGCGAAGATTGGCTTTGACCGTCTGTATGATCTGCTTGCTGCGATTGACCCGGAAGCAGCAGCCAATATTGACTACCGCAACCACCGCCGCACCGTCAGGGCTTTGGAAGTTATCCTGAACACGGGTCGGAAATTTTCAGAGCAGCGTGATAAAGCCGAACCGCCCTACGAAACCCTCATCCTTGGTTTGGAAGTCCCGCGGGAAGTTTTATATGCCCGCATCGATCAGCGCATTAATGACATGCTTGCCGGGGGCTTGTTGGAGGAGGTGCAGAGCTTGCTGGATGCGGGCTTTGGATCACGTCTGGATTCGATGCGTGTGATCGGATACAACGAAATTATCTCCTTCCTGAAGGGAGAACTGACCCTCGAAGAAGCTGTAGCCCTGATCAAACGCAACACGCGGGTTTATGTCCGTCGGCAGGCGAACTGGTTCAAACCCTCCGACCCGAATATTCATTGGTTAAATGCACAAGATCCGGCGCTTCTACAAAACGCGCTGGATCTTGTTGCGTCAAGGTTTGGAGTTACTCCGCAATAATTGCCGGTATACCCTGGTTCTTTTCGACCGGAGGCGGGAAGATCGCCTCGAATTCCTTGTTGGAGATGGTCTCGACTTCCAGAAGTCTCTCGGCTACCGCGATAAGTTTGTCTTTGTATTTCTCAAGAATTTCCTTCGCGGTCTTATAAGCTTCGCTGACTGCGGATTGGACTTCGCGGTCAATTTCTTGGGCAACAGCTTCGGAGTAGTCGCGCTGTTCAGAGATTTCGCGTCCGAGGAAGACCATTTCTTCCTTCTGTCCATAGACCATCGGACCGAGTTTTTCGCTCATACCGAGGCGGGTGACCATACTGCGGGCAAGTTTTGTGACCCGCTCGATATCGCTGGAGGCGCCGGAAGTGATGTCGTCAAACATAATTTCTTCTGCGGCACGACCTCCAAGCATTGAAACCATGTTAGCAAAGAGCTTCTTGCGGCTCTCGAGGCTGAGGTCTTCGGTCGGCAGGGCGCGGGTGAAGCCGCCCATCATACCACGCGAGATGATGGACACCTTTTGGACCGGGTCGCCTTCCGGCAGCGCGTTGATGACCACCGCGTGTCCGGCTTCGTGGTAGGCAATGATCCTTTTCTCTCTGGGGTTGATCAAGCGACTCTTGCGCTCAGGTCCGGCAATGACGCGCTCGATTGATTCTTCAAATTCAGGTCTTTCGATGATCTTCTTATTGCGACGAGCGGCAAGGATGGCAGCTTCGTTGACGAGATTTTCAATGTCCGCGCCGACAAAACCTGGGGTGGCGCGGGCAATCTCCTCGAGGCTGACATCAGGTGAAACCGGCTTGCCGCGGGTGTGCACCTTCAGAATGGCTTCGCGCCCCTTGAGGTCAGGTCTGTCGAGCATCACACGGCGGTCAAA
>JAGVUP010000106.1 GCA_019136215.1 Chloroflexota bacterium | reverse complement strand
CTTCGCCGCAGGGATTTACTTCTTTATGACCTGGATGGAAAGCATTCGTTCTGTCACAATGGAACCCAGCTTCTGGGGCTGGGTGCTCAGCGGCGCCCTGACCGGGCTTGGGCTAGTTGTGCCTGGGATGAGCCCCTCAAACTTTTTGCTCTACCTCGGGCTCTACCAGCCGATGGCTAACGGCATCAAGAATCTCAACCTCGGCGTGATACTGCCGCTCATCCTGGGGGTCGTGCTGGTGATTTTCATCTTCGCCAGACTGGTAAGCTGGCTCTTCCGCAAACACCATGCCCTGATGTACCATATCATCATCGGGATCGTCATCGGCTCAACCGCCGCCATCATCCCTTCGGGCGTCAGGGGCTTCGGCGTCATCATCACTTGCGCGCTCTTGTTTTTTGCCGGCGCGGCAGCCTCTTATGGGCTGGCAAAGCTGGATGAAAAGCACCCGCACGAGTCGCTCTTTTAGGCTGAAATTGAGGGGGGGGGAAGCTCCCCTCCATTCTCCATCCTTCCTCTACAAAATCGGAAGATGTGCCCGACCTGGGTCTTACCCTCCGCGTTCTGAAAGGCGATCGCCAGATTGTCTGCGCTGAAACGCCAGTTCAAGTCCTCCGCCTGGAGGAACGCCTTTACTTCATCCAACATCTCCCAACTTAGGTCTTTGCTTGCCAGCGTGATATGCGGCTGCCAGGTCTTGGGCGAATAGAGGAGCGAAGGCTCCGCCGTGAGGGGCGTCAAGAGCTCCCAGAGCGCCGAATGCAGTTTTCTTAAGGCAGGCGGATTATGGATTTCGATGAAAAGGACCGGCGCCTCGCCCGGGAAGTGAGCCAAACCCTGAGTGGTGACTTCAAAAGGCTTTTGGCACAGCATGAAGCGCTGCAACAGGGGAAGCAGCTCCGCTTCCTGATAACTCTCGCCGAGCTGCCAGGTGAAATGCGGGAAGGGCGTGACGTTGACATAGTGCAAGCCGAACTGCCGGTCAAGCAAATCCCAGAGATGGCTGACCTTGGAGTAATAAGGCTCTGGCAGAAGTGTAAGCGCAGCCTGCATGAGACCTCCTGGCTTCTATTGTATCATCCGTAAGCCTGCGGGGAATCTACAAGCGCGTAAAACGCTTCCCCAAAATGCTATAATCTCAAAAAACGCGCGAGGGAACAAGACCATGTTAACCATCCGAACCGAATATACACCTGAGAGGTCCTTCCTCGAAACTGACCGCGCCAGCATCCCGCTCGGCTCAGAAGCTGGCGCTTTTTACCCTTATGAACTCCTGCTTGGGGCATTGAGCGCCTGCTTTTACGCCACCTTACATGAGATTCTGGTCAAGAAGAAGCTGGATGTCCCTAGAATCGAAATCGTCGTGAGCGGCGAAAAGCGCGAGGAGGTGCCCACAACGCTGAAATGGGTCAACCTTGCAATTACGATCACCGGCAGCGTGGACGAGAAGCAGATGCTGCGCTCGGCAGACCTTGCAGCCAAGTACTGCTCCATTCATGAAACCATCAGCAAAGTGGCAGCGATGAGCCACGAAGTGAAATTCCAACCGCTCGGCTAACGCTTATTGTTTCAAGAAAAGGCTTCTCGATATAGGGAGGCTTTTAACCTCACTCCGTCATTTCTGAATGACCGGCAAAAAGAAGACGCTTGCAGGTGAAACTTTTAATGTGTAGCGCACCGCAGTGCCGCTGAGGTTCGCGAAAGCAGGTTCAGCCTTAATGTAAACCATCTGATTCTTCGGAACGCTTACCCCCAGGCCGGTATGGCTGCCCGGACTCAGAGCGGAGGCAGCGCCCAATAGCGTGCTGTCATCAGCGGCAAAGACCGAAAGCCGCAGCGCGGCTCCGCCATCGGCTGACCGGGCAAAAACCAGATAAAAATCGTTCTCGCCGCTCCAGAACTTGAACCAATCCGCGTCGCCCGCGCCGCAAATATTGCGCGGATATTCCGTCCCTGGGCTTACCGCCGCTGCCTGAGCGGGAGTGTCATCCTGCTCCGCGGCATCCTCCGCGCAGGCGGCAGGCAGGCTCACGTTCACCTCTGCCGCGTCTCCTGCGAGCCAGGCTTCAGCCTGACCGTTTTGATCGATCGCGCGCATGCGAAAGCCGTAAGATCCGCCCGG
>JAGVUP010000142.1 GCA_019136215.1 Chloroflexota bacterium | reverse complement strand
GATCACCGGAGGGGCGGACAACTTGCAGCTCGGAGATCTGACCGTGAACGGCAGGGCGTACTGCGCCTCTTTCAACTTTACAGGCTCTGACCAGCAGAAAACAGTGGACACGCTTTCGGGCGGTGAGAAAAACCGGGTTTTTCTGGCGAAGACGCTGACGACTGGGGCGAACGTACTGCTTTTGGATGAGCCGACCAACGATTTGGATGTGAATACCCTGCGGGCTTTGGAAGAGGCTCTGGAGGAATTCGCGGGCTGCGCGGTGGTCGTGAGCCATGACCGTTGGTTTTTGGACCGCATCGCGACGCATATTCTGCCGCTTGGGCATGATGAGAAGCCCCGGCTCTACCTGGGGAATTGGTCAGATTATGAAGCGGATCAACTCAGCCGGGGGTATAGCATCGGCGTCAGCCGAAAGGATGCCAGGCGCGAGTTGCGGCGGGATTAGCAGCTTCAGGCATTGGGGAAGAAGAAACCTTCGGATCCCTCGGAGAGCTAAGGTTATCACGCGATTGTAAGAGGGAAGACGGTTTGATGGAGAACCCTCCCAACCAGAGAAAGGGAATCTTCCGGGCTTGTTAAGTTTCCTGGAATAAAAAAACAGGCTGGGCATTCCGCCCAGCCTGTTTTGAAAGCAAGCAATTCTGTATTATTCGATAACGCGAACGTCCTGAGCCTGTGGGCCCTTGGCGCCGTCAACAACACTGAACTCGACAGCCTGATCTTCTTTCAGACTCTTGAAACCTTCGCCGATGATGGCGCTATAGTGAACGAAGACATCCTTCTCACCACTTTTGCGGGCGATGAACCCATAACCTTTTTCGCCATTGAACCATTTAACGGTTCCGACTTCTCTTTCTGACATAACTTGATCTTCCTCTCTAAAATAACTAAAAAATTTTTTGTCTTGGGGGTTTACTATCGAGAAAGTGTTGACTTTTCCTACTGCAAACTACCAGAATTGGATAGTATCTTACACCCAATATCTAAGCTTGTCAATGTTAGCCGACAGCCTTCCTGCCGACAGCCTTCCAGCCGGCAGTCTTCCGGGTGGGGCGAGGGACGCCAAAATCCGCACCGGATCGACCGCGAAGGCTATTCGGTTTTGTCTTTTTTGCCGCCTTCGAGCAGCTCTACCAAACCAAGATCAGAACGAAGGCAAGCCCTTCGTCCAGGTTGCCGATAAGGGGAAGGTTGTCGGGGATGAGTTCAAAGATGCCAAAAGTCGGGTTGAGCACGTAAACCAAGCCCAACAAGCCTAACCCCAAAACCAGCCAGCGGGGCCAGCCTTTGGAAGAAAGCGGTTCCACCATCCCGCGCGTGAAGGCGGAACGGAGATCCTCGGGGCGTGGGGGATCACCAATATCAATAATTTTTGGGTCTTTCATGTTATTTCCTTTAGTCGAAAAATTGAGGGAGAAAACGTCTTGAACTGGTCAGGATCCGGTCGAGGACTTTCTCCGCCAGGTCAATATCTGTGATGGTCGGGTCGAGCAGCAGGCTCTGGAGGGCAAGCGTGCGGTCGCCATTGACGACCGAATCAACGCAGAGCAGGCTGGTGGCAACTTCGCGCTGCAGCAAGGCTGTGATACCCAATGGCAGGGCTCCAACCATCTGTCCATGGATGCCGTCTTTGTTGATGACCGCTGGAACTTCGACAATAGCGTCTTCCGGCAAGCCTTCAATCAAGCCGGCATTGGGGATGTTGACCGCCTCCCAAAGGAGATCAGCGTCGGTATGGATTGCCTCGATGATCTCGACGGCGCCTTCGGAATGGGTGTGGGCGTATTCCTCGGAGGGATCTCCTGAGGCGATATCGTGTTTGAGGCGCTGCCACATCATTTCGCGGTTGGCGGTAAAGTAAGCCCAATTGTAGAGAGAGATGTCGAAGACCTGCCAGGGCTTGCGCACCGGGTCTGTCATCCAGGGCAGGTATTCGCAGAGGTGCTCATCGCCAGGGATGGGGAAGAGCCCAAAGTCGTCAAAAACGCGGCGGGTGAGGGGTTCGAAGCTCTGCGGCAGCAACCGCCATTCGCGGCGGAAAAGCGGGTAGAGGTCTTCGCCTGTCGCGCGGTCGCGGAGTTCGAGCATCCAGGTGAAATGGTTCAAGCCGGCAGCCTTGATGGAAAAGCGCTCAAAAGCCTGCATTGCCATCTGCGCCATCGGTTTGTCATTGGCGGGATCGGCATGCGTGCTCAGGAAGCCATCCGCGCCGGAAAGACTATAGCGGGTAGCAAGGGCTTTTCCGACCATCGCATAGCCCGCGGCAAGTTGATGGCAGAGCCCAACAACTTTTATCCTGGAGTATTTGTGGACGAGGTAGCAGATGCGGTGCATGGGGTTCGAAAAATTGATGAACCAGGCTTCGGGGCATTCCGCCTCCATGTCGCGGACGATCCCGAGAATAGCGTTGACGTTGCGGGCGGCATGCGCGAAACCGCCGGGTCCGCCGTTTTCGGCGTAGGGCTGGCGGATGCCAAGAGGCAGAGTGCGCTCGAAATCCTCCTGCCAAAGCTGCTCACGGGGCTGTACCTCGACCGCTGAAATGACAAAATCCGCCCCTTTCAAGGCGGTTTTGTGGGAGAGATGGCTTGTGATTGTTTTACGGCAGTTCCACGCGGAATTCAGCCAATTCGCAAAATCGGTGATGACCGAAAGGGAATCAGGGTTTGTGTCCACGAGGGCAATTTCTGCCCCATTGAGCACCTGACTGCGCAGAAGGGTGATGAGGGTGCTTTGCCCGAAGGAATAACTTCCGGCTCCGAGGCAGACGATGCGGGGCATACTTACACTTCGATGCCGAACTGGCGGAGGATGCTGGCTGCGGCTTTGCGTCCGGCGCCCATCGCTTTGATGACTGTCGCGCCGCCAGTGACGATATCGCCGCCAGCGTAAACACCGGGAATGGAGGTTTGCGAGGTCTCGGGATCGACCAGGATATGCCCCCATTTGTCCACGTCCAAACCGGGAGTGGAACGGTGGATGATGGGGTTGGAGCCGTTGCCAATAGCGACGATGGCGATATCGAGATCCATCTCGTATTCGGATCCCGCCAGCGGGACAGGGCGGCGCCTTCCGGAGGCGTCGGGCTCGCCGAGTTCCATTTTTTGCAGCCGGACGCCAGTGAGGCGACCGTCCTGGTTGCCGAAGAATTGCAAGGGGGCGTTCAGGTAGCTGAATTGGACCCCTTCAGCAAGCGCGTGCTCGATTTCTTCCTTTCGACCGGGCATTTCCTGTTCGGTGCGGCGGTAGATGATCGCGGCCTTCGCCGCGCCTAGGCGCAAAGCAACCCGGGCGGAGTCCAGCGCGGTGTTGCCACCGCCGAAGACGCCGACGGTTTTGTTGAGCATGTTGAGAATGGGTGTATCGACGTGGGGATATTCGTAAGCTTTCATGAGATTCACGCGCGTAAGAAATTCGTTGGCGGAGTAAACCCCAACCAGCGATTCGCCTTCAATGCCTAAGAAGTTCGGCAGACCCGCGCCGGATCCGATGAAAACCGCGTCAAAATGCTCATCGTGAAGCAGTTCGTCGATGGTGAAAGTGGCGCCGATGAGGGTATTGGCGACGAATTTGACCCCTGACTGGGAGAGAGATTCGACTTCCTGAGCGACGATGGATTTTGGCAGGCGGAACTCGGGGATGCCGTAGCGCAAGACGCCGCCAAAATCATGGAAGGCTTCAAAGACCGTCACCTGCACGCCTGCGCGGGCGAGGTCGCCGGCGCAACTGAGGCTGGCGGGACCGGAGCCGATCATCGCGGCTCTGAAGGGCAGCTTTTCGGGAGAAGCTTCGATTTCGGGCTCCGCTGCGGCAAGAGCATCCGAAACATACCGTTCCAGCGCGCCGATGGCGATAGGTTTACCCTTGCGCCCAAGGATGCAAGCGCCTTCGCATTGGTCGGATTGGGGGCATACGCGCCCGCATATGCGGGGCAGTGAGTTATCGGTCTTGATGAGACGCCCCGCCCCGACTGCGTCTCCGGACTGGAGCAGTTTGATAAACTGGGGGATTTTTACGGATACCGGACAGCCCGACACGCAGAGCGGATTGCGGCACTGCAGGCACCTCTCCGCTTCGATGCGAGCTTGCTCGGGAGTAAACCCAAGCGCTACTTCATGGAAGTTGCGCACGCGTTCATGGGCGGGCAACTCAGGCATGCGCTGGCGCTCCTTGGATGGCTGCAGCAACTCTTCTTCGAGGTGTTCGGCTTCAATATCGGCAACCTGAGTGTCAAGCCGGCAATCCTCAGGGTGATTGTAGGTGCGGTTGCGGTGGATGACGGTGTCGAAATCCACCAGGTGTCCGTCAAATTCTGGTCCGTCCACACAAGTGAAGCGGACCTTGTCGCCGACTTGCACACGGCAGCCTCCGCACATGCCGGTGCCGTCCACCATGATGGTGTTCAGGCTGACGGTCGTGCGGATGCCGTAGGGTCTGGTGAGGTCTGCCACTGCCCGCATCATGAAAAGCGGACCGATGGCGAGCACGTAATCGAAGGATTCACCGGATTCAAGCAGCATGCGGAGCTGGTCGGTAACGAAACCGTGCAGCCCGTAGGAGCCGTCATCGGTGGTCAGCAAAAGACGGTCGGTGACTTGCTCGAGTTCGGGTTTCAGGATGATGAGGTCTTTGTTGCGGGCGCCGACGATAGCCGTGACGTGGTTGCCGGCGAGTTTGAGCGCTTTGGCGACCGGGAAGGCAACTGCCGCGCCAACACCGCCGCCAATGACGGCGACCCTGCCGAAGTTTTCGATCTCGGAGGGATTGCCAAGCGGACCCAAAACATCCTGGATCGCTTCGCCCGGCTCAATTTCATCGAGCATCTTGGTGCTTTTGCCGACCGTCTGAACAATCAGGGTGATGGTGCCTTTTTCTGCATCGTGATCCACGATGGTAAGGGGAACCCGTTCGCCGCCGTCGCTCAGGCGCAGGATCACAAATTGCCCGGCTTTGGCTTTGCGGGCGATGGAAGGGGTGTGGACGATGTATTGGTTGATCTTTTCAGCAAGAAGTTTTTTTTCAAGAATCGTGTTCAATGCATGCATAAGCGTCACCTTAGGGAATTTTAGTCTGATAAACGCGCGAATTTGGATTATTCAAGGATTTTCAAGCACCAGAAAAGCGATTCAGACTGCTCTGGGTTAAATTTCAGGGACAAGCAGTATCGACCGGGTTCAAGCGCTTGTTCGGGTTTGACGACCTGGACGTTGTTTTCAGCGGGCGCGGCGAGATAGGGAATGGATTCGCCTTTTTCATCGATGAGCTGCAGGCGGTCGAGCGTGATAAACAGGTCGTTGATAACAATCGAAGGCTGACGATCGTTCAGTTGCGGAACGCCATCGTCAGTTTGGGGCAGCTCGTGGAAGATTTCCATTTCTGCGTAGAGGTCGCCATTGAGGGCAAAAACGCCTTCGGAAGGCGGCTGCACAGAGAGCGCTGGTGTTGTTTTTGCGAAGAAGGGGAGGTCAACATTGAGCAAGGTTGTACCAATCAGAATGCCAATAATGATGAAAACCGTGAGGGTCAAGCCGTAAAGGATGATATCCAGCCAGGGTCTGCGCGCCACCGGTGCGGGCTGCGGAGCCGCGACAGGCTGCGCGCCGACAGGCGCGGGTTGGGGCTGGGGCGCGGGGCGGTCCGCCTGAGCGGAAGCGGCAACGTTGGCTGCCGCCTGGGAGGGCGTCTTGAAGACGCCGATGGGCTTGGTGTAGTCCGAAAGCTTCTCACCAGGTTTCGGCGGGATGTACTTTTTGCGTTCGATGAAAGCCAAACCGCGCTGAGCGGGTCGGTTGGCGGGATCGATCTCGAGCGCTTTCTTGAGGAAAATGGTCTGCTTTTCTTCATCCTCAATGATGGCGGAAAGCCAGACCCAAACATTGGCGTTTTCGGGTTCTTCCACGATCGCGTCTTTGAGATGGGCGAGGGCTTGTTCCATCATGCCGGATTTTGCCGCGTCGATACCTTGCTGAAGTGATGAAGTCATGTCGGAGTCTCCTGTCAGACTTTTTAATTGCACAATTTATACCAGATAAAGTTTACCACAGGGCAATGTTGCAGAGCGGATTATAATCAGGCGGAAAGGAAATTGATATGCTGATTGGCATCTTGAGCGACAGCCACAATAACCGCACGAATCTGCTTTACGCGCTGGATATTTTCAGAACACTCGGGGTCAGGATTCTCATGCACGCTGGAGATCTGACGCTGGATGTGATGCTCGAGGATTTCAAAGATTTTGACCTGTATCTGGCATTTGGAAACGGCGATGATCCTGAAATGATCACCATCAGGGCAAGAAAGATTTCGAAGCGATTTGTCTGTGGAGAGACTCTTGACCTGTGTCTCGAAAACAGGAAGATATTCGTGCTCCACGGCGACAACAAAGCCTTGCTCGAGAAGCGAATCAACAGCGGCGAGTACGATTATGTGATCCATGGGCATACCCATTGCTTTAGGGATGAGCAGTTGAGCTCGACCAGGGTGATCAATTCAGGGGCGCTGGGTGGGAGGTTTACGGCAGAGCGATCTTTTGCGACCCTTGACCCCGCCAAGAATGAACTGCAGCGGTATTTAGTTCCTTAGGTTGTATAACAAATCAAACCTTTCATTTCCTCCTCACCTGAGCGAGTCCTGCTCACCTCTGATTTTCACGTTTGGTTAACTCACGCGGTCGCTCTTGACAACCAACTCTTTCGTAAGTAATATAGCGGCATGTTGAAAGCAGCAGCAAACGTCTTTATATCATTCGACTACAATATGGTCATGCCCCGGCGGTGGCACGCTTTGTGCGCCGGGACTAAAGCCACATCCTGACGCCCAAGCGGTCACCGCCTATCAGTGAACTGATGGTCCGGTGACAGACTGACAAGAGACGCCACCGGAAGACGGTGGCTTTTTTGTTAACTTAGTGCGAATTGGAGAAGACATGAAAACGATTTTTAGAAAGTCCTTGGTTTTGGTTTTTAGCCTTGTTTTGATTGGGTCAGTTCCCTTGGCAGCTTGCACAACGAACCCACCTGCCGCTACCCAACCAACAGAAACAGAGGCGGTGACAGTGAAAATTGGCGCCTCACCGGTGCCGCATGCGGAGATTCTGGCATTTATTCGCGATAATCTTGCCCCGGCTGCAGGACTCGAGCTTGAAATAGTCGAGTTCACTGATTATGTCCTGCCCAACCTGGCATTAATGGACGGCACCTTGGAAGCAAATTACTTTCAACACTTGCCTTACCTGGAGGATTTCAATGCCCAAAAAGGTACAGATTTAATAGCAGTAGCTGATGTCCATATTGAACCGTTGGGAATATATTCCAGGACGCTCTCGAGCCTGAATGATCTGTCGGATGGAGCGGTCGTGCTGATACCGAATGACGCCACGAATGGCGGCAGAGCATTAAACCTTCTGGCAGCAAATGGTTTGATCACTCTCAAACAGGACGCGGGATTTAAAGCGACCGTGCTTGATATCCAGGAAAACCCGAAGAACCTCAAAATTACTGAGCTGGAAGCGGCACAGTTGGTGAGATCGCTCGAAGATGCGTCGCTGGCAGTGATCAATGGCAACTACGCTCTCGAGGGTGGATTGACTCCCGCGAAAGACGCGCTTGCGCTTGAAAGCGCCGAAAACAATCCCTATGTGAACATCCTGGCTGTAAAACGCGGGAATGAAAACCTTCCGGCTATCCAGAAATTGATTGCCTTACTCACTTCGCCAGAAGTAAAGGCTTTCATCGAAGAAAAGTACGCTGGTTCGGTACTTCCAGCATTTGGCAACTAAACAAAAGAATAGGTGCAGGTGGCTTAGCCGCCTGCACGGACGAAGATACCATGATCAAATTAGAGAATGTAAGCAAAACCTTCGGGCGCGGCGTGGATGAAGTGCACGCGCTGCATAACATCTCGCTGGATATTGGAAGAGGACAGATCTACGGGGTGGTTGGCGCAAGCGGTGCGGGCAAAAGCACGTTAATCCGCTGCGTCAACCGCCTCGAAGAGCCTGATAATGGCGCGGTTTGGGTGGATGGCGAGGAGATTACCGCACTGCAAGGCGAGGGGTTGAGGCAAGCCAGGCGGAAGATGGGAATGATCTTCCAGCAGTTCAACTTGCTTTCCCAGCGAACCTGCGCGGAAAACATTGCTTTCCCTCTCGAGGTTGCCGGAGTATCGAAATCTAACCGGAAAAGACGCGTGCAAGACTTACTGACGCTGGTGGGTTTGGAAGATAAAGCCCGGGCATATCCCGCGCAACTTTCAGGCGGGCAAAAACAGCGGGTAGGCATTGCCAGGGCGATTGCAAATAATCCGAAAGTGCTGCTATCCGATGAAGCCACCTCAGCGCTGGATCCTGCCACCACCGATTCGATCCTTGAATTGCTCAAGGATCTCAACCAGCGACTGGGGCTGACCATTTTGTTGATCACCCATCAGATGGAAGTGGTTAAAAAGATTTGCGACCATGCCGCGTTGCTTGAAAACGGACGGTTAGTGGAGTCTGGGTCGATATCAAATCTGATCTCAAACCCGCTTAGCAGGCTTTCGAGAGCATTTTTCCCGCCGATCGTTGAAGTTCCAAAAGATTCGACCGCGGTGCAGGCTGCCATCACCTTCATCGGTGGGGTGGCGGATGAACCGATCCTGGCTAAACTGGTACGCAGGTTTGATGTGGATGTGAATATTCTTGGCGGAAGCATCCAGGAGATTGGCGGCAAACGAGTGGGGCAGCTTCAGGTCGAATTTAAGGGGGATCAGATGATTGCAGCATTGGAATACTTGCGCGGATTGGGGCTGCGGGTGGAGGTGAGCGAATGAGCTTTGAGGAATGGTTTCCCAGACTGATACAGGCAAGCCTGACGACACTTTACATGGTTGGGGTTTCAACATTGCTGACGGTTTTGTTTGGATTACCTTTGGGGATTCTTTTAGTGGTTAGTGATTCAAAGGGATTAAGCCCCAAACCAGCGCTCAATAAAATCCTTGGAGTAGTGGTGAACCTGACACGTTCGCTGCCTTTTATCATTTTGCTGGTGGTGCTTATTCCGTTCACTCGGTGGATTGCGGGC
>JAGVUP010000102.1 GCA_019136215.1 Chloroflexota bacterium | reverse complement strand
ATGTTCACCGGCAAACCCTATTTTGACGGGGAGACCACACCCGAGATCATGCTCAAGCACTTCCAGCCGCGGGAGATCCCAGCCGAAATTCCGCCGGGCTTGCGGTCGGCGCTCACGAAGGCACTGGCAGAGAAACCTGAGGAACGCTATGCCAGCATTCCTGAATTTTTGGCAGGATTAGAGCAGGTTGACGCGAAGAGAGCGGGCTATCATCTGGGCTTCGAAGGCGCCCCAGCCGGGCAGAGGGAACAAAGACCGCCCGAACCGCCGAGCCGCGCTCCGTCCCAAGCAGAGGCAAACGGGAAACAGAAACCTGGATCTGCTGATGAAAAGAAGGACAAGAGAAAGTGGGTTGTTGGCGCGGTTATTGGCGCGCTGTTGTTGATACTGGGTGTTCTGACCATGAGTTTGCTAAAAACGCGAAACAGAATGGCAGCGATGACCCTCCCGACCGACCCGCCTCAGGCGGTCAGGACAGAAGCCCCCGCCGCGGGTAAAACGCCTGCCAAGGACAGCACTCCTGTTCAAAGCAAAACAAGCACGCCCACGATCACCCCCACCCCCCAACCCACGCTCGGGATTGGCTCGATCATGATTCGCGAAGAAGACGGGATGGAAATGGTTTACGTTCCGGCGGGTGAGTTTGAAATGGGCAGCGAAAGCGGAGTTAGTGACGAAAAACCGGTGCACACAGTCTATCTGGATGCCTACAGGATCGATAAATACGAGGTCAGCAACGCGCAATACGCAAAATGTGTTGCCGCTGGTGATTGCACGAAACCCATGTATACTAATTCTTCCACCCGTAGCAATTACTTCGGTAATCCGGAATACGACCATTATCCTGTCACCAATGTTAGTTGGCATCAGGCTAATACATATTGTCAGTGGGCGGGAGGAGACTTGCCGACCGAAGCGCAGTGGGAGAAAGCCGCGCGAGGGACAGACGGCAGGACTTATCCCTGGGGCAATGAAAGCCCGACTTGCCAGTTGACAAATTTCAATAATGGAACATATGAAAACCCAGCCCATTGTAAAGGCGATACCAGCCTTGTAAGTGATTCCGAGTCAGGCGCCAGCCCTTATGGCGCCTTGAACATGGCAGCTAATGTCTCGGAATGGGTGCGCGACTGGTATGGACCCTATCAGTCAGGGGATACACAGAACCCTGAAGGACCTTCTTCAGGCACAGCCAGAGTGATACGTGGCGGCTCCTGGTTCAGTTACTATAGGGTCATTCGTGCGACTTATCGGGTCGGCGGCAATCCAGCCGATGCGGACTGCGTCTTCGGGTTCCGCTGCGTCCTCCCAGAGCATTAACATGATTATGCTATCGTATAAATTAGAGTTCGATATCATTGGTCAATATATTTATAGTTTTCTTTTTATAATTAGTTATGGGTCTGGTGAAAGCTGACGAGAGCAAAGAATGACAGATAAAACACGACTTGGCAAATACGAAATTCTCGAAGAGCTGGGCAGGGGCGGCTTTGGGGTGGTGTACAAAGCCCGCGATGCGGTTTTGGATCGCGTTGTTGCGGTGAAAGTTTTGCACCCCAACCTGGTCAACGACCTCAGCTTCGTCTCCCGCTTCCGCAATGAAGCCCGCCTTGCGGCTCAGCTTGACCATCCAAACATCGTACCGGTTTACGATTTTGGCGAATCGGAAGGGCTCTACTACATCGTCATGGGTCACATGCCCGGCGGATCATTAAAGGAACTGCTCCAAAAAGAAGGCGCTCTGCCCGAAGAAAAAGCCCTCACCATCCTCAGACAGGTTTCTGACGGTCTCAGTTACGCGCACAGAAAAGGCATCATCCACCGCGACCTCAAACCGGGCAATATCCTCTTTGATGAGGAAGGCGCAGCCCGCATCAGCGACCTCGGCTTCGCCAAACTGCTCCACAGCGACAGCAGTTCCTCCCTCACCATGAGCGGGGGTTTGGTCGGCACGCCCGCCTACATGGCGCCGGAGATCTGGGAGGGTCTGCCCGCCAGTCCGGCATCTGATATTTACAGCCTCGGCTGCATCCTCTACGAAATATTGACTGGCAAAGTTCTTTTTGAAGGCGATAACACGGCGGAAGTCATAACCAAACATGTTATCCACGGACCTAAATTTTCTGCAGAGCTGCCTGAAGAATGGAAAGCTTTTCTGTCCCGGTGCGTGGAGAAAGACCCTGAAGTGCGGTTTAGATCCATAGATGCTCTAATGGATCATTTCAAGGCTGCTTCACGACGGCATGAAGTGGACAGCAAAGAACAAATTAGCTATAGCACGGAACCTGATGTAGAGCCGATGGTAACGGATCAATCACCTCTAGTTCACCTGGACGAGCCCGAAGAGAAAAGTCATGAGGATTCAAACGAAGAGGTCCGGAAGGCGGTTGACGATATATCCAAATCTGAAACTTCGTTGAGCCCGCATAGTGAGGAATTAGGAGCTTCAGGGAATTCCTTCTCAATGGAAAAATTCCTGTTGAGAATAAGAATAAGCTTTGGTTTTTTAGCCCTGACTTTTGGCATTATTCTTGTCGCATTGAGCGGTGGTAACGAGGGAATAATAATCATTGGCTTAGTCCTGATTTTGGGCGGTGCTTATTCTGCTATGAACGATCTTAAAAAGCTATCCAGTCAGGATATGTCCCATCCCATCTTGCCTGCGCCAGTGAAGACCTCAGATCCAACAACAGAACCAAATAACATTCTCTCAACACCCTATTCTCCGGTTTCCGCTCCAACCTTGACTAATAGAATTACTCCCGGGATAGATACCCCCGGGCTTGAGGGCTCCGCGCAGCTCCAGATAATAATCAAAGGAACAATCTTAGAAATAGCCTACTCACCAGATGGTGACCTGATTGCGGTTGGAACCTCCATCGGGCTCTATATATATGACAGTCGGACGTTGGCAGAAGTAAAACATTTTGCGAACGAAATGAAAATTAGTTCAGTCACCTGGTCTCCCAATGGCTCCAAACTTGCTTCAGGGTTAGGAGACGGTACCATCCGTGTTTGGGACGTGGAAAATGGTCGTCAACTGCAGGTTTTGGAAAGGCATTTTGATAGGTTGCTTAGCGTTGCATGGTCTCCCAATGGCTCCAAACTTGCTTCGGGGTCAGGAGACGGTACCATCCGAATTTGGGACGCGGTAAATGGCTCCCAGCTACGAGTCTTGAGAAGACGCAAACGTAGTATTATTAGCGTCGCTTGGTCTCCCGATGGCACCAAGCTCGCGTCCGGGTCGGACGATAACACCATCCGAATTTGGGACGCAGAGAGTGGTTCTCAACTGTGGGTAATAGAAGGACATAGCAATTGGGTGTGTAGCGTAGTCTGGTCTCCCGATGGCACCAAGCTCGCGTCCGGGTCAGACGATAACACCATCCGAATTTGGGACGCTGTGAATGGCTCTCAGGTACAAGTCTTGAGAGGATACAGACGTAGCATTAATGTCATCGCCTGGTCTCCCGATAGCTCCAGGCTCGCCGCTACCGGGTCAAGGGATGGTACCATCCACATTTGGGATGCGGAGAGTGCCTCTCAGTTACAGGTGTTGGAAGGACATAGTGATAGGGTGCGTTGCGTCGCCTGGTCTCCTGATGGCGCCAGGCTTGCTTCCGGGTCAACCGATGGCACCATCCGTATTTGGGGAGTACCGTGAGCTAAAATGGGCAGGCAGGGCATAACCGGGAGAATGCATATGAAGGAATTAGGACACTCATGAAACTTGGCAGATACGAAATACTTGAAGAACTTGGATCCGGAGGGTTTGGGACGGTTTACAAGGCTGAAGATGAGGTTTTGGGGCGCATTGTTGCGCTCAAGGTCCTCCACCCAGGTCTGCTGATCGATCAAAACTTCGTCTCCCGCTTCCGCAACGAAGCCCGCCTGGCAGCCCAGCTTGACCATCCCAATCTCGTCCCGGTCTACGACTTCGGCGAGATCGATGGCCGCTACCTGATCACGATGGCATACATGGCAGGCGGCTCGCTCAAAAAATTGCTCGCCGAAGAAGGCAAACTGTCGATGGAACGCACCTGGCAGATTCTTGAAGATGTCTCTCAGGGGCTTGATTATGCCCATGGTAAAGGCATCGTCCACCGTGACCTCAAACCGGGGAATATCCTGCTCGATGAAAATGGACACGCGCATGTCAGCGACCTCGGCTTCGCCCGGGTCATCACAGACGCCTCCAGCCTCTCCATGTCTGCCAGCGGAGGTTTGGTGGGCACGCCTGCTTACATGGCTCCGGAAGTGTGGCGCAATAAACCTGCTTCTGTTCAAACCGATATCTACAGCCTGGGCTGCATCCTGTATGAAATGCTGACAGGCGAAGTCCTTTTTGAGGGCACCAGCCCAGCCGAAGTCATGACCAAGCACGTCATTGATGGTCCGCAGTTCCAATGTGAATTGCCGGCAGGATTGAACAAACTGTTCGATAAATGCCTTGCGATGAACCCACGAGACCGCTATCAGCAAGTCGGCTCGATCCTGGAGGATTATACGGCTTTCAGAGCAAACCTGGAGCAAAAAGGTGCCTCACCGCAAGAAGAGAGTGTTGAGGCTGAAGTTGCTGACACGCAGGAGGTAAGTCTCAGTAAAAGTGACCCAGGGGAGCGAGGTCAGGAGCGTAGTGAAGAAACACCCGTTGCAGAAGAAGTGCGAGCGGGTGCACCCCACCTTGATCAAAGCAAAACGGGAGAGGACCGTCATTCCGAAACTGAGGATAAAGGAACTGCAAGCGCTGTTAAATCAGAAATCGATGGTTCAACGAATGCTGCTGACCGGAAAAAAGAATGGTTACCGAGAGCCTTAATTGGATTTACTGTTATAGCGGTATTGGCTTTTATCTTTATTCAGGCATCTCGTCAAGCGAGATACTCTGTTGTTTATACCAATCCCATACCGACCCGCACTCCTACACGAACCCCAACGCAGACGCCTAGTAAAATGATATTACCCATACACACTTCATTCCGTGAAGAAGACGGGATGGAAATGGTTTACGTTCCTGCTGGAGAGTTTATAATGGGAAGTGAAGATGGGCGGGAAGATGAAAAACCCATTCGTCAGATCTATCTGGGTGCCTATTGGATCGATAGGTACGAGGTCAGCAACGCCCAATATGCAAAATGTGTTGCAACTGGCAGATGCACAAAGCCAAGCTCGACCGGATCTTGGTATCGCAACAGTTTTTACGGTAATCCACAATACAATGATTATCCTGTCGTCTTTGTCGACTGGTATCAAGCAAAGGCATATTGTGAGTGGGCAGGGGCCAACTTGCCGACGGAAGCGCAGTGGGAAAAAGCTGCGCGTGGGACGGACGGCAGGACGTACCCCTGGGGCAATGAAAGCCCCAATAGTCAACTGGTAAAGTACAATCAACCCGTTGATAATACCAGCCCTGCAGATGATTATCAGGCAGGTGCGAGTCCCTATGGAGTCCTCAATATGGCAGGCAATGTAATGGAATGGGTATGCGACTGGTATGGACCCTATAAGGAAGGAGATACTGAGAATCCAAACGGACCGGATACCGGACAATATAGAGTCCTTCGTGGTGGGGCTTGGGGCGATAACTATATGGGCATCCGATCTGCCCTCCGGGTCAGTTTCGATCCGACCTATGCGAGCCTCAGTTTCGGCTTCCGCTGCGTCCTCCCGCAGCCGTAAAAGAGCCGGAATAAAACGGGTATACATGGCTGCGGGCTTCTATTTTCTAAATTCTAATTTCCGGGGGTTCGAGGGGGGGAACGAAGGATTGATTTTTAGTTGTACTAAAGTTATAATATTTCATTATATCGAATCCAATTTTCATCCTCAGGAAGGAAACACATGCCAGATAGCCTTTTTGAAACATCTAAGGGAACCACTATAAAGTTTGGCAAGTACACCTTACTCGATGAAATTGGTCGCGGTGGGTTCGGTATCATATACAAAGCACTCGATAATATTCTTAAAAGAACAGTTGCAATAAAAATGTTGCATCCTCATTTGATGGCGGATCAGGTTTTAGTGAACCGTTTTATTCAGGAAGCCCAACTCTCCGCCCTTTTAAATAACGAACACATTGTGCCAATTTATGAGTTTGATAATTTAGATGGGCGGTATTATTTGGCCATGGAGTACATGGAAAATGGCTCTTTGAAAGATCTTTTAAGCCACAATGGTAAACTTTCAAAAAGCTTTGTTCAGAGAATCGCTGGTCAGCTTTTTGCAGGTCTGGAAATTGCTCATAGGCACAACATTATCCATAGGGACCTAAAACCGGGAAACATACTTTTTGATGGTTCAAATAATGTCAAAATTACCGATTTTGGGTTTGCCAAATTCAATAATCCCGCCAATAGCTTGAGTTTAAGCACTACGGGAAGTGTTATTGGGACTCCTGGATATATTGCACCTGAAATATGGAAAGGTCAACAAGCAGTCAAAGCAACTGATCAGTACGGATTGGCTTGCATCATTTGCGAAATGTGTTCTGGTGAACCACTGTTTTCTGTAGACTCACCTCCAGTAATTATGATGAAGCATTTTGAGCCAAGAAGTATCCCTAACGATGTCCCCAAAGAATGGCGACCAGCGCTAATGCGGGCTTTAAGTGTCGATCCTATGGATCGCTTTCCAACAATGGCTGAGTTTGGCAAAGCACTTCTTTCAGGGGAAACTAAGTCTGAAGCAACTCAATTGCCGATTCAGTCAAAAGATAATCAAACATCTAATAATGGAATTCCCACACAAATAAGTTATCAATCACGACAAGATAATACCAATAACAAAAACGAATGGGCAGCTCAGGGTCAACAACAGCAACCCCCAATGAATTCCCAGAAATATGAGTCATCTAACTCTGATCAATTACAACCGAGATATCGAGATGGAAATTTTAAACCGGCGAAAAGCACAATTTCTTTGGATAAAAAATTTTTAGGCATAATTTCTGTTGCTTTAGTTATTTTTGTTTTAGGCATAGTGACAGTTGTTTCCCTCATTTATTTTGGAAGTAAACAACAACACGCTTATAATCCCGCCCCAGTACAACAGCAGCCGGAACAAATGCCTACTGAAAAAACGATTTATGTTACAAAAGCGGTTCCCAACGAAGAGGCTCGCATGTCGTCGTCGGTTTCAACCAGCACTCCAACTCCCCTTTCATCTGTTTCTCAAGCTACGTCTACACCTGCCTTGATACACATTGATAAAACCGGTCTTTGTGATAACCGTAACATTACAGATAACTGCGTTTCCACCTGGACAAACAGTCCTACAAAAGTCACATTTATGTTTAAAAGTTCTATTTTAAAAGAGGGAGATTTCTATTTACGCTTAAATCATCAGGTAAAGCTTAAATGTGTTTCTCATAGTTACCTCTCAAATGTATTTGAATGTACCGGTCAAGGACAACCAACTAACCAACAGATCTCAATTGAAATAGTAGATTCAGGGACTGACAAAACAGTTGCATCGGGAGAAATCCTGCTTTTTGTTCCCACATCAAAGTACAATGGGTAAATGGATAGCCTTACTTTCTTGAAGGCTATACTAACAATAGGTTTTTTTCTGTTTGTTCAACTTATTTCGGTCAAAAAAGTCGTTAAACGATTAAGTTTTGGACTAGAGGGCGAAAAGATTTGGCTGGTTTCTATTCCGATGGGGATATTGGGCGCTGTATTTGTTTCAATTCCAATAATCTTATACAATAAATCTCTTTTACTTCTTCTACTATTCTTTCAACTGACTGTTTTTATATTCCAAACCTACCAATTCATAAAAACCAGACCGCTGATAAATAATTTAAAATTAAAGAATACTCATTGTATTTTATTTTTGTTTGCAACTCTACAATTTTCCCTGACTCTTTATTTCTTTAGAAACCAATCTCTGCCACTTTTTATTGACAGCATCAGGCATCATGAATACATCAAGCTCTTATTGGGGTCGGAAAGTCATAAA
>JAGVUP010000201.1 GCA_019136215.1 Chloroflexota bacterium | reverse complement strand
CATAAGTCTGTAAATATGCGTTTTTCGTAAATCGAAGGAAAGAGCCATGCTGCCAATCTGGCAAGTTCCATGCCAGAAGCTGCTCTTCACACGAAACCTCTAAAAACTATCCCTCTCCCTCAAACAAAAACACGATGGCTGTTTGAATCATCGTGTTTATCGTGTAATAGGTAGACAGGCACCAGACGAGCAGTTGCTGCTCGACGGGAATGGCTCAGTTGTAAGGGTTCTTTTGCGTCCGTTTCACAACAAGGCAAAACAACCGTTCTGCGGAAATCAGATTAAATTTTGATTTCAATATCCACGCCTGCGGGGAGGCTGAGGCGCATCAGCATGTCAATGGTCTTTGAATCGGGTTCCAGAACGTCAATCAGACGGTTGTGGGTGCGGATTTCAAAATGTTCCTGTGAGTCCTTATCAATGAAGGTCGAGCGGCGAACCGTGAACTTCTCGATGCGGGTGGGCAGCGGTACGGGACCTACCACCTTGGCGCCGGAGCGCTCCGCGGTCTCGACAATGCGCTTCGCGGACTGGTCGAGGATGCGGTGATCATATGCTTTCAGACGAATTCTTATTTTTTGTTTTGCCATTTTCTACCTGTTTCTTTTTTTTCATTCAGGAGCAAGCGCTCCTGTTGATTTTTCCTTCCTATCCGTTATAACGGCCAAGGATTTTTTTCATATACGCGTCCGAAACCTGAGAGTAGTGTTTGAACTCCATGGTAAACACGCCTCTGCCTTGGGTGGCTGAGCGCAGCTCGGTGGCATAGCCAAACATTTCCGAAAGCGGCACTTCCGCCTGGATGGTTTTGGTGTTGCCGAATCGGTCTTCCATTCCCAGGATGTTGCCGACACGCGCGTTGACCTGACCGATGATTTCACCAGTATATTCTTCAGGAATGGTGATTTCAACCTTCATGATCGGTTCCAGAATGACCGGTGATGCTTTTTCGGTGGCTTCGCGCACTGCCAGCAGAGCGGTCGTGCGGAAGGACATCTCGGAAGAGTCAACCTCGTGGTAAGAACCGTCCACCAGGGTGATCTTGAAGTCAGTCATGGGGAAACCCGCCAGGGGACCGCTTTCAGCGGCATCGAGTGCGCCTTTTTCAATCGCGGGGATGAATTCTTTTGGAATCGCGCCACCGCGGATTTTGTTTTCGAAGATGACCCCCGAACCGTTTTCGAGGGGTTCAAGGTCAATGACCACATGCCCAAACTGCCCGTGACCGCCGGTTTGTTTACTGTAGCGGTAGTTGAAGCTGCTGATGGGCTTGGTGATAGCTTCGCGGTATGCCACGCGCGGTTTGCCGACGTTCGCCTGCACCTTGAATTCGCGCAGGAGGCGCGTGACGAGCACGTCCAAATGGAGTTCGCCCATCCCTGAAATCACTGTTTGACCAGTCGCCTCATCCTGACGGATCTGGAAAGTCGGATCTTCTTCCGCCAGTTTGACCAGCGATTCAGCCATCCGGTCCTGATCGGCTTTGGTCTTGGGCTCGATCGCGATCGAAATGACCGGATTGGGGAAGCTTATGGTTTCCAGCAGGATCGGGTTAGTCGGGTCGCAGAGCGTATCACCGGTGAAACTGAACTTCAGTCCAAGGATCGCGCCGATATCTCCCGCTCCGAGCTCTTCGATGTCCTCGCGCCGGTCAGCGTACATGCGCAGCAGACGCCCGACGCGTTCTTTTTTATCTTTCGAGGCGTTGTATACGGCGTTGTTTTGTTTGATTTTGCCGGAATAAACGCGGATATAAGCCAGCCTGCCCATATAGGGGTCCGAAACGATCTTGAACACCAGGGCGGAAAGCGGTTCAGCAGGATCCGCGTGGCGCTGCACTTTGCTATCATCGCGGATGAGGGTCGCGTCGACCGGAGGGATGTCCAGCGGGGAGGGCAAATAGTCCACGACAGCGTCCAAAACGTACTGCACGCCCTTGTTGCGCAGGCTGCTGCCGCAGAAGACCGGCGTGGCTTTGTTTGCCAGCACAGCCGCCCGCAGGGTGCACTTGAGCTCTGCCAGGCTGATCGGCTCGCCTTCAAGGAATTTGTAGGTCAGGTCATCGTCCAATTCGACAATGCTCTCAACGAGGGAAGCGCGTTTTTCGGCTGCCAGCCCGCGCAGTTCTTCCGGAATTTCCATGACGGTCGGCTCCACGCCGAGTTCATCGGAAAAGGTGACAGCGTTCTCTTCCAACAGGTTCACAAACCCGATAAAGTTCGATTCTTCACCGATCGGGATCTGCATTTCCAGGGCGTTCGCGCCGAGTCTTTCGCGGATGCTGAGGACCGTGCGCTCGTAGGAGGCGCCAGTGCGGTCCATTTTGTTGGCAAAACAAATCCGCGGAACAGCATACTTATCCGCCTGACGCCAGACGGTTTCGCTTTGCGATTCCACGCCTTGCACCGAATCGAACACGACCACACCGCCATCCAACACGCGCAGGGAGCGCTGCACTTCAGCTGTGAAGTCGATGTGACCAGGGGTGTCGATCAGGTTGAGGCGGTAGCCCTTCCATTCCGCCGTTACCGCGGCGGAGACAATGGTGATGCCGCGTTCACGTTCCTCGGGCATCCAGTCGGTGACGGTGGTGCCGTCATCCACATTGCCAAGGCGGTAGGTTTTGCCGGTATAAAACAAAATCCGCTCGGTCGTGGTTGTTTTACCAGCGTCAATATGGGCAATTATGCCGATATTACGGTAGCGTTCGAGCGGATTTTCGGTCATCGTAAAACCAATAAAAAGTTAAGGTGCGGTACTGCTTACATGCGGAAGTGGGAGAAAGCACGGTTGGCTTCCGCCATCTTGTGCGTTTCTTCCTTGCGGCGGATTGAAGCGCCCTGATTCTCAGCAGCGTCCATCAATTCACCGGCTAACTTTTCGGAGTAAGATTTTCCGGACCTCGCCCTGGAAGCGGCAATGATCCACCGCATCGCCAGGGTCAGACGGCGCTCAGGAGCGACTTCCATCGGCACCTGGTACGTCGCGCCGCCAATACGGCGGGGGCGGACTTCCATCATCGGGCTGACGTTCTTGAGCGCCTGCTCGAAAACTTCGATACCATCCTTGCCGGTTTTTTCGCTGATTTGATCAATGGCATCATAAACCAGTCGGGTCACGGTGCTCTTCTTGCCGTTGAGCATGATGCGGTTGATCATCATCTGCACGCGCACATTATTGAAACGCACATCCGGTGTGACTTCTCGCTTTTCGGGTTTAATTCTTCTTGACATAATTGCTCCTCAATAATTCCAGACCTGCCCAACCGTCATGTGTCATGACGGCAAGCAAAAAGCCCTGAATTGAAATGACTACTTCTGGGCGCGTTTGGCGCCATATTTTGAACGGGCGCGCTTGCGATCCGCAACACCAGTCGTGTCGAGGGTGCCGCGCACGATGTGATAACGCACACCGGGCAAGTCCTTGACTCTGCCGCCGCGCACGAGCACAACACTGTGCTCCTGAAGTTGATGACCCTCACCGGGAATATAGGCGGTCACTTCCAATCCATTGGAGAGACGCACACGAGCGATTTTCCGCAGAGCGGAATTCGGCTTCTTGGGGGTCATTGTGCGGACGATGGTGCAAACACCACGTTTCTGAGGGGCACCCTTCGGCTGACGGGTGCGGCGCTGTTTCTCAGAATTAAGTGTAAATTGCAAAGCAGGTGACTTGCTTTTGCGGCTTTTGGTCTGGCGACCACTTCGAACCAGTTGGTTAATTGTTGGCACTTCTTTGCCTCCGTGCTACTAATTACTCTTTCATTTCATCAATCAATGCCATCTTGTTCCCGATGGCATTGCGTTTTCAGCCTAACGCCAGGCATCCAAACATAAACCCTGCCTGGCAGGGCGAGGCATGATTCTATCATGCCTCGATTGATTACGTCAAGCAACTTCTTTCAACGAATTGAAGAAATCGCTGCCCTGATCCAACAATCCGGTTGGCACGCGCGCGCTATGGGAACGCTCGTCGTCCTTGCCGAACCGCATCACTTCCCCGTCATCCATAATGGCTTCCACTGCCAGGCTGAGGGACTGAAGTTCCTTCACCAACACGCGGAATGCCGCCGGGATGCCAGGCGCCTCGATGGTTGTATCTTTGACAATCGCTTCGTAGGTGGCAGTTCGCCCCGCGACATCATCCGACTTGATCGTCAGCATTTCCTGCAGGGTATGCGCCGCACCGTATGCCTCGAGCGCCCAAACTTCCATTTCACCAAAGCGCTGACCGCCAAACTGCGCCTTGCCGCCCAAAGGCTGCTGAGTGACCAAGCTGTAAGGTCCGGTGGAGCGGGCGTGGACTTTGTCCTCAACCAGGTGGTGCAGCTTGAGCATCGTCATGATGCCGATGGTAACCGGCTGGTCATAAAACTCGCCGGTCCTTCCATCGCGTACCAACTGCTTGCCGATGGTCGGCATGGGGGTGCCGGTCTCGAGCATGAGCGCTTTAGCTTCTTTTTCGATTTCCACACGGTCGAGTTCGGCAGAAATCGGCTGCCCCAGTTTCTTGCTCCAGAGCAGCAGGCAGGCTTTCACGGCGTTATCGTCCTGAGCAGCTCTCTGCTTCAGAGGGATGTTGTCCTCGGGGAAGGCAGTAATCGCGGCAGGATCAAAGCCCTCAACCTTCAGCCACTCGTTCAGCGCCGTCCGGCGGGCGAGGATCTCGTTCTCTTTGAGGGCGAACATGTCGTACCCCTGGTCCTGCAGGGCGTGTTCCAGGTAGAGCAAGCGCACTTCCTGGTCGTCCATAATCATTTCAGGGTCATGTTCGACCGTCTGGAGCCATTCCCAGCCTTTTTCGCCAATCACGCGCCAGGCTTCATCGATCAGCCAGGCACGCGCCAGTTCGGCTTCGATCTCGGCTTCGGTCGCCCCGTCGAAAACCGGAGTGATCGCGCGGAAGCCCAGACTGCGGGCTGCCCAGCCGAGCTCAGCCTCGAGCACCTGACCGATGTTCATACGTCCGGGAATGCCGAGGGGGTTGAGAATAATGTCCACAGGGGTGCCGTCTTCAAGGAAGGGCATATCTTCCACCGGCAACACCATCGATACGCAGCCCTTGTTGCCGTGACGCCCAGCCATTTTGTCGCCCGCGGTGATCTTGCGGCGCTGCGCCACAGAAACACGCACCATCTTATCCACGCCCGCGGAAAGATCGCTGTTTTCCTCACGGGTGAAGACTTTGACGTCCACAACGATACCGCGTTCGCCGTGAGGCATACGCAGGGAGGTATCCTTGACATCGCGCGATTTTTCGCCAAAGATGGCGCGCAGAAGCCGCTCTTCGGGGGTCAGTTCTTTTTCGCCTTTGGGAGTGATTTTTCCGACCAGGATGTCGTTCGGACCGACCTCCGCGCCGATTCGAATGATGCCGGATTCGTCCAGATCGCGGATGGTGTCGTCACCCACGTTGGGGATTTCGCGCGTGATCTCTTCGGGTCCGAGCTTGGTATCGCGGGCTTCCACTTCGTACTTTTCAATGTGGATGCTGGTGTAGCGGTCTTCTTCAACGAGACGCTCCGAAATCAGGATGGCGTCTTCAAAGTTAAAGCCTTCCCATGGAAGCAGAGCGACGATCACGTTTTGACCAAGCGCCAGTTTTCCATCCTCCGTGGAGGAAGAATCCACGATCACATCGCCCTTGCGGATCAACTGACCCTGCAAAACCGCGGGTCTCTGATCGATACAGGTCGACTGGTTGGAACGCTGATACTTGCGCAGTTTATAAAGCTTCAGGTCGCCGGATGTCTGCTTGACCACCAGGCTGTCGCCGGTGACAGACAAGACTTCGCCGTCTTCTTCGGCAATGACTATCTGTCCGGAATCCGCCACAGCGGCTTCTTCCATGCCGGTCGAGACGATCGGAACTTCCGGTCGGAGCAGAGGCACCGCCTGAGTCTGCATGTTTGAGCCCATCAGGGCGCGCCCAGCGTCGTCATGCTCAAGGAAGGGGATCAAAGCGGCGGAGATGCCCACAACCTGGTTGGGGGCAACGTCCATATAATCGATCTCTTCGTAGTTGTAGATCGAGAATTGGTTATAGTAGCGGCAGGAATTGCGGCGCAGGAATTCGTTGTATTCATTCAGCGGAGCGTTTGCCTGAGCGATGACATATTTATCTTCAGCGTCGGCGGAGAGATAGACGTAATCTTCGGTCACGTAAGGGCGCACGAGCACGTTCTCAATGCCTAGTTCCTTGATTTTCTTTGCCATTTCTTTAGTCACGCGCGTTTCCGCTTCGCAGATCACTTCGCCGGTTTCAGGGTCCACGATATTCTGCCGCAGCAGGTGATCTACCAGGTTTGGATCATTGCCCTTCATCGAGCGGATGACCCGCCGGTAAGGGGTTTCAATGAAACCGTACTCGTTCACCGAGGCATAGGCAGCCAGACGCCCGATCAGACCGATGTTCGGACCTTCCGGGGTCTCAATCGGGCAGATGCGCCCGTAGTGCGAGAAGTGAACGTCGCGCACGTCGAAGCCAGCGCGCTCACGGCGTAAACCGCCGGGACCAAGTGCGGAAACGGTGCGTTTGTGGCGCAGTTCAGAAAGCGGGTTGGTTTCTTCCATAAACTGGGAAAGCTGGCTGGAGCCGAAAAACTCACGCAGGGAAGCCACAAGAGGTCGGATGTTGACCAGGCTCACGGGGGAAAGCGAAGTGCCTTGATCCCGAATGGACATGCGTTCTTTGATGACGCGTTCCATGCGGCGCAAGCCAACGCGCAGTTTGTTTTGGATCAGCTCGCCGACGGTCTTCACGCGGCGATTGCCAAGGTGGTCGATATCATCCGGTAAACGCGCGCCGTTATTGATTTCTATCATGCGGCGGATCAGGCGGACAATGTCGTGCTTGGTGATGGTGCGGTGTTCGACCGGAATGAAGTTTTCCAGGTCGAGCTTCTGGTTAAGTTTGTAGCGACCGACTTTCTCGAGATCGTAGTGGCGTGAATCGAAGATTTGTTCAGTCACATAATTTTTGGCGTTCTCGAGTGTTGGCGGCTCGCCCGGGCGCAGCTTTTTGTAGAATTCGATCAGGGCAGCCTCAGCCGCTGTATGCCCGCTGTTGGGGTCATATTCCGGTTCCTGGTCGAAGGAATTCTGGATATAGGGATGATCGGGGTTGTTATCCACATCAGCGAAGAGAGCGAGGATCTCCTCATCCGTGCCTGTGTTGAGCGGCGACTCGGGCATGCCGTCGTCCAGAATTGCCAGCGCGCGCAAAAAGACCGTGATCGGTACTGTACGCTTGCGGTTGAATTTCAGGATGATGAAGTCATTCTTGCGGGTCTCGAGCTCCATCCAGGCTCCGCGGTCCGGGATCAACTTGGCGGTGGACATCATCCGCCCGGTGGTGCGATCCAATTCCGCCTCAAAATAAACGCCTGGCGAGCGGATCAACTGCGAAACAACCACGCGTTCGGTACCATTAATAATGAAAGTCCCCTTTTGGGTCATCTCAGGGAAATCCCCCAGGAACAGGTCCTGTTTCTGCTTTTCACCCAATTCGCTGCCTTCCAGCAAAACGGAAACATAGAGCGGGCAGGCATAGGTCAGATCGCGTTCAAGGCACTCCTCCACCGTGTTCTTGGGAGGTTCGAACCAATACTTGAGTTCAAATTCTTTGGCAAGCGGCGTGTCACTGGGGAAGTGCAGACGCAGCTCACCCCCATAAGAGACGATCGGAGAGATTTCGTTGAACAAACTTCCCAGACCCTCATCTTTGAGACGCTGGAAAGAATCAAGCTGGACCTGGATGAGTTGGGGCAATCCCAATCCCACAGGGATCCTGGCATAATTTTTGGGTGGCATCAGGTCAGTCATCAATATCTCCTAACATGATAAAAGCGTGGGGCAAGTCGCAATCCACGCGTCAGTTCAGGCATTAAGCGCAAGCGATAAGTATAAAACAAATTAGTTTATGAGTCAATAGTTTTTCGCGGGAGACGGGTCGAAAAATCGATTCGGAAAAAATTGGAAATTCGTGTATAATGAATTTTTGCGCGTCAAAATGACGGCAGAAAGATTTTACGCCCGGAAGGAGGTTTTTGCGCGTCAAAATGACGGCAGAAAGATTTTACGCCCGGAAGGAGGTGAATAGCAAATGGCAAGTGTAACTTTAAGAGCGAATGAATCCCAGGATTCTCTGCTTAAGCGATTTCGCAAAAAGGTCGTAAAGAGCGGTGTGCTCAGCACCGTGCGCCGCAAACGCTGGTTTGTTTCCAAGAGTGAGCAGCGCAGAATGGACAAGAAAAAGGCTGTTCGTCGTTCCTTCCGGAAGTCGTACGAAATGTAATAGCCGGGAAGTGAGGTTTTATGGCTAAAGAAGATGAGAAGATTACCGTTGATGGCACGATTATCGAAGCCCTGCCCGGAACGCAGTTCAGGGTGAGGCTGGATAACGGTCACGAAGTCCTGGCGTATCTTTCCGGTCGCATGCGCCGCTATTACATCCGCATTCTCCTTGGTGATTCCGTGCGGGTTGAAATGTCGCCTTACGATTTGGACCGTGGTCGCATCGTCTACCGCCAACGCCGCCCGAACGCACCTGATGCCCAGGATTTTTAGTCCTTGTCTGATGACAGCCCTCCTGATTTGGGGGGCTGTTTTTTATTCCCAATTTGGATAAAATTCCTTTCATGCAAATGACACCCTCCCCACCAGGTATGATCCGCAGCTTCGACGTCGCACGGGATGGCGAAGCGGTTGCTGACTTGATCGAGGACGCCTTCGCCCTCAAGAATGATCCAGACGGGCAATTCGTGCTGGTCCAAATGCGCGAGAATGCCCGCAAGTTCAAGGAAGCCAATTGGGTTCCTCCGCCAGGAACAATGCTGGGGTTTGTTTGGGAGGTGGAAGGAAAGCTGGCGGGCAACATCTCGCTCATCCCCCACAGCCATGCCGGCGCCAAGCTGCACCTGATTGCCAATGTGGCGGTGGCGCCGGATTTCCGCGGTCAGGGCATCGCCAAAGCGCTCACCTCGCACGCCTTGCAGTACAGCCGTAAGGTTGGGGCGCGCGAGGTCTGGCTGCAGGTGAAGCGCGAGAACGACGCCGCCATCGGGATGTACACGCATCTCGGTTTTGAGCAGGACCACTGCCTGGATGTCTGGAAGATGGAAGCGCGGCTGCCACCGAAAGACCCAGACCGATCCCCTCGTTTATCCGGCGCGCGCGAGATTCGCAACCGCGTTTTGGCGGATTGGAAACTGCAAAAGGAATGGCTGGAGCGCAACTACCCGCCTGCCACGCGCTGGTATTCTCCGATGGAATTCGGAAACTTTTCACCCTGGGCATGGTTGGACCCCATAAGGTGGCTGAATCTGATGGCGCTCATCCACCACAGCCTCTGCGCGGATGGGGAATTAGCGGCGGTGTTGAGCTGCCAGCGGACCGCTCTGCGCACGGACAACCTCTATCTTGCCTTGCCCGAAAGCCCGGCGGAAGATGAAAACGTGGAGGTCTTGTTGAGGTATTTCCTGCAGGAAAGCTGGTCCGGCAAGCCGCTCACGGCAGAGTATCCGGCAGGCAGGGCAGCCCGCGGTTTCGAAAACGCAGGCTTCAGGCTGGCGCGCACGCTGCTTTGGATGCGCATCAAAATATAAAAGCCCGCGCGTTTGGTTGGCGCGGGCTTTTGCTAAGCGGGTGGGTGTTTAGAGTTCTTCGTCGACGACGATTTCCACAAGTTTGAGGAATTCCTGCCACTCTTCTTTAAAGAAGTGCAGGGTCACGTTGTTCAATTCCAGATGATAAGTCGATTCGCCATCCGGCTCATCAGCTCTCCAGGCAAGATAATTCTCAGTTTCAGCAATGGTAGTGGTTACAGGCTCTTCGTGTTCCATAATTTCTCCTTGGTTTATTAGTTCATTATCTCATAATTGGCAGAGGTTTGCCAGTTTTAACCTCAATTTTGTTTAGGATGTTGGGTCTTACTTCGCGTAGAGGCTCGCTTTTTGACCCGCTGACTGAGCTTCTCCGCGCGTTTTTTCAGGCGGGTTCTAAGCGGCGCGCTAAATTTCACAGACCAGGCTTTGGTGGCGCTGAGGGGCTTCCGGAGCCAAGCCTGGATGCGTTTGCCCAGTTTGCGCAGGGCGATAAGCAGCGGCGGTTCTTTGGGTTTGCGGTAATACGCCATCCCCTCCCACGGGTCCTGGTCGAAAAGCTTGCGGGTGGCATACCCTAACAGCAGTTTCAGGGTGGCGAAGGTTGGGGCGGCAAGGATGATTCCCAGCAACCCGAAGACCTGACCGCCAATCAGCGCGGAAATCATGATGGCGGCGGGATGCACTTCGAGCGTCTCACCCATCAGTTTTGGCGTGAGAACGTGATCAAGAATCATATCGATCACCAACGCGATCGCCATCACCAGGATGACATACATCAGCTTGGTCAGCCCAAATGGAGTTGGGTCCTGAATGACCGCGCCGATGATGAAGCCGATCCAGCCGATCCAGGCGCCGAGGTAGGGGATGAAACGTCCCAAACCGGCGATGATTGCAAGAACAATGAAGTATGGCAGGCGGAAAATGCCGAGGAAAACCGTGTAAACCAGGATCGCGATCGCCACGACGGTAAACTCACCGCGAATAAAGGCATTGAAAATCTTATTGATCTCCAGACCGAGCCGCTGGAAATCCTTCTCGTAGCCTTTGATGTTGACGCTGAAAAGTTTATTGCGGACGCCGTTGGATTCGGAGGTGATAAAGAAGGAAACCATATAGGTGATCACCAGGTTAAACAGGAAAGAGCCCACCAACCCGACCACCTTCGTCGCTTTGGCTGCGGCTGGCTGAAGATAACTGGTGATGGTTTTCGATATGACATCCGTGTCCAGTTGGGGTAAGGTGAATTTGAGAGGTCCGACATTAATGACACGGTTGGACCAGGTCTCAAGGAAAGTGGTCAGCCCGCCGACGTTTTTCGTGAGGTTTTCGAACAGATTTTGCGCCTGCGCGACGATGGTGCTGCCAGCGCTGGTGATCAGCCAAAGCACCAGTCCGGCGATCAGCAGATACACGATAACCGCGGCGAGACGCCACGAGATTTTGAGGCGTTTGTTGAGCAGCTTGCAGAGCGGATAGAGCAGGAAGGAAATGATGAAAGCGGTTACTACCAGCTTGAAGTATTCATTAAAGCGGACAATCAGCACGATCAATCCGGCAGCCAGCAATATCCCAACCACCAGTTTGGTTGCCCAACCCCAGCGGGGTGATTCGGAAGGGCTCTTCCCGGCGGGTTCCGGTGCGCTTGGCTCACTTACAGGAACTTGTTCAATGTTTTCTTCCACAGCTTGATTTTACGATAAAAGAGGCAAAGTGCAACACAAAACCTTGAAAATCTATGCAAACTGCATCCTGACGCGATAAGCGGTTAGAATTAAATGACATTGGAAATGGAGGACAGATGGAATATAGAGAATTTGGAAAGCTGGATCTGAAAGTTTCCGCGTTGGGCTTTGGCTGCATGCGTCTGCCGGTCATCGATGGCGACAACGCCAGGATCGACGAACCGCTTGCTACCGCAATGCTGCGCAGGGCGATCGATCAGGGCTTGAACTATGTGGATACCGCCTGGTCCTATCACTCGGAGCAGGGCGAGCCCTTTGTTGGACGCGTGCTGCAGGATGGCTACCGTGAAAAGGTATACCTGGCAACAAAAATGCCCTCCTGGCTGGTCAAATCGCAAGAGGATCTTGACCGTTATTTCGACCGCCAACTCGAAAGGCTTCAGACAGACCACATCGATTTTTACCTGCTCCACACGCTCAACGCAGGATATTGGGAAAACTACCTTAAAATCAAGGTATTCGATTGGGCGGAAAAGAAGCTGAGCGAAGGCAAAATCCGCCATTTGGGCTTCTCCTTCCACGACCGTTATGAGGTTTTTGACCGGATCTTGAACGGTTATGACAATTGGGAATTCTGTCAGTTGCAGTACAACTACATGGATGTGGAAGAGCAGGCAGGCAGGCGCGGCGTTTGCGAGGCGGCAGAAAAAGGGCTTGGCGTGATCGTGATGGAGCCTCTGCGGGGCGGCAGGCTGGCGGTACAAAACCCGCCCGCGCCGGTTGCCGAAGCGTTCAGCCGCGGCACGCGCAAGTGGACGATGGCGGAATGGGCGCTGCAGTGGCTTTGGGACCAGCCTGAAATCTCTCTGCTGCTTTCGGGTATGTCCACCATGGAACAGGTGGAGCAAAACCTGCGGAGCGCGGAGCGCTCCGGAATCGGGAGCCTTAGCGAGGATGACCGCGAGACCATCCGCCAGGTGCAGCAGGCATGGTCAGGTTTGGCGCCGGTGCCCTGCACAAGCTGCGAATACTGCATGCCCTGCCCGAATGGCGTCCAGATCCCCCGTATTTTCAAGCTTTACAATGAATCGGTCATCTACGACCGCCAGCAGCGCGGACAAAACGCCTACAAGAACGATCTCAGCGACGATCAACGGGCTGATAACTGCGTGGAGTGCGGTCAGTGCGAGAGCCTCTGCCCGCAGAGCATTTCGATCATCCAGCAGCTCAAGAACGCCCACGCTTACCTGAGTGGAGGAACTGCTTGAACGAATCACTGCAGGCGTCGCCAAAGAAGAACAAGGAGCGAACCTGGATCATCCTGGCAGCCGCAGCTTTTCTGGCGGCGCTGGTTGCCTGGCTGTGGTTCACGCCCGGCGGCTTTTGGGGCAAACTGCGCGCGCTTGGTTACAGCGTTTGCCATCAAATCGAAGAACGCTCGATTTGCGTCCACGGCGTCTGCGCGCCTCTCTGCGCCCGCTGCACAGGAATGTACCTGGGGACGATCCTCGCGCTGGGGTATCAGGCGTTTCAGAGGCGCAAAGGCAAGTTCCCGCCGGTTTGGGTGTGGGTGGTGTTGGCGCTGCTCTTCGTCTGGTTCGGGGTGGATGGATTGAACTCCTTCCTGCATCTGATTCCTTTCCTGCGCGGGGTTTATGAGCCGAATAATTTGCTGCGCCTGATCACCGGGTTCGGAGTGGGGCTGGGGATCGGGACGGTCTTATTTGCTCTGTTCAACCGGACCGCGTGGATCGATTGGATCAATGAATCGCCGTATAAAAGATGGTTTTCCTTCCCGCTGCTGCTGGTGCTGGCGGGGATTGCTATCGCGCTGATCCGAACAGAGCATCCGCTGATTATCTACCCGATAATGGTTCTCTCTGGCTTGAGCGTGTTCGCAGTGCTCAGCGGCGTCTATACGGTGTTGGCGATCATCGTTCTCCGCCGGGAAAACGCCGCGGCACAATGGTGGGAGCTCCTGCTGCCGATTTTGCTGGGAATGACCACCGCGCTGCTGCAGATCCTGGTGATATCCTGGCTGCGTTATGCCCTGACCGGCACATGGAACCCGATACACCTCTGATTATCTACTGTCCTTCTGATAAAGAATTGCTATAATTAAAGTGTTGAGAAACAAACTCAACGGTAAGGAAGAAAAGAATGACAGAAGTAATTAGTGGAGTTCTCGGTGCCTTTGGTCTCTCCGTTTCGGCGGGACTGAATGCCTACATTCCCTTGCTGGTGGTTTCACTGCTGGCAAAGTTCACCGACCTGATCGAGCTGGCAAAGCCCTGGGACGCCCTGGAAAGCTGGTGGACGATCGGCGTTTTGGGCGTGCTGGTGATCATTGAGATAGTTGCCGATAAGGTGCCGGTGGTTGATCAAGTGAATGACGCCATCCAAACCTTTATCCGCCCTACTGCCGGCGCGATTCTCTTCGCCGCGAGCGCGAAATCCATCACAGAGATCCATCCGGTGCTTTCGCTCATTTGCGGTCTTTTGGTGGCGGGGTCGGTGCACGCCGCGAAATCGGTGGTTGCCAGACCTGCCGTGGAAGTGGCTACGGCTGGGGTTGGCACGCCCGTGGTGAGCAGCCTCGAGGACATATTCGCGGTGATCGTCTCGGTTTTATCGGTAGTTGTACCGATTTTGATGGTGATCATCGTATTCCTGACCATTTGGCTGATTGCCACCATTATTGAGCGTCGTCGTAAGAAAAAGTTCGGAGAAACATTCTAAAAGAGGTGTAAAATGACAGAACAACCAATTATGAAACAAGAACAAACAACATCCGTCTGGTCGATCCTGAGCCTAATTGGCGGAATCGCGAATTTTGTGGGCTTTCCGTTTTGGGGCGCTGTGATCGCGTTGGTTACCGGATACATTGCCAAATCCGAAATCGAGAAAAGTCATGGCAGTGTCGGCGGCGAGCGTCTGGCGCAAGCCGGGCTGATCCTCGGGTGGGTTGGGATCGGCTTGGGAGTGCTGACGATTTTTCTCAGCATTTTGGCTATGCTTGGACTAATCGGCGGAATCGTTGCCTGCGGTCCGCTGAGCGAGTTTATTAATAGTATAATTCATTAGAAGAGGTGATTTATGACAGAACAAAATTATCAGACCTACACTGAAGCCCCTGCGCCGAACCCTGCGCCCGTCTACACTGAGCCGCCTCAGAAAAAAGGCGGTAAAGGCTGGCTCATCGCATTGATCATTGTCCTGCTTTTATGCTGCTGCCTGGCAATTGCCGCCGGCGTTGTTTATTATCTCGTTGATAGTGGTCAGTACCGGTTTGAATGGTCCATGCTGACCCCGCTTCTCAGTTACCTTTAAGCGAGACGCTTTGGAAACCTGCCTGGTTGAAAAACCAGGCCAGGTTTTATTAATTCGGGTTCGCTTAGAATTTTCCGCACTGTTTCAAGACAGCGCGTTTTCTCATCAGAAGGAATGGGCAATTCGTCAAACGCGTCCTCATCGAGGAGGCGGTATTTGCCATTTGGATAAGCTATCAGATCGAGGGCAAGGTCCTGCCAGCGGATGCTCGTCTGTTCAAAGAGCGCAGGGCGACTCAGGTTGATGTACCAGCATTTCACAAGCTTGGACGTAGCCTTCCGCAGTTCAAAAATGTTGTACCAGCGGTCGGAATAATAGCGTTCGATCATCAAGTCGCCCGGAACGAAAAGGATTTTGTCCACGCGTGCGGCGCCCTCGCCAACAAACAGCGCGCGGAGCGTGCGGCTGGCGGGCGTACTGGCGAGGAGTTCTCCCTCCCAGCAAAACACCGTCTCTCCGAGGTAGTTTTCTTTGATGACGTTCAACGTTCGGAGACTCATGAGTTTGGAAAGACCTGAATCCTCTCCGGCGACCACTGCGCCTGAAGGCCTGCCCCGATTTGCGCGGGCTCTTGGCTGCGGGCGAGCAGCGATACGCCGCCGCAGAGCAGCTCCAGTTGGTGGTATTCGCCCATAAAGCGGGAGTCGCGGACGACGCACCCAAAGGCATTGCTTTCCGGGGTCGCTGCCGAAGAGAGCAAAGCATCTTCAGGGCGGAGCAGGAGCTTGCATTCCTGACCGGCAACAAGCGTTTGCCGCTGTGTGGGCACGCTCAATTCGGCAAAAGCGGTTTTTACGGTCAGAGGCTCGGTTTGGCTCACCACGCCGGGCACCAGATTGCCAAGCCCCAAAAACTCCGCCACCCAGGGAGAAGCGGGCTGCTTGAAAAGCTCCTGGGGCGTCCCTTGCTGGAGGATGACGCCCTCGTGCAGTATCAGCAGGCGGTCAGCCAGCCCAAAGGCTTCTTCGCGGTCATGCGTGACGTAAATGACCGGAATCTGGCTTTGGCGCAGCATGGCGCGCAGTTCCTGAATGAGCTGCGTCCTCAGGGTGTGGTCCAGCGCTCCCAGCGGCTCATCGAGCATGAGCAG
>JAGVUP010000035.1 GCA_019136215.1 Chloroflexota bacterium | reverse complement strand
CCCACAGAATGGATACCCAGGGCGGTAAGCCAATCACCGTACTCTTTGAAAGTCTTGAGCAGGGTGGGATATTTCACCATCGGCAGCACCTCGGAAGGCGCATGGCGCCTTGGGAAGCGCAGAATGAAGGCGTCATCAAGCAAATCGAGGTCGAACCATTTCAGGTAACCCGAAGAAGGCACCATATAGCCGTGATGATAGTCGCGCGTTTCGCCGGCGCGGTAGAGGACGAGGTCGGGGCGTTTGCGGTATTTCAGCAACCGTACCTTATCATCCTCACCCACCTGCTTAAAGTAAGCGATTGCCTCCTCAAGCGGAACGGTTTCGCGTACGAAAGGAATATTCTGGGCTACCAAATCCAACATGACTGTTTTAATTTGGGTAAGTTCCTTTTCTCCAAAATCCGGCAGGTTGCCCACCTGGCAGTAATATCCGCCAGAGGATACCGAGTGGTCAATCGTCAGCTCAGCCTTGGGGAAGCAGCGTTTGAAAGCAACTTCGAGTAAAAAGACCAATGAACGCCGGTAAATACGCGCGCCGTCAGTGTCTTCCATGGTGATCAGCGTCGCCTGCCCATCCCGGTGAACTGGATAGGTCAGCTCACGCAGTTGCCCGTCCAAAATTGCCCCGACGATCAGAGGCTCGTCAGTTTTTTGCACCACGCGGACAAAATCCTCCAGGTGTGCGCCTCGATCGCCGGTGATGGTTCTGCCGTCGCTCAGCCTGAGCTCCACATTTTCGCGCGGTTTGTCAGTAAGGTAAAAGCTCATATCTCCGCCTTTCTATTGGACCTGGCTGATCATCGGAATGAGGGCGAAATGTTCCGGCTCTTTTCCATCGATCGGCTGCGCGGATGAAGGATAGGTGCTCAGCCAGGACTTCTGATCGTAGCTTTGCACAATTGAAAGCGCGAGGTCAATGATGCGGGTGTGATTGTTATCCTGCGGGGCTCCGCCAAAGCGGTAGGCTTCAGCTTTCTGATTGACATCTCGCACGCGCCAGACCCCTTCGGACGGGTAGCCTTCCTGCCCGAGCACAACGGCTGCGTAGCTCCAATCCTTAGGGCTGCCCTCTCCGAAGAATTCCAGAGGCACGCTGGCAATCACCGCGTTCTTACCTGGATCTACGTAAACTTTCATCGCGGATGTGGCTTCGGTATCTTTTACCGGCTCCGCCATCGGGTCTTCACCCGGGACGACCACCTGCGGAGTCCAGCCTTCGACCCACACCGCCACATCCCAGCCGCTGCCTTCTTGAAGCGCGGCATTCCTGCCGGGCAGGAGCATCCGGTTGCCTGTGCCAGCGCCAGGGTCTTTGTCGATATAGACGTCAAAAGTCTGCACCGAGAAACCGTTCGGCGAACCCCAGCCATTAGTGATCGGCGCCTTCATTGTGAAGCTGAAATAGATGTTCGCACCATCACCGGAGACTTCAAATTCGGTCAGGTCAAAATCTCCCGCTTTAAACACGCCGTCTGTCGGGTAAGTATAGGTACCGGGACCGTAATCATCGCCTTCAGGGTCCTGGATAAGCAGCACGCTGGTAAGAGGTTCAAAACTAAAGTACTGAATCGCCAAAGGCGCATCCTCGTTCAGCAAAACGGCTTCTTTATCCCGCAGGACCACCTGCATCGGAATCATGTTGCCGTTGCCGGCTTCCCCCAACACGCTCTTAGGCAGCTCCAACTCGATCGTGTTGCCGTTCACGGCTGCTCTGCCAACAGCTTCCTCCTGCGATGTCCAGGTTTCTCCATCTGTCAAGTAAAGTGCAACTGTAGTCTGCCCAGCCTTAACCTCCAAAACGCGTGAGGCTGGGGCAAGCAAGCGCCCGCTGCCAAGTTGGGTCATCTGCCGCTCCTGGTCTCCGGCAGCGTTCAGGTAGACTTCCACTGACTGATTTCCGCCAAAAAGCTTTGCCAGTTCAACTTTGATAAAAAGATCCTCCTGGTCCATCCCGTAGGCAAAACTGGTGAATGGCGAGCCTTCTGCCGCGGAATAAACCGCTGCTTTGCTCCATTCACCCTCACCTGCGATTCCGTCGAGCTCCGCGGTCATTTCCCCGCTGACAGCCGAGTCCGGATTGAGAGGCAGCGGTTGGATCACTGGAATATCCAGGTAAGCAGGATAATCAACGCCCAGAGATGCATAAACCGCTTTTAACAAGGCGCGGTAGCCTTCATCAAAGTAAGTATCCTGCCCGGAATCCTGATCCGTGCCGTACCACCAGAACCAGTCAGAGCCTTCCGCCAAATGCATGTAGTCCTGCGCCTCCTCCAAAGCTTCGGGGCTTACGCTGAGCGTGCCGTCTTCATACTGCTTCAGGTCCGCGCGCACGCGCGCAAGCAAGTCCCAGCCTTCAGCTTCCTCGCCCTCACCAATCCAGGTTTCGTAGTTAGCGCTGAACCATGCCCCCGGGAAGAGGACATCCAATTCACGCTGTTCGGGATATAGCTCGAGGTACTCGGATGGAGTGATCGTCTCAAGCACCTCGCTTTCCGCCAATTTTTTATAAAGGGCATGGAAGAATTCCTTACCGTCGTTATCATAGTTTTCCCATGCGTTTTCGCCGTCCACGATGATAGTCACGATGTGCGGACCTTCGCTGCCTTTCAGGCTTTCGTGAATCGCTTCCAGCGAAGAGATCATATCCTCCGCGGCTGCCTCACCCGGCATGCCCGAGTAATTGAACCCGATCTTGTCCGAGATTACCCAGTCGCGGAAAAAAACCGCTACTTTCTCGCCGCTCTCGCCCTGCACGTAATAGGGACGGTAGAAAGTGTCAGGATCCTTCACTACGCCGCTGCTTTCGCGGGCAAAGCGGTCCCCGCCCAACCCGAGGCTTGCCACGAGCACAGGCTCGCCGGTCTGCATCCACTTGTAGCCAGCCTCGCTGACCAGTGGCACGATCTCCTCAGCAACGGAACCTTCTCCGGGCAATAGCCCGCGGACTTCCCGCCCGAAGACTGCCTCGTAGATGTCCACGCTCTTTTTCAGATGAGCAGCAGCGTCTTCAGGGTAGCTGAAGTTCTGTCTGGGCATGATTGCCTTGGGGTTGCCGACCAATGCAAGATCTGTGTTATAGATCAGGGGCAGGATCGGATGGGCATAGGGGGTCGTGGTGATCTCAAGAATGCCTGCATCCTGCAATTCCTTGTGGGTTGGCAGGACGCGCCGTATCAGCGTCAGAATGCCTTCGAAAAGAGTGGTTTTATCTTCTTCGGTGAAGTCTCTGCCTTTGGAGACAAGGGCGCTGAAAGGTTCCTGCGCCAGATAGTCGGGATCGACCCATGCCAGATTAAACCAAACCTGCAGGTCGCGCAGGTCCTGCTCACTGAAGTTTTCAACTGCTGACGAAATCGCGGCTTCGTCTGTGCCGCCGCGCAGGTTGAGCAGCTCCTGGTAGCGCGGATGCACCGCGATGATGTGATCCCAGTTGACATCAAAAAAACGCCCGAGGATGAAGGTCTTCTGCTCCACGCTCAATTCCGCCGCGGGTACTTCCGCCAGAACCCAATAGAGGTCCTTCGCTCCGTTTTCGGTGTAATCCTGGAGCTGACGGATAAGAGAGGGGGTAATGTTGATGGTGGCTTTCACGCCTTCCTGGGCGGCAATCATTTCAACCATGTCGAGGTAATCCTTGGTAGCATGCACGCGCACCCATGGGCGGGTGTATATGCCGTTCTCATCCTTGTAATACATCGGCTGATGCTGATGCCAGGTCAGGTTAACGTAGAGCGGATACTCCTGCACTGTCTGTGTTTCTTCGGCAGCAGGGTCCGTGGGTTCCATGCCAGTCACATTCCCAGGTACGTCCGCTGGATCGGGAGTGACCGCAGGGGTCGAGCATCCTGCGAGGATCGCCAAACTCAAAACCGCTGCCAGTAAGAATCGTAATCTCTTCATTTTTCCTCTTTTCATGCCCGCGTTACGGGCGCGTCAATTTCAGTACAAAAGTTTCTCCGCCTGCCAGGCTTTGCGCAACCAAAAAATCCGTCAGAGAGCCGTCATCGGCGAAAGATATTTCATCGAAGGGAGCTGTTCCCCAAACCGCTTCGGTCTGCCAGGTTCCCGCCAAATCACTGCCCTCAAGCCCAATCGTGCAGTTTTCGAGGCTCTGCACGCCGAGGTTGGCAACCGTCAGCAAGACTTCTCCCTCCAGGACCCGCGCGACGGTGTAGAGCCGGCGGCAGGAGGAGGTGAAGGGGATGTAGTCGCCTTTTTGCAGCGCCGGGTAGCGGTTTCGCAGCCCCACAAGTCCTCGGTACCAGTTGAGCAATGATTCCGGGTCAGAGTCCTGAACAGCCACATTATGCTCTTCCCAACCGTCGTTAAGCGGCTCCCAGGGAGCAGCGCTGCTAAAGCCAGCATGCGCTTCCGCGGACCACTGCATCGGCGTGCGGAGCCACTCATCCGGCTTGTTGCCGGTCATGCCGATTTCTTCACCATAATAGATGAAGGGCGTGCCCGGACCCGTCAGGTAGACAAAAGCTGCCAGCTTTTGGCGGTCGAGCTTCCCGCTGAAGAAGGAAGCCACCCGCTGCTGGTCGTGATTGGTCAGGAATGTGGCAAATTGCTGATCCGGGAAGTATTGAAGCGTTTCCAGGTAAGACGCCATGATGCGCGAGGGATCAGGGGCAAACAAGCCGCCCAGGATGTCCCCTGCCAGGTCGAACATAAAGTATTCCTGCATGCCGCGTGTCGGCTCACCGTACTTGGCAATAACCTGCGTATCCGTCCAGACCTCCCCAACCGTATACGCTTCAGGATTGATGCCCGTATAGTACTCGCGCCAATTTTGGAACCACTCAATCGAACCCTGCGCGTCTTGCAGTGTGGCGCCTTCTTCGACCAGGTAGCGTGCCGCGTCCACTCTGAAACCATCCACACCCATGTCCAGCCAAAATTTAGTGGCATCATACATGGCTTCAGTCACCTTGGGCTCCTTGTAATTCAGATCCGGCATACCGCTCCAGAACGGCGCGTAGTAGAAACTTCCGCCAGATTCATACCATGCGTTCTGCCCCCAGGGTCCGGTCTGGGTTAGCTTGGTATCCGACCAGACGTACCAACTGCGATATTCACTGGCTTCGTTTTTCGAGCTAACAAACCAGGGGTGTTCCGAAGAGGTGTGATTGATCACGAAGTCGACAATGACGCGGATTCCACGTTCGTGGCAGGCTTCCAGCAAATCCTGAAAGTCCTGCAGAGTGCCGTAATCCGGATTGACTGCCTTGTAATCGGTCACATCGTAACCGTGATAGGAAGGTGATGGGAAGATTGGCATCAGCCAGATGCCGGTGATCCCGAGATCAGAGGTGGTATTGGGGTCTCCGTCGTTGAGGTAATCAAGCATTTCAATGATCCCGCGGAAATCTCCGATGCCATCCCCGTCGCTGTCTTTGAAGGACCGCACAAAGATCTCATAGAAAACCGCATCATTCCACCACCCCAGGCTGGCGTCCTCCGGGCTTTCTTCCGCTGCCGATTCCGCTGCTTCAGTAGAAGTCGTCAGAGTTGGTATGGCTGTTGGTTGGATGGCAGCCAGGTCCGGCTTGCAGGCAGCCATCAGAAGGCTCAGGGCAGTCAGGATCAATAATGGAAGGATACGCTTTTTCATTTTCTCTCCAGGCAAGCATTTACAAACCGTGGGCAAACCCCAGCGATTTATATTGGTAATTCTACTCGATTGGGAATTGACTACAACACAGCTTGGACTCAATGGGAAAACCAGTTTTTTCTGCACTACTCAGTCAAACAATCCGCCGCCTGCCGGCTGAATGAGGGAGGGGTCGTCCCGCGCGGGATTGTTGACTTCGCGGCTGACCTCCCATCTCTGCATCTGCTGCGCGTCGAAAGGCTGCAAGAGGTTCAGACGCCTTTTCACATCAGGTTCCAGCAGCCAGTCCCACATCGCCTGCCCCTTAAGGATGACGGGCATACGCGGATGCACATCCGCAAGGAGGCTGTTCGCGGCAGTGGTGATGATGGCGCAGGTCGTGAGTCCCGGCAGTCCTGGTTCGGAGCTGACACCCTTAGGCTCCCAATCATCCCACAAGCCAGCAAAGGCAAAAGCTTCTCCGCCGCGCAGGCTGAAATAGAAAGGAATTGAGCCCTTACCCGTCTTGCGCCACTCATAAAAGCCGTCGGCAAGGATCAGGCATCGTTTACTCTTGAAGGAATTGCGGAAAGCGGGCTTTTCGGCGACGGATTCGGCGCGGGCGTTGATCATGCCGCTGCCGATCGCAGGGTCCTGCGCCCAAAAGGGCACCAAACCCCAGCGGAACCAGTGCACCGAACGTGCTTCAGCGAAGGGCACACAAGCAACCTCCTGCGTGGGCGCGATGTTGTAACGCGGCGCCCAATCGAGCGGCATCTGCCCCAACGCGAGCTGCGTGCGCACGTCGTCCGAGTCGATCGCCATTGTAAATCTTCCGCACATAAACTCTCCGTTCTAGTATTTACTTCAGATATTATACAATCCCCTTTCGAAGGATGATGATTTGGTTCGATTTCCCATCTTTTCATTAATCGGTTATTATGAATACAATACACTAAGAAAGTTGGCGAATTTGCAAGAAAAATCTGTCTGGAAGCAATTTACATCATTCCTCATCAGCAACTCACCCGGAATGCGGGTCATCAAAACCTGCCTTGCCGTAACTATCTGCCTTGTCATCGAGTTTTTCCGCGACCCGAGCATGTCCTACCACTCGAGCATCGCCGCCATCGTCTGTATGCAGCCAACCCTGAAGTCTACCTTCAAGACCGCTGTAGACCGCACCGTTGGCACCTTGATCGCAGGTCTTTACGGCTTTTTGTTTATTTCCTTCTTCTACCAGCGTCTGCACCTGGAACTCAATTCGCTGATCTACTTCTTCCTGGCTGGCATCTTAACTCTCCCGCTCATGATGCTGATGATTGCGATCAAGATGCAGGGAGGATTAGCCATTACCGTCGTTGTTTTTCTGCTCGTAACAATCAATGCCGGCGCGACTGACCCGCTGGGCTACACCATAGACCGCGTAATCGGCACTCTGATTGGCATCGGCGTCGCGCTTTTTATCAACTGGCTGCCGCTCCTGAACAAGATCGGCAAACAATTCGGGCAAGTAGAAATCTCAACAGTAAACGCTACCGCAGACCGAGCGGCGCATACCAACGCGAAAACTGTCAATAAAATCGAGGGATTTAACGGATGAAAAAAAGGCTTCAAGCTGCACAGGAAAGCCTCGCCAATTGCCGTAATGTGGTGTTTTTCGGCGGGGCAGGCGTTTCGACAGCTTCGGGTATCCCCGATTTCCGCAGTGCGACCGGTCTTTACAACCAACAAACCGGTTCCCGTTACGCGCCAGAAACAATGCTGAGCCATTATTTTTTTCTCCATCACCCGGACGAATTTTACGACTTCCTTCGCGGTTCTCTCTATTACCCTGACGCCAAGCCAAACAAAGCGCACGCGGCGCTGGCTGCGATGGAGAAACGGGGGAAACTAACCGCGGTGGTCACGCAAAACATCGACGACCTGCACCAACAAGCCGGATCAAAGGTGGTTTATGAGCTTCACGGCAGCATGAAACGTTTTTACTGCATGCGCTGCCGCCGCCCTTATCCTGCGGAGAAGGTATTCTCGATGCGATCGACGCCCGCGTGCGATGCATGCGGCGGGTTGGTGCGACCGGATGTGGTGCTCTACGGGGAATCGCTTGATTCCGATGTCCTCCAGGCAAGCCTCACCGCCATATCGCGCTGCGACTGCCTCATTGTCGGAGGCACCTCGCTGGTTGTATACCCAGCAGCAGGTTTGGTGAACTATTTCCGTGGGAAATGCCTGATCCTGATCAACCGCGATTCCACCGCCTATGACGGACAGGCGGATTTCGTATTCCACGGCGATATCGGTGAAGTCCTGACCGAGATTTCCGCCGAGTGATTAGATTCGAACCTATCCATAAGCAAAGGCATACTTTTGCGGTAGTAGCCCGATCCCGTTACCATCCACAAATGCAATTTCTCTGCCTCTTTATTTCTCCGCGGAGGAAGGTGGACTGACGTGGATGAGGTCTGACAGTTTAGGCAACCCGATTTTTATAAGGGGGTGACCAGTTCTTTAGGGTAGA
>JAGVUP010000153.1 GCA_019136215.1 Chloroflexota bacterium | reverse complement strand
GCTTGGGAGCGGCTTGTTTCCCGGCGGTAACGCGCCCTTCCTCTTCAATCAGCGAAGCCAGGAGGCTGGCGCGGTTTTGCTGATCGCGCAGGAGCAGCAAGTCCGGAGGAACAGCATCGCTCGCAGGGGGCAATTCGGATCCAGCGGGTTCTTCTTCAGGTTCCGCGGCTGGCTGGGCGCTTTCTGCCCCATCCGCTTCATTTTCCGGAACCTCTTCAGGCTCCGCTTCAACGTTTTCCGCGTCTGCGGGCATCTCTTCTGGCAAAGATTCCTCATGCGGAGGTTCAGCCTGCTGCGTGGCGTCAACCGGATATTCCTCCTCCGCGGTTGGGGTCAAATTCTCATCAACAAGCGCTTGAGGAGTTACTTCCTCTTCTTCCGGAATGTTGTGGAAATCTTCCAACCGCTCAGGCTCTTCCGCTGGAGTTTCTTGCGGCTCTTCCACGGAAGGCCCACTCATTTGCTCCTCCTCAGACGCGAGCGGCTCGGTTTCTTCGTCCCTTTCTTCCGCCAGAGCCTGCCGGCGCAGCTCCGCCAGCGCCTCGTCCGTCCATTCCCGCGGGAGGTCGTCCAAAAAGGCGGGGGTGGCTTGAACTTCCTGAGTTTGTTCCTCCTCAGGCTGAGGGCGCAGGGCGCGGATGCGCCGCAGCCATTCCGGCGCCTGGTCTGGTTCTTCAGGTTCATTAGGGATCTGCCGCGCGCGCGCGCTGCTTTCCTGCTGGCTTTTTTCGCGGATGCGGATGATCCAGGCATTGAATTCGCCTTCGACGCTTGCCGCGCCATCCTCACTGCGCGCGGCGTCCATCGCCATCGTCCCGCTCACCAGGTCGCCGACTGCGTCCTCATCCTCCTGAGCGCGTTCGCGCACCTTCGCCAGCCAGTCGGGCAGTGGCTCTGAAGGGAGAGAGGCAGCCTCAGCGGCTTCTTCCGGAGGCTGCTGCGCTTCCGGCTCAGGGTTACCGGGCGCCTGCAGGGCAGGATCGCTGCGCATATTTCGGTAACGGGCGGGGTTTCTTCCGCTTCGTCTTCCGGAAAATCTTTCTGCCCATAAAACGTGAAAAGCGATTCCATTTCCGCCCCACAGTGGACGCAGCGGGTCGCCATCGGCAGGTTTTCTTTGCCGCAATTCGGGCACAGGTTGAGTTCAGAAGATTCTTCAGTCATCTCCGGAGCCTTCCATGCCAAATAACACTCTGAACGCCATCATCAAAAGCCCGATGCCGATGCCGATCAGCAATCCGCGGGCGCCGATCATCGGCAGCCCTTCCACGAAGCGGAGGACCTCATTGATCACTGGGATTTTCAGGCTCTGCAAAAATCCGAGCCCCAGGATCAGGAAGACCACGGCGCTGGCGCCGAAAGACACGGTCAGCGCCGACCAGCCCCTCTCGCGGAAGATTTTCATTGCCGCGCTCATCATTACCAACGCGACCAGACCCAGCAGGGCGGTTTCGATCGGTCGGACGATTGCTCCCACCCATTTGAGGAAGAGCGGGTCGTCTACTCCGCGCAAAAATCCAAAAATCAGCGTCGCGGTAAAGCTGCCGACCAAGACCAGGGAGAGCAAAAAACCTTTCCTGCCAGCCACGATGAAGCGCAGATGAGTCAGCACCAAGCTGGCTACTGCTACCAGCAGCGCGACGGCTGCCAGAATGATCACCCAGCGCAGCACCGCCTCGAGGACGGCGCCTCCGCGGGGCATCAGGAACATGGCAGCCAAAACGACCAAACCGCTCAGCGTCCCGACGATCAGGGCAGGCAGGCGTTTCAAGGCAGTATCCCTCCCATCTTCAGCACGGCGCCGATCAGCAGCCCGAGGCTGATAGCCACACGCAGCCAATCCTGAGCGCTCAGGCTTGCCAGAACAGGCTTGCGCTGGTCAAACTTGCCGGCGGCATCAAAAACATCCTCGCCCATCAGGCAGACAGAATTTCCAAAGAAACCTGCCGCCTGTCCGCTCAGCGAGGCGATCGCGCTGACAGCCGGAAGCGAACGGCGGTCCGCCTGGTCGAGCGCCAGCAGAAGCATCGGGCTCATCTGCCCTGCCAGCAGCAAACCGGCATTGTCAGGATCGGGCAACTGATTTACCAGGCTGGCGGCATAAGCTGCCGGCGCGGCTCCGCTCAATCGACTGAGAGCGCCATTAAAAAGCTCGCTCGCAAGCGCTCCGCGGTACGCGCCGTGCACCACCATGCGGCTCAGGCAAGCCAAAACCCCGTCACCGCTGAAGGACTGGAGCGGATAGTCGTTGAAGAGCGAGCGTTTCAAAAGCGCCCGCTGCAGGCTCAGTCCCGAGGCGCCTGCCAGGTCGAAATAACCGGAGGACAGATTGTGCCCCAAGCTGACTACCAGGCGTTTGCCCTCCTCGGAGGAGGCATGCACCAAGCCTGCCACAGCATCTTTCGCGGGCGCGGGAAGGTGAGGGAACTTGTTTAGCATACTTTCGCCTTAGCCCCTTCTTTGAATCCAAGTTTTCTTAAATGCACAGCTAAGAGAACCAGCCGCTGATTTCATGGATAAAGTATAGCATAATCATGCGCCGGAGGAGAAAAATTAAGCCATGAATGCTAAATTTTTTGCAACAGCCTTCATGTTGTTTTTTGGCGGCAACCAGCAATTTCCGCAGTTGTAAATCCTGCTTAACTGGATGCAATATGCAATTAGTTTTTGTAAAAATTCTAAAACAGGGTGAAATCCGTCCGTCCCGTTTTACTATACGATCGCCGCTACCCGTGAATCGCGGTGCCAAGCGCGGATTCAGCGGCTTCCATCAACGCCTCCGAAAGCGTCGGGTGGGCGTGCACCGTCCGGGCAATATCTTCGGCGGTAAGCCCTGCCGCCTGAGCCAAGACGAGCTCGGGCAGCAGCTCCGAAGCCTCCGGTCCGACGATCACGGCGCCCAAAAGCTTGCCGCTTTCCTCTTGCGTGACCAGCTTCACCCAGCCCTGGTAGTCTCCCAGCCCCAGCGCTTTGCCGTTGGCGAGGAAATTAAACCTGCCAATCCTTACCGCGAAACCCGCCGCTTTCGCCTGCGCCTCGGTGTAGCCAAAAGACGCCACCTGGGGCGAGGAATACGTCGCGCGCGGGACCATGCGGAAGTCCAAACCGCGCGGCGAGCTTCCGGCGATGGCTTCTGCGCAGAGGATGCCCATCGCTGAAGCGGCATGCGCCAGCAGCAGCTTGCCAGTCAGGTCGCCAATCGCCCAGATGCCGGGCACATTCGTGCGCATCTGTTCATCCACCGTCACAAAGCC